>NZ_JBNNST010000006.1:0-241449 GCF_050278025.1 Peribacillus sp. NPDC097197 | reverse complement strand
AGACCTATATTCTAAATTTTGAGCGAAATTTCAAGAAAATATCAAAAAGGGGTCCGGAATGAAATCATTCCGGACCCCTTTTGTCGACAAACTGACGCTCCCTCTAAAGGGAGCGCCTTTCTATAGAAGACCCGCTAACGATTCACGAGATTTCACAACTTATAAAGCTTGGTCATCGACCGAACTCAGCCATTCATCGATAACCCTTACGACAGACTGCACAGTACCTTCTGCAAATGGGGAATCAAGGTTGGCCGATTCCACGAGCCCAAGGAATGATTTACTTCCTCCAAGTTGACAAAGGTTTAAATAGTCCTTCCACGCACTCTCATCTTTTTCCACAGACTTTTTCCAAAATTGGAAAGCACATATTTGAGCCAAAGCATAGTCAATGTAATAAAATGGAGACTGATAGATATGACTTTGACGTTGCCAATAGCCTCCGCCCTCTAAAAATCCGTTCTCTTCATAATCACGATGAGGTAAGTATTCCTTCTCGATTTTGCGCCATGCCTGTCTTCTCTCAAGTGGCGATGCGTTTGGATTTTCGTAGACAAAATGTTGGAATTCATCCACAGCCACCCCATATGGCAGGAACACGAGCGAGCTACTTAAATGGGAGAACTTATACTTTTCTGTATCTTCTTTGAAGAACAGATCCATCCAAGGCCAGGTAAGGAACTCCATGCTCATCGAATGGATTTCGCAAGCCTCATAGGTTGGCCAATTATATTCCGGAATATCCAGGTCACGGCTTCGATACACCTGGAAAGCGTGTCCTGCCTCATGTGTAAGAACATCGATATCACCAGATGTCCCATTGAAGTTGGAAAAAATGTAGGGAGCTTTATAATCTTCAATGAATGTACAATATCCACCACTTGCTTTTCCTTTTTTAGCAACCAGGTCCATTAAATCATTTTCAATCATAAAATTGAAAAACTCATCCGTTTCGGCAGAAAGTTCATGGTACATTTTTTGACCATTTTCCACGATCCACTCCGCTTCGCCTTTAGGAACGGCATTCCCCGTACTGAATTGGAAATTCTCATCGTAATAATAGAGTTTCTCCAGACCTAGGCGTTTCTGCTGACGTTCCTTCAAGCGGGTAACGAGCGGAACCACTTCCTCTTTCACCTGTTTACGGAAAGCTGCCACCATCTCTGCATTATAATCGGTCCGTGTCATGCGATAATAACCTAGCTCGACGAAGTTATCATACCCTAATGTCGTTGCTATGCCATGTCGCACCTTTACCAGCTCATCAAAAATCCGATCCAGTTCATCCTGCTTCTCTGCAAAGAAACCATAGTAAGCATCACTTGCCATTTTTCTGATGGAACGGCTCTCAGACTCCATGAAGGGCTGAAGCTGTGCCAATGTCCGCTCTTCTCCCTCAAATTCAATTTTCGCGGAAGCTATTAACTGTGAGTACTCACTTGCCAGCTTATTTTCTTTTTGCAGTTGCGGGATGATTTCCGGCGAGAACGTTTTGAGCTGTGCCTCAGCCAAATCAAATAGTTGCCTTCCCCACTTGGACTCAAGTTCCCGACGGAATTTCGATTGAACGAGTTCTGTATAAAACGCGGAAGTCATTTCCTCCATTTCAGGTGAGAATTCGTCCAAATAATCATTTTCATTTTTATAAAACTCATCAGTCGTATCAATGGTATGCCGAATATAGACCAGATTGCTCATCGTACCAACATAGTTTCGAATGGCATTTATTTCACTTATGGCTTCTACTTGTTCTTCAACCTCAGTCGCATCCACAAACTGCTTAAGAGCTTTCGTGAATTTCCCTTTAATGTCATCCAATTCAGGCCGTTCATATTTATACTCATTAAATTTCATACTTACACCCCAATTTCATCATTTGTATCCCTTTTTCCCCAAAAAACACCTATCGTGTTCATTGGTTGCCAGTTAAAATAGGACATAATTACATTCGCCATATTCTTATGTAAAGCCTTCCTATTTACGAAAAAAGTAATAGGGTTCTCCGCCTTTAGTGGGCATGACCGTCAGATTCGGACGAAGCATAATAAAACTACAAAAACACCTCAATTAAATTAAGGTGCTGGTTTACTGGATTATTTTTTTGCGGAGTAACCAATCTTTTTCAGTAATTCAATTGCCGTTTCTTTTTCCTCTTTAGTAAGGACGCTCATCACATCATCGATTCTTTTTTCATGATCAGGAAAGACATCCTCAATAAAGGCTTTACCTTTATCCGTAATTTTGGCAAACGTTACACGTCGGTCATCTTTACAAGCTATCCTCTGTAAAAACTCCTTCTGTTCAAGCTTGTCCACTACATAAGTAATGCTACCGCTTGCAAGCAGGATCTTGCCACCGATTTGTTGAAGAGGTTGATCACCTTTATGATATAACAGTTCAAGTACGGCAAATTCAGTAGGATTCAAGCCCGCTTCAGCTATATGTTTATTCACTATATCATTAATCGAACGGTGAGCTCTTGACATCACGATAAACAGCTTTAATGACTGTTGGATGCTATCATTCCCCATAACTTCACAACCTTAAAATTTTTAATTAAAATATCTTGAATTGAAGGTTATTATATTCTATTGCGCCTTTTTTGTCAATTTGCCTATAGGGCATGGCTATTGCTATTGTTTAATTCTCCAGTTTGATATACTAAAAGAAAAAATAAAAGTAGTGACCACATGAATTCAAGGCAGAGATTTTCGAAATACATACTTATCGTCATTTTACCATTAATCATTTTAACTATCACTTATTGGTTATATTTTGATTATTCCATCCAAGAAGAACGGAAAGCAAAGGCTGAATGGATTGGATCCGTTTATCAAAAATCGATAGACCAAGTAATCAGGGAAACCAAGGGAAATGTGGAATGGTTGAGTCGCAACAGTTCTATTCCATATATGGACGAAAAATCAAAGAATCAATTGTTAGACTCCATCAAAGATACAGACCCCAGATACGCTGACATTTATCTGCTGGATCGAGAAGGAATGACCATACATAGTACAAGCAAGCATCCCCCCCAATCCAAATTAATTGATCATGAAGATATGGACTTAGCTGTAAATACTCAAAAAGCGGTGATGGCCAACAAAACAGGAATTGATGATTTGAATTGTACGTGCTTCACCATCTTCGCCCCAATATTGGAAAAGGATAAGGAAGTACGGGGATTTTTATTGGTTCAGATCAAATTCGATTATTTAAAGAATATCTTGAATACACTTTCACCTGAACAAACAGTAAAACTTCAAACGAATGAGAGAGAAAAGGTCGTTGATATAAATATCGGGAATGTAAGCCCAAGTTCAAGATGGATGACCCTCCCCTTGACAGAAGCCGAATGGTCCATATCAGTTAAAATGCTGGAAAAAAAGGATACCCAAAACATCCATATATTCTATTCTTTTATATTTTTCACCTTCATCATCACCCATGTGATTTATATTATTGTATATGAGTTCCTCTATCGTAGGAATTCAAAAAAACAAAAACAACTCATTGATGACCAAAAGTTGAATTTCGTAGGTACACTTGCAGCAAGTACTGCACATGAAATCAAAAATCCACTCACGGGCATAAAAGGACTTGTCCAATTGCTAAATGAGAAGCATCCAGATGAACAAGACCAGTTTTATTATTCCATCATCATGAAAGAGATAGAAAGGATAAACAGTATCGTCAGTGAGTTCTTGATTCTAGGTAAGCCGATGGTGCAAAACTTATCCTCATATGATGTACGCGGTATCGTTGCTGAATTAAGACCGATAATAGAATCTGAAGCTCGTTTTTACTGTATCGAAGTCGAATGGGATATAGTTAGGTCACCACTTCCTGTATACTGTACGAAGGACCAACTCAAGCAGGTCATACTTAATATAGCAAAAAATGGCTTTGAGGCCATGGAACAAGGCAAAAACCTGACCATACATATTTATCCAAAAAAACAAGAAGCTATTATAGAAATCATTGACACTGGACACGGGTTGGAATCGAACGACATCCAGAAAGTATTTGAGCCATTCTATACTTCCAAAAAGGAAGGGACCGGTTTAGGACTTTTCGTCTGCAAGAGAATCATCGAACTCTTCAATGGAACAATCGAGATTACAAGCAAGCTTTCGGAGGGTACGACGGTCATGATTCGCTTACCAATCCTAAAAGAGAACGTGAGTAAGTAATCTATATGGAAAGAATCACGTTTCAGTAAAGTAAACCCTTCTATCCTAAGATAATCATCTTGACGGACCTTAAATAAAAGGTCACTAGAATAAGATTCTAATTTAGAAAGAAGGCAAATACATATGGCAAGTACCACAGCAACTAAACCTATACCAAAGAATCAAGAGATGACCCTCAAAATAATGATTATTATTGGCATATGCCACTTAATGAATGATTCTCTTCAGGCCGTGGTACCGGCCATGTTTCCCATCCTAGAAAAATCCATGTCTTTAACTTATACACAGTTGGGCATGATTGCCTTCTGCCTGAACATCATCTCATCACTTCTACAGCCAGCTGTCGGATTTTATACCGATAAAAAGCCACTGCCTTATGCTTTGCCAGTTGGATTAACCAGCACATTAATCGGAGTCATCATCCTGGCTCTTGCACCAAACTATATAACTATACTCGGTGCTGTCGTTTTAATGGGCTTTGGATCAGCCATTTTCCACCCAGAAGGATCCAGAGTCGCCTATATGGCTGGAGGTCCCAAGCGTGGATTGGCCCAGTCAATTTATCAAGTGGGTGGAAACAGTGGACAGGCACTAGCTCCGCTCATCACGGCCATCATTCTTGTCCCGTTCGGGCAGAAGGGCGCTCTCTGGTTTGCTTTCGTTGCCTTTGCCGCGGTCATGCTATTACTGTACATAGCCAAGTGGTATTCCCAAAGGCTCGTGCATTTTCAGCCAAAAACTCTGGCGGCTAAAGTCGTTAATAAAGAGCGTTCCAATAAAGTGGCCAAAGCCTTGGTCTTAATATTATTCATTATCTTCGCCCGCTCCTGGTATGTATCCTGCATGACAAATTTTTATAGTTTTTATTTAATCGAACAGCACTCATTCACAATAAAAGCGGCACAGATCTTCCTTTTTGCCTTTTTAGCCGCTGGGGCAGTCGGGACATTTTTCGGTGGCCCGCTCGCCGACCGCTTTGGGCGGAAAAACGTGATACTTTTTTCCTTTGCTGCAAGTACGCCGATAACCGGTCTTCTGCCATTCGTACCACCGATTGCAGCTTTCATTCTATTACTGATTGCCGGATTCATCATCATGAGCAGTTTTTCCGTTACCGTCATATATGCACAGGAATTAGTTCCCGGTAAAGTGGGGACAATGGCTGGTCTGACTGTAGGACTCGCTTTTGGTATGGGGGCGATTGGATCCGTTTCATTGGGGGCGATTGCAGATATTATCGGGATTGCAGCCATGATTAAAATCGTAGGATTTTTGCCCTTGCTAGGGATCCTCAGTGTCTTCCTACCAAGTGATTTCATGTTAAAACAATGGTATCCCGAAAAATAGGTTTCACACTGTAACCAATTTGGATAATCAAAAATACAATACATTATTGTTTTACCCAGAGAAGAAGAAAAAAGAAAGAATGAAAAAAGAACAACCATGCAAAGGAGAAATTTATGAGTGGAGTTTTATTAGGCAGTATCCTCTCTGCTATGTCTACAGGGGCCGGTGCGCTACCGATTCTTTTCATTAAAGGGTCCATGACCCATCGATTCAGGGATACACTTTTAGCATTTACAGCTGGAATCATGATGGCTGCTTCCTTGCTAAGCCTCATTCCAGAATCATTGGCAACCGGGGGGTATATCCAACTTATCATCGGGGTTTTCCTCGGAGTCTTAACTTTAACGATGATGGAAAAAAATATTCCACACATTGATCTCGGCCATACGAAAAGTGGTATTCAATTTGATGAGAAAGCTTTGCTCATCATCACGGCCATCACATTGCACAATATTCCTGAAGGTCTCTCCGTTGGGGTCAGTTATGCCTCAAATGCGCCTGATACAGGGAATTTGATAGCTTTTGCAATAGGTCTCCAAAATGCTCCCGAAGGCTTGCTCGTCGCATTGTTTCTAATCAATCAAAAAATTGGGAGATTCACGGCTTTCATAATTGCCACCTTAACTGGCGCCATAGAAATCGTCACGGGTCTATTAGGATATTACTTAACCTCTTATATTGAATTCTTGGTCCCTTATGGTCTTGCATTTGCCGCTGGGGCTATGCTATTCATCGTCTACAAAGAATTGATTCCCGAAAGTCACGGGGATGGGAATGAGCGCACCTCCACCTATTCCTTCATAGTCGGACTCTTATTTATGGTCATCTTATTGGAAATTCTATGATAATTGAACATGACAAAGGCTGGCTCCTTATGTGAGTCAGCCTTTTTCCTTTTTAAACAGCCGCAGATGATAATTTATCAAGCTGACTGTTAAGAATATATCTCCTGACATAAAACAAATCTTTGACAGGCACTCCTATGAAACTGACTCCATACCGATATGCATCTTCCATTTCCCGCTCATTTTGTATCCTGATGGTAAAATGATTCCTGGCATGATCAATCATAAAGGTGATGGTATGCAACTCTGCTTTCATTAGTTTGTTTTCACACGAAAATCCTAGGCCCTTGATGCTCAAATCAATCAACTGAACCCTTTCACTTTTTTGGGGGGACTGGATTTTTCCTTGAGCAACATACGATACCCTTGCAGCCCGTCTTCTTTCACTATCCTGAAGGGTATCGTACCATGGAACAAATAAGTATAGATTATTCTCTTGTTTTTTTATGATATTCGTTTCGAATGTTTGGGATTTATGCAGGCAGATAACGGCATCACCGGAATTAAATCGATCAGGATCCATAACAATGACATTCATCAGTTCCCCTTCGATAAAAAATAATGCCGCCTGGCTAATCTCCCCTCGTTTTACTAGTTGAATATATTCCATTCTTGACCTCTATTTCTTCATAGTCACTGCTATCCAAAGATAAATTCACGATCCATTTTCTTATATATTTTATTAAAGGAAGTAATCATTGTAGAAAGGTTCCTGTAAGATGACGACCAAGTCTTTTGTTTCCACTCTCATTTCAATAGGCGTATGATGTTGCAGAATCAAATATTCATTAATCAGTTTATCAAGCTCCTCACTGATCCGAATGGTATGATTATGACTCATTCCGTGTATTTGCGCAAAATCCATCATTTCCCACCGTTTTATTCGTATTTCGTTACAAATTTCCATTGCATTCCGACAATTCATACCTATATTCACTACTCCTGCCCTTTTTAGAGTTTGATTATATTTAAGAATTATTACAAAATATACCTTATATGTAAATAGGTTCGCAAAAAAAGACAAAACTTCTTATATTGCGATAAAATTCAAAGCAACAGAAGACAGAAAATGACGGGAACCCTTATGACCTTTTCAAACAAAAAAAAACCCTTCAATTTATGAAAGATTTCAAGTACCCAACCTTGTGAAAAGAACCAGTTACCCAATTGGCATCATCCTCTAAGCTTCACTTTTAATGGGCAAATAGATATGAAAAACTGTCCCTTTATCGACTTCGCTTTCCACTTCGATATATCCATTATGTTCTTCTATGATTTTATAGCTGACCATCAATCCGAGGCCGGTCCCTCTTTCCTTTGTCGTATAAAATGGCTCACCTAACTTTTTTAACTTTTCTTTGGATATCCCGTTTCCTTGGTCAATAATCGAGATGCGAACGTGGCTATTTGATACTTGGCTCGATTGGATACGAATTGTGCCGCCATCCGGCATGACTTCCAGTGCATTTTTAATAATATTGATAAATACTTGTTTTAACTGATTTGCTTCACAGAATATGTTGCATGCAATTCCCTCAAAATCTGTCTCAAAGCGGACATTATTAAGTAAAGCTTGTGCCGCTAAAAGCTCCAGTGTCTCTTTCAGGATGATGTGCAAGTCTTGTTCCAAATATTGAAGGGCCTGCGGTTTAGCCAAAACCAGGAACTCTGTAATAATCGTCTCGATGCGCTGTATTTCTGAAGTGATTATGTGAAAATAAGTAGAGAAATCCTCTTTGACCAAATCTTCAAGCAGTTGGATGAAACCTTTTAAAGCTGTCATGGGGTTTCTAATTTCATGGGCGATTCCGGCGGCAAGTTCACCAACAACATGTAAGGTATCCGATTTCCTGATTTGTTCTTGCATTTCAAGCCTTTCACTTACATTGCGAAAAATGGTTAAATTCAGGTTTGAATACAGATTGCCTCTTGTTAAAAATTCAATATGCTTAATCCTTCCATCTTCGAATTTTAGTGGAATGATGGAAGAATACACTCCTTTTTTATATACCGCTTCCACATGTGCATTCAAATCAATTGCATTTTCCGGTACTTTTCCGATGAATTCCTTTACGGTTAGAGAAAGGAGTTTTTCCTTAGAGATTTCCAGTATTGCCTTGCCTGATTCATTAAAGTCCGTAAATCCATCCTTGTTCCATAAGATCAACCCATCAAGTGACCCCTCAAAAATTTTCCTGAATTTCTCTTCACTTTTCCTTAATTCTTTTTCTATTTCCCAGCGTTCGGTTACATTACGAAAGATGGTTACATTATACCCATCGCCCTCATGTTTCTTTGCCGTTAATTCAAGTAATTTGATTTGATTGTTTGGCATCTTATAAAAAATATCATCCCTGACTTGGCCGTCTCTTTCAAAAGTAGCAAGCATTCTTTTAAAATAACGATTTTCCTTATAGATGAATTTCCATATGTCACTGCCAATCATTTCTTCCTTAGTGGATTCAAATATTTTACAGGCTGATTGATTGACTCGAAAAATAACACCGGCCTCATTCCAAAAAACGATTCCTTCCATTGATTGATCAAATAACTCGGCAAAAATCCTTTCGCTCGACTCTAATTTCTTTTCAATAATATTCGATTCAGTGATCTTCGAAAACGTCGTTATGAATAATTCATTTCCGACTGGTGTACGGGTTGAAAAAGTAAAACGACAAGGCTTCCCATGTAGGGTTACCTCCAATTCACCCATAGAATTCAATGTTGTAAAAATTTCACTAACCCCTTCGTCTAGCTGTGACTTATCATCATGTGTCACCAAATCTGATAGTCTTTTCCCAATAAGATCTCTTTTATTGATTTTCAAACCATTCATGAATGCGGAGTTTGCCTCTAATATAAGTCCTTTACGACTTAAAAGGAGAATACCCTCTCTTGCTGTATCGAAATTATCCAAAACCATTTGCGGTGGCATCAAATTCCCGACCTGATCGATTTCAGACACATCCTCCAAACGAAAAATCCTCTTTCCACCTGAAAGTGTCCCAACCTGTATAAACTCAAACTCCCTCATGTTTCCATTATGGAGTTGTACCGCTTTCCTTTTCTTAAGAGGCTTTTTATGCCTGCTTAATCCCTCCACATCAACTGCAAGTAAGGTACTTGCTTGAAGAAAATCACTAAGCTTCAGTTTAGCCAGTTGTTCTCTGGGCTGATCGAACAACAAGCATGCCGCCTCATTCGCATAGGTGAATCTCAGGTTTTCATCGATCATTATATGGGGCTCTATAATGGAATTAAAGATTTCTTTATATTCTTCGATGTGTTTATTCAACCTGCTGATCTCCTCATTACAGACAGCCTCGTACTCTACATTCATATTCAAACCCCTTTCCAAACCTACTTCCATTCATTTCTTTCGACACCTATCTCTTTCGACATCCACCCCAAATTCCCTCGCTATTTCAAAAAAAACAGTAGAATAGAATTAGTCATGCGTGTAAAATTTATATTGCCATTCTCTTAATTCATTTTTGAATTAAGGGAAATTTAAGCTCTTTCCATGATAATGGATTTCAATCTCTATTTTTAGGGTATAGAGATACAATGATTTCTTCTCCTAAAAATAAATATTTGGAGGCAACTATGAAACAACGTGATTTTTTCTTTGACAATGCTAAGTTCATTCTCATGGGCTTTGTCGTTTTTGGACACTTGTTGAACACCTATATAAACGATAGTGAAACGATTTATGCGCTTTACAAAACCATTTATTCCTTCCATATGCCGGCCTTCATCCTTGTTTCCGGTTTTTTTGCAAAAGGATTTTATCAAAAAGGGTATTTAGCGAAAATCACCATGAAAATGATCGTACCTTATATCATTTTCCAAATCATTTACACAGTGTACTATTATTTTCTATATGATCGTTCTTCCTTCAATGTAGACATGCTCACCCCCCATTGGTCTTTGTGGTTCTTGATCAGTTTATTTTGCTGGAATATCATGCTTCTCGGTTTCTCTAAACTGAAGCCGCTTGTCGGTATAGGTTTATCGTTCCTAATCGCCTTGCTAATTGGATATGTGGACTTCATTTCCAATTTCCTAAGCTTATCGAGAACGTTTGTATTTTTCCCCATGTTTTTAATTGGGTATCATTTAAACAAAGATCATTTAAAAAGACTATTTACACCTAAAGTCCATATAGCATCACTCTCTATCATCCTTGTTGTTTTCATCGGTTTTTATTTAAAAGCAGATATCAATTATAAATGGTTGCTTGGCTCTAAGCCCTATTCCGAGCTAGAGGAAGCGTCCATCATATCCATGTTTAAACGTCTTGGTTTTTACGGATTAAGTGTCATTACAGTGTTTAGCTTTTTATCCTTTATCCCAAGACAACAATATTTCTTTACCAACTGGGGTAAGCAAACCCTGTATGTGTACTTGCTTCACGGCTTCTTCATTCGTTTTTTCCGTGAAAGCACCCTTCAGGAATACTTTAGTAACACCGAAAGCTTCATCATGCTAGCCGGGCTTTCCTTCTTGATTACAGTTATGCTTTCAAGCGAAATCATAGGTTCCATGGCACAGCCCATTATCGAATTGAAAATATCCAGGACCAAACAGTTCGCTCGTAAAGTTAAAGAATATATAAAGCCTAGTAAAGAACATAAACAATCTACTACCAGGTTTTAGAACAAAAAGGGCAGCCATAGGGTTGTCCTTTTATTTTCTTCTATTTAACATTTTATACTGTAAGTGGTTTTCCAAAACCAAGAGACTATGGTACAATTATTCGTTAGTGCTTGTTGGCTTTTAGATAACATGTACACGAAAGGAGATAGGCGCTTTCATTGCGCCATTTTTTATGAATATAATTATTAGTACTCTTAATGCAAAATACATCCATACATCTCTATCCATACGATACCTGAAGGCTTATGCCCAACCGGAATACGATGCACAGCTTGCGGAATACACCATCAAAGATCCGATTATGAACATCGTCGGCGACCTCTATTCCAAAAAGCCGGATGTAATCGGATTCAGTTGTTATATATGGAATATCGAAGAAACCATGAAAGTCGTGGCGATGCTTAAAAAGATCAATCCTGAACTGGTTATCATCCTCGGTGGTCCTGAAGTGACCTACGATGTTCATGATTGGCTAGATCAAATTCCAGGTGCTGATTTTATTGTCATTGGCGAGGGGGAAGTAACCTTCAAGGACCTGCTTTCCGAAATAGAAGGGGAACACAACTATAAGAAAGTTAGTGGAATTGCTTATCGGCAAGATGGTAAAAAGGTGATTCAGCCCCAGAATGGCAAGGTGGACCTGAAATCCCTTCCCTCACCATACCGTTTAGAGGAAGATCGTAATGAGATATCCAAACGGGTGACGTATATCGAGACAAGCCGTGGCTGTCCGTTCAGCTGTCAGTTCTGCCTATCATCGATTGAAGTGGGTGTGCGCTATTTTGACCGCGAAAAAATTAAAGAAGACATCAGGTATTTGATGGATAATGGGGCAAGAACGATTAAGTTTGTCGATCGTACATTTAACATTAGCCGGAGCTATGCGATGGAGATGTTCAGGTTTTTAATTGATGAGCATCAACCTGGAGTCGTTTTTCAGTTCGAAATCACGGCTGACATCATGCGCCCGGAAGTCATTCAATTCTTGAACGATCATGCGCCTGCCGGATTGTTCCGTTTTGAAATCGGTGTACAGTCTACGAATGATCATACAAATGATCTCGTGATGAGAAGACAGAATTTCGAAAAGTTGACCCGAACTGTCACGATGGTAAAAGACGGACAGAAAATAGATCAGCATCTCGATTTAATTGCTGGCCTGCCTGAAGAAGATTATTTTTCATTCAGAAAGACCTTCAATGATGTTTTTGCACTACGCCCCGAAGAGATGCAACTCGGATTCTTAAAAATGTTGCGTGGCACTGGGCTGCGCATTAGAGCGGATGAACACGATTATATTTACAGTGATCATGCCCCTTACGAAATCCTGGGAAACAATGTTTTAACCTTTGATGATATTGTCCGCATTAAACAAGTCGAAGATGTCCTTGAAAAATACTGGAACGATCATCGAATGAACCATACAACCGAGTTCCTTGTAGAAACGGTATTTACCTCCCCATTCGACTTCTTCCAGGAATTCGGCACCTATTGGGATGAGCAGGGCTGGTCACGCATTGGGCATCAGCTTGAAGATTTATTCAAGCGATTAGAGCTATTTTTGATTAAAAGGGAAACCGATCAATTGAATAATGTCATCGGTCTCATGAAATTGGATTACTTTAAGAATCAAAAATATAAGCCACGTAAACCTTGGTGGGAAGCCTCTTTAGATAAACATGGCCGTTCTAAGATTTATGAAGAAATTCTTAAGCATCCCGAGCACCTAGGAACCGATTTCAGGGATTTACAACTGAACGAAAAGGAAATATATAAGCATACCTTGATTGAAGAACTTCCGTTTGATTTAGAAACCTACTTAACGGATGGGACCATAATTGAACAACCTTCCATCATGCTTGCCTATTTTGATCCAAGTGGTAAAGGTTCTCGTATCTTTTCACTATCTAAGGCTGAAAGCACAATACAATAAGAATAAGGACGGACCCCTGTTTGTGGGGTCCGTCCTTATTTACTTTTTGTTATTTTTCGCGGCCAGTATTTCATAGATCTCGGTTGCATTCATATCTTCACTAAATTCCATACCGAATTCCGTTCGTACGTACTGGGCCTTATCTTTTTTCTCTGGTTGTTTACGTGTTTGTTTATTCATTTAACTTCTTCCTTTTCTGCCTTGTTTAGAGTTACGGTTTGCACCCTTCATGACATTTTCATCGGCTGCAAATTCATTTGAAAATTCATCTATTCCTTGATTCTTCTTCGGCGTTTTACTGGCTTTTACAGCCCCATCAACATTGGCTTTCCTTTTCATTTTCATTCCACCTCTATAAAAAAAGTTAACATTATAGAATGGGGTAATTCCGTTCAAAATTATTCACGGATAATATATCGTCATTCGCGTACATTAAGACTAAAAACGGAGGAGGATATAATGAAGAAAAAACTCGATAACCCAATTTTATCAGATACTCAGCCACATCAAATCAATGCACCTAGCTTCAAGAACACTGGAATAAAACCAGAAGCACCATTTGTGAATGAGTATGGAGTGGTCATCGGGGACAGTAAGTACGCCTCAGACAATTCACCGCTTGAAAATTGGAATGAGGATACAGACCCGGAAATCATGGCTGGTGATGAATGGGTCCACCCGACAAATGATATTGGCTGGAACTCGACTGAAAATCGGGAACTATTAGAAGCCAAACGAGATCCTCAAGCCCCTTTTTTCCATCCCGATAAAGATGTCAGCTCCGAAACGGATTAAGCTCTCGCAAATTTAAGGGTATCCTGAAACTTCCAGGACACCCTCTTTCCTTATTTAATCTGCAAAATCAATTTCCCTTTCGTTTGACGCGCGTTCATTTCTTCATGAACCGCCGCTGCCTGTTCGATTGGATAAATACCTCCGATGGTCATCTTTAGTTTACCTGAGGCTACATAAGAGAAAAGCTCTTCGATACTCGGTACAAGCAAATCCGGCCTTTTCATGATCTGGGGTAGGAAAAAACCTATGACGGATTGATTACGGCGCATTAAATTCTGAGGATTCATCGTATATAGCTCACGACTAGCATTGCCAAAAACGACTATGCGACCAAAAGGAGCCAGACATTTCAGGGTCTTATTGAAAATGTCCCCTCCTGCCATTTCAAGGGCAACATCCACGCCCTTACCGTCTGTCGCCTCTCTCACTTCGAGCTCCCATCCCTCTTTCGTATAATCAATGAGTACGTCCGCCCCCATCTCTTTTGCGAGTTCCAATTTTTCTTCGGTGCTAGCTGTGGCAATTACTTTCCCTGCCCCGAAAATCTTTGCAAGCTGGACAGCAAGCGTCCCAACGCCCCCGGCTGCTGCATGGATAAGTACCACTTCCCCAGCCTGCAGGCGTCCCATCGTCTTTAAGATGTGATACGCACTTAGCCCTTGTAGGGGTAAAGCAACCGCGTCATGGAAAGAGATTTCATCCGGTAATGGAATTGCGGAGAATTCATTGGACAAGGCATATTCGGAATAGCCGCCTGATTCAATCAAACTCACAACCCTAGTTCCAGCCTTGATCTTGGTTACTTTTTCTCCTACTTCCACCACAACCCCTGCCACTTCTGCACCTGGAATAAACGGGAGCGGCGTTGGTACGACATATTGCCCTTCCCGCCGGGCTGTATCGGCATAGTTGACCCCGACACAGTCAATTTCAATCAATACTTCATATCCGGTAGGCGTCGGTTTTTCCTTTTCTGTCAACTTTAGAACTTCAGGTCCACCGTAGGCTTCAAATTGTATGGCTTTCATCTTCTTCCCCCTCTATTAGTTCCCCGTATATTTCGGCTTTCGTTTCTCTTTGAATGCAGTAACCCCTTCTATATGATCTTCAGTTGTCCCCATTAGGGTTTGGGTAATCCGTTCCTGTTCAAGAATTTCCTCAAGTGAAGCCGTAAACGAATGACTCACAAGTTTTTTCATCATTCCATAGGCTTTTGTTGGCCCATGTGCCAGCTTGTCGGCTATCTTTAACACTTCTTCTTCAAGTTGATTCAATGGAAATACATGATTGATAACGCCTAACTGATGTAAACGCTCGGCCGAAATCGGTTCGGCCGAGAAAAAGAGTTGTTTGGCAAGATGCGGGCCCACTAATTTCGGTAAAAAGTATGAACCACCTCCATCCGAAATTAACCCTACCTTTGAAAAACTCATAGCAAATTGGCTATCCTCTGCAGCCACGATTAAATCGCAAGCAAGTGCCAAATTAAAACCGGCCCCTGCAGCAAATCCGTGTACCGCGGCGATTATGGGAACCTCGCAGGAATCCATCGCCAATATACAATCATTCAGTTTACCGACATGGTCATACAGTTGTACGGCAGTGGCCTGGCCCATCGATTTGACATCCCCTCCGGCGGAGAATGACCGTCCGGCTCCCCTGATTACGATGGCTCTTATTTGAGAATTCTGCCGAACATCAACAATCGTATTGGTTAAGTCCGCTATCATATCCGGACTAAAGGCATTCAAGCTTTCAGGGCGGTTCAAAGTCACCAGCAATACATGATTGGAAACCTCCGTTAATAAATGTTCTCTTAACATGTCTTCATCCCCCTTTATTTGATTAACCATCCACCATCCACTAAGATATCGGTGCCTGTCATGTATGAGGCTTCAGGTGAAGCGACAAATGCGATGACGTTACTGATTTCCTCTGCCTTCCCTACTCTTTCGAGGACCGTGTTTCTTTGTATCGACTTCAGGAATTTCTCATTCTGCAAGCCATCCTCCGTTAATGGAGTTTCAATGAATCCCGGTGATACCGAATTAACCCGGATTCCGTATGGAGCCAGTTCAAGTGCCAATGACTTCGTCAGACTAAGTACACCAGCTTTAGCAGAACTGTAATGCGGGATATGGGCCCCTGCTTGATGGGCGGATAGTGAGGCCGTGTTGACGATGGCCCGATTGCCGGCAGAGTCAAGTTCATGGCTTGCCGCTTCTTTCATCACCTTCCCTAAATATTTTGAGACAAGAAAGACACTTTTTAAATTGACATCTTGGATCATATCCCATACTTCTGTGGAGGTATCTAAAAGTTTGGAGGACCTCGATCCTCCCGCGTTGTTTATCAAAATATGAAGATCCCGGTATTGTTCGGTAACATACATGGCCAGCTCTTTAACGTCTTCCTCATCCGTAACATCAGCAGGAAAAATGTCAGCCAGCGGGATAGTATGGCGGGCATTGATCTCAGCCGCCACTTCTTTCAGCTTCCTTTTCGTCCTTCCTACTAATAAAACCTGTGCACCCTCATCCGTTAACCTTAATGCTGTCGCTTTCCCAATACCCGAACCCGCACCTGTTATTACAGCAATGGATTGTGAGAATCTCATTGTTTCACACCTTTCTTCTTACCTTATCGACCCTTTATCTCTGCTGCCTATTCTTCACAGTTTGTATTTTTCCATTTATCAACTCCGGAACAAGGGTTATCGACCCTTTTTGAGTTGCCAACCTCAAATCGCCATTTAAATCATGATTTTCAAACAGCTGACCAACATGCGAAGTTTGGAGGATTTCAAAGGCACTGTTGATATTCGTGCTATAAAAGGCACATGCTGCTTTCGCTGCATCATTTAACAGGAACGCATCTTGTGTCCCATTGACCAAACAATGAATCAAATGGCCGGCCCCATAAAAATCTTCCATACTGAATTCACCCGAATTGCCCGAACACACAATAACAATGGTTTCCGTTTGGTGAACGTTTTTGATTTTTTCTGCAACGGATGGATTATTCAGTAAAGAGGCAATATACACCTTTTTGGCCGAACTTGATTTTTGTAGGGCCACTGTGCCATTAGTTGTCGATAAGACAAGCGTTTTACCCTGAACTAGCTTATTCAACAGCGTCGGACTCGGATAGATGAAGCCCTCAATAGGTTGGGCCCTCATTTCCCCGGCAAGGAGGCATTCCCCTTGAGTCATATCTTTGCTTTTCAATTCGGCATCGGCAGGGCTCAGGACAGGGATTACCTGCTCCGCTCCATTATGAAGAGCAGACACGATGGTCGTGGTTGCTAATAGCACATCTAGTACGATGGCGACTTTCTCCCCATCTAGAAGCTTGTCCCTGTTGATTTCTTCTTTTTTCAATAGCAAGTGTATATGCTGCATCGTCTGTTTCATCTAATCAGGCTTCCTTTGCGGCTACGTGGGCAGCATGAGTAATTAAACTTTTCACCATTTTCCCCAATGAAGAAAAGCGTATATCCTTGGTCTGCCCCAATTCATACCGATAATAGATTTGCTGAAGAATCACAGCTAACTTGAAATAGCCAAATGTCAAATAATAATCGATGGTAGAAACGTCTCTACCGCTTCTCACAGCATAGGCTTCGATAAATTCATTCCTTGATAAAAAACCATCCATAGTAGTAAGCGATGCTTGGCCCAAACCGGATTTGACCATTTCTGGGTCGCCACTTTCCGTCCAATAGCTTAAGGCAACGCCTAAATCAGCCAGCGGATCACCGACCGTCGACATTTCCCAATCAAAAAGACCGACCATCTCGCTTAAATTCTGGTTGAACATCGCATTATTGATCTTAAAGTCATAGTGAATGATCGAGGTTTGACTATAACGCGGCATATTCTTTTGTAAATAAGCAACGAGCGGTCCCACTTCCTTGATTTCATCCGTCTTTGCCCGTTCATATCTGGAAATCCACCCGTGTACCTGTCTCTCCATAAATCCATCAGGCTTTGAAATTTGAGCTAATCCCGTCTTTTCATATGGAATGGAATGAAGATCCGCAAGCTGATCCACCATGATAGTGGATAGTTGACGGCACTTTTCCACAGTCGGGACAATATCTTTAGGAAACTTGGAATCTATTACTATTCCATGTTTTCTTTCCATTAGAAAAAAAGGGGAGCCCACAACCGAGACATCATCCGAAAACAGGATGGGTTCAGGCGCTGCTTGAAAATACGGATGGATGGAAGAAAGAATATGGTACTCCCGTTTCATATCATGGGCTTTTGGAGCGACCGGACCAAGTGGAGGTCTCCTCAATACTGCTTCCCACTCACCGACTTTAAGTTGATAGGTCAAATTGGAATATCCTGTCGAGAACTGTTGCACTTCCAATGGATCATTTGGCAAATCCACTATCTTTTCCTGGAGGAATGCCTCTAGTCTTTTAACACCGAGCTCCTCCCCTGAACGAACAGGAATGGTATCATCCATCGTTCCCTTCACCCCTCGTACTTTAGTAAACTAGCTATGGACAATATGCGAGACTAATCTTTCTTTAATCGTTTCAGGAATGGGTTCGCTTTTTTGTTCCCCGAAATTAAAGCAAACCAATATCGCCGTTCCTTTTGCGATGGTCTCTCCCGTTTGCGAACAAATAATATCATGGCTCATCTCACAGCTTTTCGTCCCTACCTTTGTCAAATATGTTCGAACGGATAAGAGTTGGTTAAAGTACCCTTGGGTAATAAAATCGCATTTTGTCGAAGCAAGTAAGAAATTCCAGTCTTCGATATTCGAGGCCAATCCCAGCGCTTCAAAGAATTTCATTCGGGCCTCTTCAAGATAAATAAAATAACTGGTGTTATTGATATGTCCCAATGCATCCGTTTCAGAAAAACGCACGTTCACATTAAGTTCATGCATAATATACCTCCTAATTTTTAGCGATGGGAGAACGCGGGTTTCCGCTTTTCCAAAAATGCTGCAACTCCTTCTTTCACATCTTCCGTTTGAAAGATTTCCTCAAAAAGATTCGTTTCAAGCTCCAACCCTTGTTCAAGTGTCGATTCGCTCCCTTCATCGATGGCCTTCTTAATCCTTGATAGGGCCTGTAATGAATGCCTCGTCATTCGGGATGCCAACTTTTTAGACTCGTTTAATGCGCTTCCCTCATCCACGACTTTATTGACGAGCCCAATTTTTTCTGCTTCCTGAGCAGAAAGTGGATCTCCAGTAAAGATCATTTCCTTTGCTTTAGCATTTCCTACAAGTCTCGACAAACGCTGCGTGCCCCCAGCTCCTGGAAATAACCCTAATTTCACTTCCGGTAAACCGATTTGCACGCCTACTTCGGCAACACGCAAATCACAAGCCAGTGCCAATTCACATCCACCCCCTAAAGTCATTCCATTCAAAACAGCGATGGTCGGTTTAGGAAATTGGTCAATCTGAGTTAAAACCCCATGGCTTTCTCTTACCGTCTCCTTCATATTTGGATTGCCCATCATTTGTGGGAATTCTTTTATGTCCGCACCTGCGGCAAACGCCATATCTCCAGACCCGGTAATGAGCACGGCAACAATTTCATTATCATCTTTAAGTTGTGTGAAAACTTCGGACAACCCTTGAAATACCTGTCTGCTGATCACATTCAACGGCGGATTATCAATTGTCACAATCGCAAGCTGATTTTCTTTTTCCACTCTCACTAAGTTTGTCATACATTCTTCACTCCTTGATTTGTATAGTCGTACCAGCCTTTTCCAGTTTTCCTTCCTAAATTACCTTGTTTCACCTTTTCCTCTATACAGGCATTAGGTTTATCTTCTGGATTACCTGTTTCTTTATAACGTTGCTGCATAACGTAGTAACCCACATCAATACCAGACAAATCCATCAATTCAAATGGGCCAATGGGGTGACTTAAAGCTTTACGGCAAATCAAATCGATGTCCTTATAATCCGCTATCCCTTCTTCATATAAATAAAGGGCTTCCCGTTGCAACGCCCCCAATATGCGATTTGCGACGAACCCGGAAATTTCCTTGCGTAGTAAAATGCCTGTCCGATTCATTTTCTCCGTGACTTCTAATGCAAGCTTCGCTGTTTCTTCGGATGTTTGATCACTCATGACCACTTCCACGCAATCCATGACAAGAGGCGGGAAAAAGAAATGCATATTGATGAACTTATCCGGACGGTTCGTCACCCCGGAAAGTAAACTATTCACGATAGTCGAACTATTTGTCGCAAAAATGGTGTTTGCCGGTGCAAATTGCTCTAGCTTAGCGAAGACTTCCTGCTTCACTTCAATTTTTTCGACTACTGCCTCAATAATCAAATCGGCATTGCTGGCGGCTTTATTCAAATCGGTCGTAAATTGAAGACGGGTGAAGGCTGCCAATCTACTGTCTTCACTCAGCTTTCCTTTTTGCACCCATTTATTCATGATTGCCTCTAACTTTTCCTTTGCCGATTGCAAAGCAGTGTCCTGGACATCCTGTAATACCGTATTGAATCCGCCTAGGGCAGCAAGCATCGCAATTTGATGTCCCATCTGTCCTGCCCCGATTACCGATATCGACTGTATCTTATTGGTCGACATTGAGTCACCCTCCCTTTTTAACTCGTTTATTCATTAATTCCATGTAAAATCATTTCCATGAATATTTCGGCTACTTCCCGATCTGTCTTTTTTCCATCAGGGTCGAACCATTGATAACTCCAATTGACCACACCCAAAATGGCAAATGAGATAATAGAGGTATCAAGAGTAGAACGGAATTCCCCCCGTTTGCCCCCCTCTATCAACAATCCTTCTATTTTATTGCGGAATTCATCCCGCTTCGGAAGGATTTGATCCAATTTATCTTTGCTGAGGTTTTTCATTTCGCGGAAAAAGATGGTTGCACTCGACTTTTTGGACTTGATGCTTTTTAAAAGCATATAAACCATATCGAACAGCTTATCCTTACATCCTTTACTAGTATCCTGAAGAATCGTTTCCTGCCCAGTTAGCAGTTCATTGATATAAGCGAGATGAATATCCATCAGTAGCTGTTCTTTACTTGTAAAGTAATAATAAAACGTTCCTTTTGTCACCCCTACCGATTCGACAATATCCTGAATGGACGTTTCGCTGAAGCCTTTCTGTTCGAATAAGCGTATGCCATGTTCCGTCATTTTATCTTTCATGTGTGTAATCCCCGCATTCTGTTAAACTATCAGTTGAATTGATACCATAGGCTTTCGTACAATCATGCCTCTTCTTATTTCCTAGTCATTTCTTCTCTTAAAGCGCGCCTTAAAATCTTCCCGACATTTGTTTTTGGAAGTGCATCTCGAAATTCAACTAATTGAGGGACTTTATAAGCCGATAAGTTTTTCCGGCAATAATCGATGATTTCCTGTTCGCTGGTTTCCTGGTTACTTTTAAGAACAAGTACCGCTTTTACGCTTTCTCCCCTATACGCATCTGGAACTCCGATTACCACCGCTTCCTGGACGGCTGGATGCTCATAAAGTACCTCTTCCACATCACGCGGATAAATGTTATATCCGCTAGCAATGATTAAATCCTTTTTCCGATCTACAATATAGAGATATCCATCCTCATCCACTTTGGCGATGTCCCCCGTATAAAGCCATCCATCTCTCAATGTGACCGCTGTCTCCTCCGGCATGTTCCAGTACCCTTTCATCACTTGTGGGCCTTTAACCACCAGTTCTCCCAATTCTCCTGGTGATACTTCACTCAATCCCTCCCCCAGGTCCACTACTTTATAATCCGTCGATGGGAAACCAATCCCCACGCTCCCTGGCTTTCTTTCAGCAAACGCCGGATTGCAATGTGTGGTTGGGGATGCTTCCGAAAGTCCATATCCTTCCAATATCTTCGCACCTGATTTCCTCTCGAATTCACGAAGCAACTCAACGGGCATCGGTGCACTGCCACTATTACAAAGGTGTATAGAATCCATGCCGTATTCTTCGGCTTTAGGATGATTCGTCAAAGCGACGTACATTGTCGGTACACCTGGAAAAGTAGTTGGCTGTTCACGCTTGATTGTTTCAAGTACTTCTTCTATTTCAAAACGAGGGAGCATAATCGAATCCCCCGCAGTATAAATGGACAAATTCATTGCAGACTGCATCCCAAACACATGGAAAAGCGGGATGACCGTCAACGTTCGTTCCCTTCCCATTTTTAACTCATGTTTAAAAAATTCATAAGACTGAATGACATTGGCCAAAATGTTGCGATGCGTCAGCATGGCACCCTTGGATCGTCCCGTTGTTCCTCCTGTATATTGAAGGACGGCTATATCATTTACAGAATCAAATGAAACAGGGATTATGTTACCGTCACCCGTTTTCAAAAACTGGTCAAAAGCAACATCGGGTTGAAAATCTGCTTCAGATGTCTGGAGACTGACTACAATGACATTTTTCACATTCCCATTAGGCTGTACGCTCTTCACTTTTGGATACAATCCATCTAAAACGACAATGGTCTCGGCTCCCGAATCCTGTAGAATTTGCTGAAGCTCCCTTTCGACCAACATTGGATTGACTTGGGTAATGATTGCTCCTGCCGTCAAGGCCCCATAATAGGCGATAACGTATTGAGGACAGTTAGGTAGCATGAGGGCAACTCGATCACCCTTTTGCACTCCCTTTTTTTGAAGGGCGGAAGCAAAAGCCTGTGATGCAAAGAAGAGCTCTTTGTACGAAATCTTTCTCCCATAAAAGGTGATCGCTGTGTTGCTTGGATAAGACTCAAATGCCTTTTGGAGGATCTGTTGCACCGGGACTTCAGGGACTTCAATTTCCTTCAAGATTGAATCAGGATAAACGGACAGCCATCTTTTATTATTCATTACATACCCTCCAGCCATTTTTGATTCTATTTTCTACATGACATGAGAACCGCCATCAACAATCAGGATATTGCCCGTCACATAATCTGAAGCTTTTGAGGCGAGGTATACAGCAGCACCCTTCAAGTCATCCTCGTTGCCTAATCTTTTGAGCGGAGTGGAATCGAGAATAGGACTTTCCCCTTTAGCTAGCACGCCTTTCGTCATGGTTGTGGGAAAGAAACCCGGGGCTATCGCATTTATGTTGATATTATGTTGACCCCATTTAGCGGCTAAATCTTTTGTCAAGGTTATGACCGCTCCCTTGCTCGTATTATAGCCAACGGCATCCAGTATGTTTGGATTCGTACCGCCCAGACCGGCAACCGAGGCGATGTTTATGATTTTTCCATATCCCTGCTCAATCATGATCCTGCCAACAGTCTGGCACATGATAAAGGTACCCGTTACATTCACATTCATCACTTTGTTCCAGGCCTCAAGGGGCATGTCGATGGCCGATGCTCCCCAGGATGCACCGCTATTATTCACCAAGATATCGATGGAGCCAAATTTCCGGACCGTTTCATTCACGACTTCTTGTACGTCGGCAGGATTTGTGATATCGCATTTAAAGGAAAGCGCCTTTACGCCAAGTTCCTCCATGCGGGCTGCAACTTCATCACATGCGGCCTTCTTTCTTGAACACAGGACGACATTGGCCCCAGCCTCGGCAAAACCGGTCGCTATCTGTTCGCCCAATCCCCTTCCACCGCCAGTAATTATCGCCGTCTTTCCAGTTAAGTCGAATAACTCGGTTATTTTCATATTTTCACCTCATCCTTTTGATACTTACGAAGTTCGATTTTAGCCACCTGTTGACGGTGTACCTCATCTGGGCCATCCGCTAGCCGCAATGTTCTAGCATTGGCCCAATGGGCAGCAAGCGGGAAGTCACCTGAAACCCCTGCAGCACCAAAGCCTTGGATTGCACGGTCTATCACCTTCAATACCATATTGGGAGCTACTACCTTTATCATGGCTATTTCAGCTTTCGCTTCTTTATTTCCAACAGTATCCATCATATAAGCAGCTTTTAAAGTCAAAAGTCTGGCTTGTTCAATTTCAATCCTCGAATCGGCCACCCACTCCATGATCACCCCCTGTTTCGACAAAGGCTTACCGAATGCTACACGTTCTTGTATGCGCTTACATAATTCTTCAAGTGCTCTTTCAGCTGCACCGATTAGCCTCATGCAGTGATGGATCCTGCCAGGTCCGAGTCTTCCTTGAGCAATGGCAAATCCTTTCCCTTCACCCCAGAGGATGTTTTCAGAAGGGACCCTGACATTAGTAAATGTGATTTCAGCATGTCCATGTGGAGCATGGTCATAACCAAAAACAGAAAGCATACGTTCAATTTTGACGCCGGGTGTATCTAGCGGCACCAGAATCATCGATTGCTGCTCATGTTTGGGTGCTTCGGCATTGGTCTTACCCATGACAATGGCAATTTTACACCTCGGATCTCCAGCCCCAGATGACCACCACTTTCGACCATTGATGACGTATTCATCACCTTCCCTTACAATTCTGCATTCAATATTAGTTGCATCGGAAGAGGCCACTTCAGGCTCAGTCATCGAAAAACAAGACCTTATTTCCCCGGCAAGCAAGGGTTTAAGCCAGCGTTCTTTATGCTCATCCGTTCCATAACGAACCAAAACTTCCATATTTCCCGTATCCGGTGCATTACAGTTGAATATTTCGGGTCCTATCATGGATCTTCCCATGATTTCACAAAGTGGTGCATATTCAAGATTGGTTAAACCTGCTCCGTGTTCACTATCAGGTAAAAACAAATTCCAAAGTCCAGCTTCCTTCGCTTTACCCGTCAATTCAGATAAAATGGGCGGTATGGCACTCCAGCGACTGTTTTGTTTTTCTAATTCCTTTTGATAGACGGCCTCATTTGGATAGACATGTTGTTCCATGAAACCGATTAACTTTTTTTCTAAGTCCTTCACTTTTTGAGTGTGTTCGAAATTCACATTCATTCCTCCCTTTTACTAACTAACTAACTGGTCGGTATGTTCATTATTTTCCATTATATTATTATTTTTACAATATTTTCAATAATTAAATTTTATTTTCTGAAAATTGATTCATTATTTTAAAAGGTACCTCCTTTTTTTCACTGGTTTTGCAGGTAGGAAAGATACAAACAATTTTCGTTCCTTTTGCTCTCTCACTTGTTATGAACACTTTTCCCCCATGATTTTCAATGATCTTGAAACATACAGAAAGACCTAACCCCGTACCTGACGATTTCGTCGTGAAGAATGGTTCGCCAATTTTTTGAATCGAGTGTTCTGGTATTCCCTCCCCTTCGTCCAGTATGCCTATTGAAACCTCGTGATCCTTTTCTTGAATATTGACAAAAATGTTACCACCATTCGCCATGGACTCAATCGCATTTTTTATAAGGTTAATTAGTACCTGCTTGATTTGATTTTCATCACAGTAAATTAAAATCGGGTCTTCATCAAAGTTTTTATGAATTTGGATATTATTAAGAACAGCATTTGTCTCCAACAACGTTAAAACATGATTGCAAATACCGATTAGATTTTTTTCCGAAAATTCAGTTTTACTAGGCTTCGAAAGTAACAATAATTCATTGAGGATTTGCTCGATCCGGTTAATTTCTGAGAAAATTATGTCATAATATTCCTGTTTGTTTTCAGACCCATCTTTGATTAATTTTACAAACCCCAAAATGGAAGTCATAGGATTTCGGACTTCATGGGCAATACCAGCTGCAAGTTGGGCAGCTGCAGATAACTTGCTGGAGGTAATGGCCAAATGTTCATTCAGGCTTACAAGTTTTTCTTCTGCATGTTTCCTTTCATTGATTTCCGATAATATGCCCGCCGTCCCAATGAATTCACCTCCGTCGTCATAGACTAATTTAACGAATGCTTCTACCCAAGACCCTTCATTATTTCGATTATTCATTTTAATGTCGACACGGAAATATCGCTTTCCTTCACGGAAGGAATTTGCAAACGCTTTCAAAATACGATGATAAGATGTCTTATCTATTTCTTTGGAAAAATGGAGACCCAGTGATTCATTGACAGTCCTTCCGCTCATCATTTTCCATGCTGGATTCAAGTATTGCCATTTCCCTTTTTCGTCCGTTTTAAAAATCACTTCATTGAAGCTGTTAAGCAACTCTTTAGAGGATTTAGAAATAATGCGATAACGTCCTTCGCTATCTTTCAACAATTCAATGGTCCTTTGCTTTTTATCATAGACGGCTCCTAACAACCATGCAACGACAGCAATAATGGCAAGATAGAATATTCCTACTACAGGGACTTTCCGTGACTCAGCGTAAAGCCAAACTATATAGGGTAGTTGCAATGCGGAAAATAGGGTGGGGACAACCAGTCTGCCAACATAGCTATTCAACCTTACACCTCCCATACTTACAATATAATTTTATTTATTGTCCGATTCGCTTAAGGTTTGGTTATATATGGTAAATAATCTCTTTAAAGTAAAATTCCATAAAATATCCGCAATTCCTGCTATTAACCAAAAAAACCTCTCCAATAACGGAAAGGTTCATCTTTATTATTTAATAATCAGCCAATTATGACACGCTCTTTAGGATAATGGTAGTTCTCTGTAACTTCTTTATGACCGATGATATAGAGGAAGGAGGTAATTCCAACCCGACCAATAAACATAATTATCATAATGACAACTTTGCCCACATTACTCAATTCCGGAGTAATGCCCATCGAAAGGCCTACTGAACCGAAAGCGGAACAAACTTCAAAAATGATCTGCATCAAAGTGAAGTTCTCGCTTATAGTCAAAACGAAAATCGCCAGGATACATAGCAGGGAACCCATTATCATGACAGCCGTTGCTTTTCGGGTATCATCAGGATGCACTTCCCTTTTGAATACTTTAATGGACTTTCTCCCCCGCATGAAGTTCCACAAAAAGAGAATCATGATAGCAAGGGTCGTCGTCCGTATGCCACCACCTACAGAACTAGGCGATGCTCCAATAAACATTAGAATGCTCATCAGTAATAAGGTCGGTTCCGAAAACTCGCTAACAATCATCGTGGAAAGGCCACCACTTCTCGTATTCGACGACATGAATAATGAGTAGAAAAGTGATTCATGCCAGCTTTTTCCGTGAAAAAAGCCCTTGATTTCAAGGAGATAGATAAGGATGCTGCCTCCAATGATAAGACCAAAAAAAGTTACCGAGGTCAGCTTTGTAAACAAGGAAAAGTGAAACTTATAACTACGCGAACTATTCGACAAAAACTCTTTTAATTCGATTAAGACCGGAAATCCGATTGCCCCAAGAATCAGGAGGATAATCGTGATAAATTGGACGAAATAATCGCCTTTGAAAGGGATCATGGATACACCACTAATATCAAAACCAGCATTTGTAGTGGAACTGACCGCTAAAAAGAGTCCATTTACCAAGGCTGCCTTCCAATCTGGATAATAATTCAGGAAGTAAACACCTAAAATAAGAGCTCCAATTAATTCAATTACGACAAAAATCTTTATAATTTGAATCAATAACTTAACAAGACCCGAAAGATTAGTCTGATTCTGGTCAGTCATGATCAGCTGTCTTTCTTTGATCCCAATTTTCTTGCCTAAAATCAACCAAAAAAAAGTTCCAAGTGTCATTATGCCAATTCCGCCAAATTGGAGAACGAACATTAAGATGAAATAGCCCGTGTTACTGAATACGTCAGCTGTATTGACTACGGTTAATCCTGTCACACTTACTGCGCTAACCGCAGTGAAAAGTGCATCCATGAATCCCCATCTCACTCCAGGTTTTAGAGCAACTGGCAAACTAAGCAGTATTGTAGAAATACTGACGGCCATAAAGTAATAACCAACGATAAGTTGGGCTGGCGTTAATTTTGATAATAGCTTTTTAATAGCAACCATGCAGTTTTCCTTTCTTACTCTACGTAATCGATGATTGTTACAAAATCTATCTTAGTGTACTCTTTTTTCGATGATTTTTCCATTACCTTTTAGGAACTGACTTACTTACAACAATAAGGTAGGTTTACCAATAAATTTGACATCCGTCCTATAAGTAAAAACAACCGTTTTACTCATACTATAATTACAGCGGAAAAACCGCTGAACCAATAAGGGGGAAAATAAAATGGCTAATAATAGTAGCAGCAATAAACTTCTTGTGCCTGGAATTGAACAGGCATTAGATCAAATTAAATATGAAATTGCTTCAGAATTCGGTGTTCAATTGGGTTCAGATACATCAGCCCGAGCAAATGGTTCGGTTGGTGGAGAAATTACAAAACGACTTGTCCAGCAGGCACAATCTCAGCTTAAAGGTCAATAATTAACCTAACTGAATATAATGGATAAGGGCCCAGCTATTAGCTGGGCTCTATTTATGGTGAAAATCGATTTCATTTTTCTTAGGGGAATGTTCACTATTTTGTTTTGTTGCTTTTTCTTTATGGGGTGGTTGTTTCGGTGCTTTTTCCTTTGGCAGTTGCTGCCTTGACGCCTTTTCCTTTTGTGGCTGTGGCCTTGCTGCTTTTTCCTTTTGTGGCTGTGGCTTTTGCGCTTTTTCCTTTTGCGGCTGTGGCTTTGGTGCTTTCACCTTTTGTGGCTTTGGCTTTGCTGCCTTTTCCTTTTGCGGCTGTGGCTTTGCTGCTTTTTCCTTTTGTGGCTGTGGCTTTGGTGCTTTCACCTTTTGTGACTTTGGCTTTTGTGCTTTTTCCTTTTGTGGCTGTGGCCTTGACGCTTTTTCCTTTTGTGGCTTTGGCTTTGATGGCTCCTGCTTTGGTGCTTTTACTTTAGGATTATTCACCTTTTGTTTTTTCTGAGGCGATTCTTCCTTTTTTCTGGTTGACTCTTCTACTGAAGCCCTTAAAGATTTTACCGCTTTTTCCTTTTGCTCGAGCTCTTTATTTTTTTCAGGTATTGTTCCGGCTTCTTTTTTATGTAATTCACGTTTGCTACTATTATTTTCACTGTGTCTTGAATGATTCGCGTTACTTCCCTGTACCGGTTTCCTTGTGTCCCCTTTTTCCTTCTCCTTTTCCTCGAGCTTCTTTTCCACATATTTTCCGGTAGAAATCCCCTGCTCCCTTGCGTGTTTGCGGTCACTTTCTGTTGCTGGGATAACTATCAGCTTTGTTTGGGCGATATTATCCTGAGTTGAGATTTTATTAATTTCTGATTTTAGGTTCTTATCCAGTTCTTTATTCTCATCCAATAAAGTTGTTGAAACCACAATTTGTTTTTTCCCTTTCAAATAACCAAGTTGTTTTGTGGTCTTCACGATACGATTCGTGACCGTTTTAACATTCTTGCCTTTCCAGTTTGAAATTTCCCTAATCACCAACTTCCCATCTCCATTAAGTCCAGTGAGCTTGAGAACCTCCAGTTCATCATTAAGTTCCAATTCAATACTTGGGTTCACATCGATCGTCATATAAGCCGAGACATGGTCAGAAAACAATGACGGAAGGAGGGAAATGAGAATAAGAAAACTGGATGTCAAGCTGAGCACGACGGTTTTCTTTGCTGAAAAATGAAAGGTGGAAAAAGAAAAATTAAACGATGGTTTAACAGTCGAAAAGGTAATTTCCTCTCCTACTTTATAGGGCCGGGCTTTCCTTTTAGTTTTTAAGAACTCGCCTTCAGGGGTTAAAAGAGTGACAAAACGTTTATTTATAGAAAGAACAACTCCTTTTTTCATCCATTAATCACCCCTTTAATATACTCGTTCAAGTACAGGAAATCCCCATTCAGTATTATGGCCACAGCAATGATATACTTTCGGTTCCGTTCAATTGTTTTTCGACTCACTTCCACCCTACCCTCTAGCTGCTTAACAGGAAGACGTTTCTTGGTAAACAGGATTTCTTTTAACTCGTCATCTTCCATTAGCATTTTAGCTATCATGATTGCTCCTTTCCTAGCATCAGCATGTTTCGGAGAAACTTCGACAAGATCGTCAAACGACAGACCAAAATCTTGTAATTCATTTATGTAAAGATGAATTTCTTCACTTCTTTTTTCTGATTCCAATTGCTTTTCATATTCTTGTATGGAATTTTTATCATCGAAATAACTTTGGTTTTGGTTATTTTCTTCGTCCACTGCAAGATCCACAGTCATTTCTTTACGTCTTGACTGGCTCCGCAAATAGTCAATAACCCTCCTTTTAACAAGGGTTTCTGCAAATGCCAGTAACGAACTTCCTTTTTCAGGAGAATATTTATCGATTGCTTCATTAAATGCAATCAATCCAATACTGAATTCATCATCTGTTTCATATATGTAACGTCTGCAAACGGATGAGACGGTTTTAGCTATAAAAGGCTTGAATGATTCTATGGTATCATTTCGAAGGCTTAAATCGCCTTGTTGAATTTTCAAGACGGTCGATTCTAAAGAACGCTTTTTTTTGAATGCTGTAAACAACAAACCAAGCATTTGTTCACCTCGCTCCTATTGATGCAAAATAATGCATCAACATCTTAATCTTAAGGGGAGCAAGCCTAAATGACAGTTCCAAAAGACCTATTTTCCGAAAATCACAGATTAAATTTTCGATATAACATGATAAAATGCTTAGTTTTTTCTCGTTTATTACATTAAAGTTACAGTTCAATAAAAAAATCGAAGTTTTCTAATGGTTTCATAGGACATTTGTCATTTTTATTACTTTAATTTAATATTTGACTCTTAAGCATAAATTTCGAAAATAGGATTATTTTTTTGTGGGTAACGCGGTCATTTTCCACAAAATGATTAATTTTCATTGCACAAAAAAATGTCAGGCGTGACTTTCACGCCTGACATTTTTTATACTTCTTGAATTTGTTTCTCTTTTTTACTCGAAATGACCCAAGCACCAACCGCGATTCCAACTAATACAACCCAGAAAATTGACTTCCAAAGGGTTGATTCAGGGAAATGCTGTTCTAAGACGCCGAGGGAAGGATGAGCTAGCGTGTAGACGGCCAATTTAACCCCTACCCAACCTACAATCAAGAAGGCTGCAGTTTCAAGTGATGGACGCTGATGAAGCAACTTCACGAATCCATTAGCTGCAAAACGCATGATGACCAAGCCTATCATCCCGCCGAGGAACATGACAGCAAATTGTCCTCCGTCAATTCCACCGACCTTCATCCAGCCTGTAGCAGGAAGTGTAACAGCTAATGCAACGGCTGCCAGCATCGAATCAATGGCAAATGCAATATCCGCTACTTCTACTTTGACGACGGTCATCCAGAAGCCGGATTGTTTCTTAGGTTTCTTGACTTCAGCCTCGCCTTTACCAGCATATTTCTTATAAAGATGCTGAAAAGCGATGAAGAGAAGGTAAAGCGCACCGAGTGCTTGAACTTGCCATACGTCGACAAGGAAAGAAATCAGGAATAAACTTGCAAAACGGAAAACAAAAGCTCCTAACAATCCATAAAACAAAGCTTTCCGTTGTTGATCTTTTGGTAAATGCTTAACCATGACAGCCATGACGACTGCATTATCAGCAGCGAGTATCCCTTCAAGTCCGACCAAGATAAGAAGGACCCATCCATATTCCAATAATAACGATACTTCCATATATTTTACCTCCAATAGTTTGTATTTTCCTCCCTATCGGCATTTGGCAAAATAAAAAGACCTCTGCCGTATAGGCAAAGGTCTTGCTGAACATGAAATCATGTCAACAAAGCCGATGAATGTCTCCATTCACGTAATGACGACTTTGTTTTAGGGCGAACCCTAACGCTACTCCCCTTTGATTAAAGGAAAATCAGTTATTAAGTATATTAGTAGTATACGTGCTACCCGCAAAAATAACAATCATTTTTTTCGTTTTTCTTTGGAAATCTTTAATAATTCCATATATTCTCTTCCAAATTTGATCCAATTGGTCTTGGCTGAAAAGTAATGTTGGAACAGCGATAAAAATCTTGGGTATTTCCCTTCATAAGGATACCACTGGATTTCCGAATTCTTTTTCCCTTTATCCTGCATGATCGCTTTTTCATGGCAGAATATCCGCATTCCCTGTTCCCCATGATAACGGCCAATACCACTTTGCTTTGCCCCGCCAAACGGCAGTCCATGATTGGCAACGGTTATCAAGACATCATTGATGGTCACCGCTCCTGTCACTAACTGACGGGCCACCCGGTTCGCTTTTTCCTCATCCATGCTCCATACGCTTGAGTTAAGTCCATATTGACTGTCGTTCGCAAGACGAACCGCCTCTTCTTCACTATCGAATGGCACAACAGGAAGAACTGGGCCGAATGTTTCCTCATTCATGATTTTCATCGAATGATCGACATTGGACAAAATGGTCGGTGGGATGAAATAAGTACTTCCCTTTTTCCAGTCATGCGGAATGCTGCCGGATTCCATGATGGCTCCCTTATTCAGTGCATCATCCAAGTGGTCTGCAACGATATCAAGCTGGGCCGGGAACGTCATCGAACCAACATCGTCCGTTAATTGTGTACCCTGCCTTAAAGCAGTCGTCTTTTCCTTCAGCAAGGACAGAAACTCTTTATAAACGGTCCTTTCCACATAAACCCTTTCCACGCTCATGCACACCTGTCCACTGTTAGTAAAAGCTCCCCAAAGTGCCCCATTTACAGCACGTTCCAAATTGGCATCACCAAATACGATCATCGGATCCTTTCCACCAAGTTCGAGCGTAGTGGGGATTAATTGTTTAGCCGCCACTTCACCGATAATTTTACCGGTCCTTACAGATCCGGTAAAAAATATATAATCGGGTTTTTGTTCCGTCAATGCCGCCCCTAGCTCTTTTCCGCCATGGGCAAATTGAATGACGCCCTCCGGAAAACCAGCTTCTTGAAACAAGTCATCCATGCTTATACCCACTAAAGGGGTCACCTCTGAAGGCTTGGAAATGACCGTATTTCCACCAATTAAGGCATTCAGTATCGGCACCATCGCCAGTTGGAAAGGATAATTCCAAGGTGAAATGACAAGGACCGTCCCACGTGGCATATATTCAATATAGGATTTCTTACCAATTAACATGAGTGGGGTTGATGCCTTCTGCCTCGAAAGGGCTTTTGCAGCATGTTTTTCAATATGCTTGATCGCATCTATCGTTGGCATGATATCTGCCACAAGCGCTTCTATCTTGACCTTCCCCGTATCTTTCGAAATCGTTTCTGCTAGTTCATCCATCTTTTCCACCATCAAAAAACGAAGGCGCTTTAAATAGTTCAAGCGTTCGGCGATGGGTAGTTTAGACCAATTCAGAAAAGCCTGCCTTGATTTTATATATAATTGAGGAATGGACTCCAGTGGGGTTTCATCAAGTTCCGCTATTTTCTTTCCTGTTGCCGGAGAATACACTTCCCACTTTTTATGTAATTCTTCCATAATGTCTCCCCTAGCTTCACCTTATTTTTATCTGGTATCTTTTTTCGTTTTTGTTTCTTAAATAAAATTCGACCATGGCCGGTACGCCATCCTTGAAATTCGGGCAAGCAATTCCAGATCCCGCTAAATCAGCCTGTGCTTTTGTACAATCGAATCGTCCCTGCCATGTGAAGTAATCCAATGCTTCTTTTTCGACACCTAAATATGTCCGTACAGGACGGATCGATAAAAAGGCCTGGCTTACCGCCATTGGCATATGACCCTTTGGTTTCTTCTTATATAATTCACCAACAAAAAGTTCATAAATCTCAGTGGCTTTACAAGGACTCGGATCGGTTAGATGATACGTCTTACCTACACCTTCTTTATATAATGCCAGATAAGCGGTTGACTGTATAATATAATCAACTGGCACAAGATTGACAACGGTCTCCCTTTCCGACGAGATATATGGGTACATAGGCAGGAAACTTAGACGATCTAGGAAGTTGAGGATAAAATATGGCCCGTCAAATTTGATGGTTTCCCCTGTCTTGGAGTGTCCCTTCACGATCCCTGGACGGATGATTGTTGTGGGTACTTCGCTTTTTAATTGCTCGACCAGTAATTCTGCATCATACTTCGTCCGCTCGTAATGGTTCTTGAAGCTTTTCGGCAGTACAAGTTCATGTTCAAACAGGTCACCTTCCCGATTACCGGCAACGTAAGCGGTACTAAAATAGGTATAACGCACAAGGTTGGGGATCCCTTTGACCCATTCATTCACATGCTTCGTACCAACGACATTGACTAGCTGAGCAATTTTTTCCGGGACAGCCAAATCATATATCGCAGCTAGATGAAAAACATGCGTGATTTCTTGTTGAAGACTTTGACTCTCCGGAACAGCGATATTGAGGTTCTCTTTCGTGATATCTCCTATCACTAATTGGAATAGCACCTTTGCCCCGTCCAGTTCACTTTCTATTGTCTTGATTTCCGCTTCCGCTTTTCCCATTTGCTCAGGTAGTACAAGTAGATAGACTTTATCTACTGCCTCGTCCCGTTTTATAAGCTCCCTAATCAACTGATTGCTAATGAACCCTGGAAAACCAGTAAAAAAGTATATATGTCCCATCCTATCCCTCCCTTTAATTATCTTAATTGTAAGTTATTTTACAAATTATTACTATTATTCAAGGGATGAAAAGAAAAATATTGTTTTTTAAAAGGAGTATCCAACCAGATTATCGAAAATAGAGAATAGTAGTATTCATGTGCATTAAATAAACCGGGTGTTTATATTCGATTCTTTAAGGTTAAATTCTAGTAAATGATTAAAATCATTATCTATCTAACCGATTTTCCGTTACTATATAAGAAGGCGAATTTTTCGCGCATACATATTCGAGGTGAGCGCACAAGTGAAAAGAATTATTAAAGCATATGATTTCCCAATTTTCATCGCAGTCACATTACTTTGTCTGTTTGGTTTAGTCATGATTTATAGTTCGAGCATGATTACTGCAGTTGCTCGATACGGCTTGTCCATGGATTTCTTCTTTGAAAAACAAAAAACGGCCTTTATCATCTCATTCATTGCCATGATCGTGACGATGATTCTTCCTTATAAGATGTACAAGCACAAAACGTTTTTAATGAGTATGATGTTTGGAATGGCTGGTATCCTTTTACTTCTATTCATCTTCGGCCATACGGCGGGTAATGCTACGAGCTGGTTTAAGATAGGAACAAAATCCATTCAGCCCGCGGAGTTTTCCAAGCTAGCCATGATTATTTATCTGGCCGCCATTTACGGTAAAAGACAGGATCGAATCAACAGCATCGATAAAGCCGTCATTCCACCGATCGGGTTTCTCGTTGGTATTTGCTTTTTAATTGCCATTCAACCTGACTATGGAACGGCTGCCGTCATATTTCTCATTGCAGTTACCATGGTCCTTTCGTCTGGCATGTCTTTTAAAAGTATCTTTAAGCTATCTATACTTACGATGCTATTAATCGGCCTTGTAGCTCTAGGCGTACTAGTGACAGGGAATTTCTCGAGTATTTTCACCGAGAATAAGGTATCCCGTTTTACCGGATTCGCTGATCCTTTCGGTACAGCCGGAGAAGACGGATATCAACTCGTGAACTCTTTATTTGCAATCGGTTCTGGCGGTCTTACGGGAGTCGGCCTTGGAGACAGCGTACAGAAGTATGGCTATCTTCCCGAATCCCATACCGATTTCATCATGGCCATCATTGCGGAAGAGCTAGGAATATTCGGTGTGGCTTTCGTCCTGTTGACACTCGGTTTCATCGTCTTAAGGGGCTTCATCCTTTCTGCAAAATGCAAAGACCCATTTGGCAGCCTTCTCTTGATTGGTATATCTTCCATGATAGGCATACAAGTGGGCATTAATGTTGGAGGCGTGACGGGGCTCATTCCCATTACAGGGATTACCCTTCCATTCATCAGTTATGGTGGTTCATCCTTACTCCTACTGATGCTTTCAATGGGTATCTACCAAAATGTCGTGATGAGAATGAACTTGCTTGAACAAAAAGAAAAAGTCATTACGACGGTTCCAACGGAAGATATTATCTCTTCCAAGTGAATTGGATAAAACCAATTTAACAAAAAAAGGGCTGACCCAAACATCATCAAAGGTGACATTTGGGGCAGCCTTTCCTATTTCAAGAACTTCAAAGGGTAGCTACTGCTTACTATACTTTAGAAAAGGAGAGGTACTGATGAAAATTAAACTGTTCATTTTTTTAACGTCTTCCAAGGAACATAAGGAAAAAAATAGATCCGAAGTTGTAATGAAAACATTTGAATCATCCTTTCGTCCCTTTCTAGGAGATATCATCGAGGACCCTGGATTTGATGCTAAGTATCATAATGGGTACGAGGTCGTAAAAGTCACTGTTAATTATGAGAAAGATGAATGCTATGTATCTATGAAACCCGTGGCCATAGATTTAGAGGAATTGTCTATCGAAGATTATATAGATAAGCTTTTGGCGAACGGATGGAGTATTGTTTCAAAAGAAGAGTCTGTAATGTAAAAAAGCGGTGAAGAAAAACCATTCGTTTTCTTCACCGCTTTTTTTCTTACTTATTATAATGAATGCCGATTTTTGTGAATCCACTGATCAAACTAAGTAATGGACAGAGTAAACAGAAAAAAGCAAATGGTGCATACTCCAAGGTCGGAACATCCAGTACCTTTGTCAGAAAGACACCACAGACTCCCCAAGGTACAAGTGGATTCACTACCGTTCCTGAATCTTCAAGCACACGTGCCAGTGTCTTAGGATGCAATCCCAGATCATCATACTTTTGTTGGAAAGCCTTCCCCGGCAACAACACCGATAAATATTGCTCCCCAACAAGGAAGTTGGTACTGATTCCTGTAAAAACAGTTGCGGCAATTAACTTCGAAACACTCGTCAGCGAATCCTGAATGCTACTAAGAATAGATGGGATAATGCCCAATTCAAATAAAAGTCCACCCATGGCCAATGCCAATAGAACGAGAGAAATCGAGAACATCATGCTTTCAATGCCACCCCGGGATAAAATGGAATCCAGCTGTTCCATCCCACTATCGAGGACGAAACCGCTAAATAGAATATCAGCTAGCTTCGGAACAGTAAGACCCGGTGTTTGTAAAAAGGCAATGATTGCTGCGGAAACGATTCCTGCAGATAAAGTCGGGATGGCTGATATCTTTTTCAAAGCCATACCTAAAACGATGATAAATGGAAGCAAGCTCCATATACTGATATTCGTTTCCATCTTCAACGTACGGCTCATCACTTCTATTTCCTCTATCCGGGCTATATTGATATCAGGGGAAAGGAAGAAAAAGATAACCAGCGTGATAATAAATCCCGGAAGTGTCGTCCAAAGCATATTTTTAATATGTTCAAACAAAGATACGCCCACTGTTTCCGATGCCAAGTTCGTTGTATCGGAAAGTGGTGACATTTTATCCCCAAGAAAGGCCCCCGAGATAATGGCACCCGCCGTGATGGCCAGCGATAAATCCATGGCCGCCGCCATTCCGATGAAAGCGACACCTATCGTAGCCGAGGTGGTGAGTGAACTCCCGATGCACAATCCGAGAAGCGATGTCACCAGAAATGTCACTGCATAAAAGGATTCACCAGAAATCCAGTCAAATCCATAATACATGATGGTCGGAATTGTTCCGCTCGCCATCCAGATTGAAATTAACATTCCAATAAAGAAGAAAATATAGATGGCTCCCATACCGGAGACCGCCCCTTTGACGATAGCTGACTCCATGATTGAAAATGGAAGCTTTTTCACTTTCCCATAAACAAATAAAAAAAGGATAGCTACTATAATTGGAATATGAGGATCCAAACCATAATGTATAATTCCAGTTGCTATAATCAATAATAGAATGGCCAAAACACCGAGTGCTTCGGGCAATGAGAGCTTAAGCTTCGCATCTTCAAGACGCATGATATTTTTCACCGCTTTCAAGTTAAATATTCTCGAGGTAAGAATCGCTCGCACTCACTTTCACTTAGACGCTTTTAAGCACTAAAGCATAGGTATAAATATATATAAGTTTTTCAATATTGTCAAAGGAATTTTATTCTATACGGTGCTCATAGTATCACCAAATTGCACGAATACCTTCTACGATTCTATTCATATGCATTATCCTTAAGTCTTCCCCTTTATTACAGTTACGTGATGATCCTTAGATGTCCTTTTCGAATTTATTCTCTAAGCTGAAGACATAACTATAGGAAAAACTAATCACTATTGATTTCTATGAGAAAAGCCCGTGTTTATGATCCACGGGCTCAACCTTATTTTAAATCCATTGGGTTATATAAAGTCACATCCGGATTCTTATCCTGGAACCAACGTAATGCAAACTCATTTTCAAACAAAAATGCATATTTATCATAACGGTCTTTGACCAGTATGCTTCTAGAACTGTGCAGATTTTCATCGAGTTTTTCATCTTCTGCCCAACGGGTGATTTTGCTACCCATACGCTCCATCATTACCTCAACATTGTATTCGTTTCTCATTCTGTGTTCGAATACTTCAAATTGAAGTTGACCAACGGCACCGAGAAGATATTCTTCCATACGGACCGTTTTGAAGAGCTGAATCGCTCCTTCTTGGACCAGTTGATTAATACCTTTATGAAAATGTTTCTGCTTCATAACATTTTTAGCCGTTACCCGCATGAAAAGCTCAGGGGTAAACTGAGGTAAACGTTCAAACTGATACATATCTTTACTTGTCGTAATCGTATCACCAATTTGATAGTTCCCAGTGTCATACAGACCAATGATATCTCCGCTCACGGCTTCATTCACGGTGTTCCGGTCATCCGCCATGAATTGGGTAGAAGACGAAAGATTGATTGGTTTGCCCGTTCTGCTCAAGTTTACATTCATTCCACGCTCGAATTTCCCTGAACAAATGCGGAGGAAAGCAATCCGGTCACGGTGTTTCGGATTCATGTTCGCTTGAATCTTGAAAATGAATCCGGAAAATTCTTCACTGACAGGATTCACTTCACCTGAAGTGGTCATACGAGCTTGTGGCTCAGGTGCAAACTGGAGATAAGCATCTAAAAATGTTTGGACACCGAACGCCGTTAACGCACTACCGAAAAATACTGGACTTAGTTGACCATTAGCAATTCTCTCTTCCGAGAACTGGTTTCCGGCTTCCGTCAACAGCATAATTTCTTCTAATGTTTGCTCATATAACGGTGATTCCTTCAATATATGATCTCCATCAAGTTCACCTTCGTCATTCAAAGTAAGGTAACGTTCCGGTCCTTCCGTCTTGAATTGTTCGATGCGGTTATTGAATCGATCGTATATACCTACGAAATCTTTTCCCATCCCGATCGGCCAGTTCATTGGATACGTTTCAATACCAAGCACTTCCTCAAGTTCAGCAAGCAATTCAAGTGGCATTTTCCCTTGACGGTCCATTTTATTAATGAAGGTAAAAATCGGAATGCCTCTCATCCGACATACTTTGAATAATTTAACCGTTTGATCTTCAATCCCTTTTGCCGAATCGATAATCATTACGGCACTATCTACAGCCATCAGTGTGCGGTATGTGTCTTCACTGAAATCTTGGTGACCTGGTGTATCCAGGATATTCACACGGAAATCGTCATAATCAAATTGCATGACCGAAGATGTAACGGAGATTCCCCGCTGCTTTTCAATCTCCATCCAGTCACTCGTTGCATACTTTCCTGTTTTTCTAGCCTTAACTGTTCCGGCATCACGAATCGCGCCACCAAACAGTAGTAGTTTCTCTGTTAATGTAGTTTTCCCGGCATCCGGGTGGGAAATTATTGCAAAAGTCCGTCTTGAATGGACCTCATCTTTTAAAGTAGGCATAATATGTTCCTTTCATTATTGGAATTGTCACATAGCATGTATAGAGAACCTAATCGTTTTTTTCACATTGGAATGTCAACCTTTCCTAGTATGCAAAAGTCTTGAACATACACAATATATGTACGAAAAATATATCATAAGGCTTATACCTTCGCTACTCCGGTATCCATTTCAATCAACCTTACTATTTTAACACGATATGAACGAAAGATGTAGAGGTGAATGAATCCAAGAAATGAAAGGAGTAATAAAAAACAAAAGACGCTGTATCAGCGTCTTCTCCCCTGGTGCTTATAATGTGATGTTGAGTCTGCTAGTTACTTATCCTACCAGCCTTCATGGCTTTTTGATTACGCTTTTTTTTCCAACGTTTCTTGACTTCTTTAAAGATTAAAGGAGCGGCAAAAATGACTGCTCGTTTTAGGAGTTTTTTCATGATTCATCATCCTTTCTTTCCTTTTCTATACCCAAAATATCGTTTAGGAAAACTTTAGTTCGCCCCACATCATTCTTTTAATGTCAGCTTAAGTAAATCGATTCTCACCTTTGCTTCCTTCATCATTGATTTCAGTTTTGCTTCATTTGCCTCTTCTTTTTGAAGCTCAGCCTCTATCATTTTCAGCTCATTTTCTACCGCCGAATACTCCTCATTCGCTATCCCTACTTGATCATGCAATTGTTTCCAACGTTTCATGACTGCCTGATTTTCATTCTGCCATTTCGAACGATTTTGGCTTGTGAATGCGACATCCATTTTGTTTGACAAACTCTCCATTTCTTCAAGAGGATACGTGGCTCCCTCTACTGATGCGTGGGTCCCCTGCTTCGAAGTGATCCCCTCATCCGCAGTTGAAGAATGAGTAGAACCTTCTTCATCTTTACAACCCGCCATGAAAACCGCCATGATGACTAGTAGATAATAAACTTGACTGATTTTCATCCATCTCCCCCCTTTTGCATATTTTTTCCTTAAAGTAAGAATAACTTACGTAAACCGTTCAATAAAAAATATAAATGGAAGTAGCAATTGGGCACCATCCCGTTGATTTTTATGCAATTTCCTTGTTTTGCAACTCATTTCTTAATTGTTTTCTTGCCCTATACAGATTGATTTTAACCGTCGCCTGCTTAATGTTGAGCACCATGGCGATTTCACGTTCTTTTAACCCGCCATTCACCTTAAGCAATAGTATTTCCCGCTGTTTATGGGATAATTTAAATAAGACGTGGATGATGTCTTCTTTTAATGTCCATAAATCCATGGCATCTTCTACCTCATTTTGACTACAGGGCTGACTTTCCAACCAATCCATCATTTCCTGCTGAATCAAATGGCTTCCCCGTTTTTGCTTACGCGAAAAATCAATGGCCGTCCTCGTGGCGATGCAGGCTAACCATGCCCCCATTTTTCTGTCATCCTTGATCGTATCACGTTTAGTATAGGCTTTTATATAGGTTTCCTGAGTAATATCCTCGGCGAGATATGGACATTTGATGATGGATAAAGCAATGTAATAGATTCGCTTATAAAATGAATGATAAACCCTGGTGAAACCTTCAGCTTCATTATGTCCTTTCTTCAAATTCATCCTCCCTTTCTATTCATTCAAAGTGGTTTAAAATAAAATCGGGAACATGGTCACCAGAAAAAGTCCTTATCTCAAAATCTCGGCTATCCTTATAATAAAAAACAGCTGTATACTTTCCTTCCCCATAATCCAATTGACTGTTTTCGATGGCCATCTCTATTTCATCAGGCTGATCAATCTTCAACAGAATCGACTGCTTTTCCACTTTTTGTTCAATTTCTTCTTCGGACGTACTATATAAATTAAAATCGGTCTTCGTTACAAGAATATGAGAGATATCATTTGCCGTTAATCTTGCCTCTTCAGCTTGTCCCGTTTGTTCCATCCAATTTGTGAAGGCAGGATAAGAAGAGTTCCAATTCATATAGATGGTCTTGTTATTTTCGAGAAGAATTTCAATGTATGCATATTCTCCCCAGGTCTTCGTCATTTGGGCGAGTGTCTGGTTATTCAGGTCTTCCGATAACGCCTGAACCGCTTCCGCAAGCTGCTGTTTATCAGTAATGATTACGGACTTATCCATTTCTCCGGTGGCATTGATTTTCATTTTGGAAACTTCTTCAACCGGTACATGCAACAGCTCATTCACTGTTTGTTTATATTCGCTAGATTCATAGATTTTGGCTAAAAGCGGCATATACGACTCATAATTTTGCAAATGGTACTCCCTCGCTAAATGTCTTCCATTTTCAAGTTCGTATATAAGAAACACGGAGTTTTCAGGATTAGGATCTGCGACGCTCTCCATCTTACCCTTTTCAAGAATCTGCTGATGTAACAAACGTACAGCTGAGATATTTTCGTTTTCTTTTAGATAGATTGAACTCCCTGAATCCTCATCTTCATAATATATAGGTGAATGGTTCCCTATATATATTTGGTTGATCATCTTTTTATCAGGCACCTTAGACTCATACGAAAGCGGATCTAACTTTAGAAGGATGGAAAGAGCGATGACACTCACCATAAAGGTGATGTACCCTTTAAAAGAAAACCGGACCCGCCAAGTCTTTTGCAAGACGAGATCGCCTAAATAATAGCCAATTATGGATCCAATCACATAGCCGAACACGACCCATTCGATTTTCCCGGTTGTTTGACTAAAATAAAAGCCGGAAAAAAGCATCATGCTTATCGTTAAACCATATTTAAATACCGGTTTAATCAAGGGGAACACAAAGGCTTGCGATACATGTTCCAGCTTTCTCCGTTTATAGAGAACCAATGAAAGCCATAGAAATAGGCAGGAGACCAGTGCATAGATTAGTAGCTGAAAGGAGAAAACATTCATTTTTTCCATTTCAGTTGCCGCCAATATAGGGGACATGCTATTCATGTTGGCACTTAAGTAGTATTCGGCAAAAAAACCAACCATCAAAAACTTCACATTCGCCGCTAGTAAGATAAATAGCCCAGCTGGCAACCCAAGCGTTATATAGGTAAGTAAGCCCTGTAGAGCCGATAATCCCGTCACCATTCCAATTAAGACAGCTACAGAGAAAATCACTGTCTCCATGACAAAAGTAATGCCCATCCACGACCAAATATCTGAAAGGCTATACAATTTTTCAACATCTAAGGCTGAGTGGAATAAATACAAGATGAGGCCTGTAAGCAAAATGGGGACAATGATAAAGGAAATCCCCATCCCTATCATATGAACGTATATACTTCTCCTAGTGATCGGTAAACTATGTATAAAATCCGAAGCCTGTTTTACTTGTAAAAATCGAAATAGGAAAATGGCGAGCAATACCGGAATGCTTATGACTAGGACGAATTGAATCATCCCCTGACTGGAAAATAAATTTACAAAGTTCATATATCCATTATTATTATTGAGAATAATCGTTAATATTTCCAAAGGCAGTGCAAAAATAAGGCCGATAAAATAAAGAAACCCAATCCATCCGGTACTTCTAAAAATATAAAATACCAGTTCTTTATTAAACGAGACTATTTTGAATGGCATAGCCGATGTCCCCCATTTCATATATGAAGATCTCCTCCAAAGTGAGGGGCAGGATATCGAATATATCAGGTTGAAACTGGCTGAAATGAGTCTTGATATCAGATTCTTTTCCTTTTAAGATGCAGACGATGACGCTGCCCCTCCTTTCCTTATTCAGGATTTGCATGCCACGGTAAATGCCATATGGAATTTTATTTTTAAAGGCTATTTGAACTTTATGTACATCCGCTTTCAAATCATCCAAATCTTTCTGGATGATGAGCTCCCCTTGATGCAATATCCCCACATGATCTGCTAAATCTTCAATTTCCCGAAGGTTATGGGATGAAATCAAGATTGTCATTTCACGTTCGGATACATCCTGAATCAGCAACTGTTTCACATTTTTGCGCATGACCGGATCAAGCCCATCAAAGGGTTCATCGAGTATTAAAACTTCTGGCATCGTTGAAAGGGCCAGCCAAAAAGCAACCTGCCTCTGCATTCCCTTAGACAGCTTGTGAATTTTATATTGAAAGGGAATCGCAAACACTTCCTGCAATTGATAAAAACGTTCTTGATTCCATTCACTATAAACATGACTATAAAAACCTGCCATTTGCATGATGGAATAGTTAGCCAAGAAGTAAGGCATATCAGGAAGGAAGAAACACCGATTTTTCACTTCACGGTTTTCAAACACTGGGGATTCATCGATAAGAACCTCACCGCTATCCTGGATCAAATTTCCTGAGAGCATTTTCAAAAGGGTCGTCTTTCCTGCCCCGTTCGATCCCAACAATCCAAAAATAGATCCTCTTTGTATATCCAAACTTACGTCTTTGATCGCTACTTTTCCTTCATATAACTTACTAACACGCTTGATTTCTATCATGTTTCCCCCCCCTTTGCTATCGAACTTATATCCTTGACCAACCTATAAATTTCTTTTTTTTCGATACCAATATACAGGGCTTCCGCTAACACTCTAGTAAGCTCCGACCTTATCTTCTCTTCCTTTAATGAATTCTTCAATTCCCCGGGGGGTAAAACGAAATTACCTTTTCCTGGTATCGTATATATAAACCCTTCCGCTTCAAGCTGCCTATAAGCTTTTTGAATCGTATTAGGGTTAATGGTCAGTTCCTGAGCCAATATTCTAACGGAAGGCAGCTGGTCATGTTCTTTTAGTACGTCACTGATTATAAGCTCTTTGAATTTTTCCATTAATTGTTCATAAATGGGTCTTCTACTTTGTACGTCCAACTCAAACATCATCAGCCCCCTCACTGTACTAAGTGTACTACTTGGCTTAATACAGTTATTATAAAACAACTTATTCCAATTTCATACAATTTTTAAATAAATTATAAATAGATGACCAACTCTCTTTCTTTTGTTTAACAAGTCCAATTAATGGGAACCTATATAATATAACTAAATCAAAAGGAGTTGTTTTTTTGAAACCATTATATACAACTGCAGTTACCGTACACGGTGGACGTGAAGGCCATGTAAAATCGGAGGACGGCATCCTCGATTTTGATGTAAGGTCACCGAAAGAATTAGGTGGTTCTGGTGACAAGGCAACAAACCCGGAACAGTTATTTGCCGCAGGGTATGCCGCTTGTTTTGGCAGTGCATTGAACCTTGTACTTAGTAAGGAAAAAAAGAAAGTGGATACATCCGTGACTGCGAATGTCACAATCGGGAAAGATGAGACAGATGGCGGTTTCAAATTGGCCGTTAGATTAGATGTTTCCATCCCAGACCTGAGCAAAGAAGAAGCTGAAGGATTTGTAAAGAAAGCACACGCAACTTGCCCTTACTCCAAGGCAACCCGCGGGAATATAGACGTTACACCAATCATCGTATAATGAAAAAGGAATGGATGCAGCTTCTAAAGCTGCATCCATTCTTTCTTTTATTGCCTGTTATATACAAGACGCCAAGCTCCTTCAATCCTCCTTATCTCTCTCATATAGACGTTTTGACAACGTTCTTTTATTTCTTTTAAATGAGGGTAGATATCTAATAACCCATAAATATAATCAAGGAGTGTGCAAATTGAAAGAGTTATTCCTTATAGTCTTTATCATCTTATTCATCCTGCTCATTTTTTCCTTTAACAGAAGGAAAAGGGTGGTTCACATTCTCTCAAATCAACATACACCACTAAAGATTGGACATCGCGGGGCATCGGGATATTGTCCTGAGAATACAATGGCATCCTATTATAAAGCAATAGAGATGGGCGTGGATGTTCTGGAAGTAGATATCCATCTTAGTAAAGATGGGGAACTTATGGTGCATCATGATCCAACTCTCGAGAGGACGACTAACGGTAAGGGAAATCTCAGGGACTATACAGCCGCAGAGTTACTAGAATTGGATGCCGGGAGCTGGTTTCACCCTGATTTTAAAAATGAAAAGATTCCCTTGCTTAGCGAGGTTTTGGAAACTTTTTCGTCTTATGAGATTGGACTATTAATAGAAATTAAACACCCCTCCCTTTACCCCGGTATCGAGAGAAAACTGGCAGAAGAACTCTTGAAAAGTCCGCTTAATTCAAACGTTGAAAATAAAATCATGGTTCATTCTTTTGATATGAACTCCATGAAAACTTTTCACGAACTCTTACCCAAAATTCCAGTCGGCGTACTAATCAATCGGCGAATTTCGGATCAAAAACTAAAAGAGATTTCAGAATTTGCAACTTTTGCGAATCCAAAGCAAACGTTGTTAAACCCGAATCTTAAAACACGAATTCAGAGTCACGGAATGAAAGTATTTACTTGGACAGTCAACAATAAAAAACAGATGCAATCTCTAAAGAAAATGAACTTGGATGGAATCATTTCGGATTTTCCTGACTTTTTTTGAAAGAGAGATAACATTGGATCCCCCAAAAAAACAATCCGCTTCTGCGGATTGTTTTTTTTCAATAGCATTGAAAAGATTGAATTTCATCTTCATCGGTACCATAGTAGGCCCATCGTTTTTGATTGGGTCTCCAGCGGTAACCTGCAACGGTATTCCGACCAACATACGTAGGATAAAGCCAAAATGAGCGGCCATTCCTTAACCAAATATACGTATTTTTATATAAACACCCTCTCATTGCCCCAGCTTCAATTCCGAAAAAACCTACATTTGGAAATTGTGGGATGAATGAAGGCGGAGGTACAGTAGGTGGTCCTCCTCCTTGAGGGGGCCTTGGTGGTGGCGGCTGCCTCTCTTCAAAATTCAGATAGTCAAATTGATTGGACTCCACTGGAAAACCATTATCCACATATGGGTTAAATGGATTAAGATAGAACTGACTATCAAAATAATTGATGTGCGAATTAAATGGATCGTATAGATTCATCCTTTTTTCACCTCGTTATAAACTTCCCTCTATTCATATGTAGGCTGCAGACCATCCGTGACATGGCTGACTGATATAATTAAAATGATTTTCATTCAGCGTACCCATGAAAAACTAAAATATCCCTCTATTTTCTTTTTAAAAAACATATGATTTTTTCGCATTCTATAACTTGAATCTGGTATAGTGTTCTTACAGATATTAGAATGCGTTTTATACAGCAACTATCCTTATCTAAGAAAAAGAAGGGATTACTATGTGGGAGTTATTATTAGAATTTGATTATCAAACCATCCGCCATGCACTATGGGCAGGGTACTTATTGACCTTCGTCTTCCCTTTTGCGGCGTTTTACTTTATTAATAAAAATCAGACACTCTTAAATGATAAATATCAAGCTTCACTTCACTCAAGCCCTGGTAAATCTCTTGTTTATACAGGTAGCGTTTTTCATCCACTAGGAATACGACGCTTTATCACTTATATTCGCCAAAAGGACTCTCCAGATGATTCTGAAGAGCCAAGCCTCCTTCTCATTGTTTAACCATTAACAATTTGAGGAGGAATATATTTTGAAGAAGAAAAATGTACTATTAATTGGAACACTCTTTCTAATGATCGGCCTTTTATCAGGATGTTCAGCAGCTACTAGCGGACCCTTTCATACTGTAGTAGTCAATCCGATGAACACATTGCTTGAATTTAATGCGGATTTTTTTAACGGGAATTATGGGATAGGCATCATCATGATGACTGTCATCATTCGTCTCATTCTGTTACCATTGAATATCAAGCAATATAAAACACAACGCAACATGAAGACGAAAATGAATGGACTCAAGCCAGAAATGACTGCCATTCAGCAGAAGATTAAAGAAACGAAGGATCCTGCCAAACAGAAGGAACTTCAGCAGGAAATGATGAAACTCTATCAAAAACATGGTGTCAATCCTTTAAATATGGGTTGCCTGCCCCTTTTGATCCAGATGCCAATTCTAATGGGTGTGTATTATGCGATTCAAGGATCTCATGAAATTGCTACCCATAACTTCCTTTGGTTCAGTCTTGGGGAGCCTAACATCGCCATGGCACTCATTGCCGGAGTCATTTACTATTTCCAATCTGTGATTTCCATGAGGCAAATGCCGGAAGATCAACAGAAACAAATGAAGATAATGAGTTTGGTCTCACCTGCCATGATCTTGTTCATTTCATTCTCCGCCCCTGCTGCTTTGCCACTATATTGGTCAGTAGGTGGATTATTCATGATTGTACAGACCATTGTACTTCAACGTGTTTATAACAACGAAAAGACAAATGTGCCTGCCGTCAATGAAACCAACGCAAAAAAAAGCTAACCCTATTACTATACCCTGTAGTTCAGACTTTTCAAGGAGTCTGAACTACAGGGTTTTTTATAGGATAAAGGGTAAAAGGCCAAAGAAGATGACCTTTATGTAAGGATCATCTTCCTAAAGCCGCTATTTACCTATTTCCATTCATTTTCTTAGGCAATGCATTTTTTGTAATGGTTTCGAAAAAACGCTCTACATAATTAAAATCGGTGTAAAAAAACAATAGAAGGTCCCCAGGTTGGGATAATTCCCAAGCTTTTAAAAACGCATCCATTTCATTTGGAACAATGACTGCCTGTTCACCGGTCAAACCTCTTTTAAACGCCGCTTCCTGAATCAGTTCAGCTACTTCTAAAGGGTTTCTGCCTCGCAAATCATCGTCCTCTTTAATAATGAACAAATCCGTCTGTACAGCCACGATATTTGCCAGGCTAATGATTTCTTCATTTATTCGATCGCCTGGTCCCGCCAAAACAGTAATGAGTCGATTTCTATGATACGCACTAACGGTATCGAAAATGGCTTTTAGTCCTGCTGCATTATGAGCATAGTCAATGAGAATGGTCCTTTCATTGACCTTTTTCAAGTTAAATCTTCCTTTGGATAGATTTCCATCTGGCATGAATGTCATAGCCTTCTTTCGTAATTCATCGATAGAAATGCCTTGTGTCGAGGCTGCCGCTAAAGCTTGGAGCAAATTGGATACGTTATGGCGGGCCTTACCCTTAATCGTGATGGGTACTTCCTCACATTCCATGAAACGTTTTACTCCTCCGTTTTCCACATAATTGATTATTCCTTGTTCATCCACATACCAAGCCCTTTTTCTTTTTTTAATCGCTGCCATTATGACGGGATGATTGGCTTGAGTAGAGGTATAAATCACTTCCCCGTCTGTATATTCGTTCATGGCCACTACATGAGGGTCATCCGCGTTCAACACACAATATCCATTTTCGAGAACAACCTCCGCTACCAGTCGCTTTAATTTAACTAGGTCCTCCAGCGTTTCAATTCCATCACGACCAAGATGATCCTCACTCACATTGGTAATAACCCCTACGTCGCACCTACGAAAAGCAAGCCCTTCCCTTAAAATCCCACCTCTTGCTGTCTCCAATACGGCTGTATCTACTTCTGGATGGGATAAGACCATTCTTGCACTTATTGGCCCACTGCAATCCCCTTGATCGAGAACCTCTTGACCCACATATACCCCGTCGGAATTCGTCATTCCGACTTTATTCCGATCATTAGAAAGAAAATAATGTATCATTCTGGTCGTTGTGGTTTTTCCGTTTGTCCCCGTTACCGCGATAATCGGGATGGCCGCCTCTTCTCGGCTAGGAAATAGATAATCGACAATTGCCTTGCCCACATCTCTTTTTTTTCCTTCACTTGGATAATGATGCATCCGAATCCCCGGTGCTGCATTCACTTCTATGATGGCCATTTTTGTGTAATCGAATGGTTTCGAAATGTCTTGGCAAATAAAGTCTATGCCCGCTACATCCAGATTAATCGCATTTGCAGCACCTATAGCCACTTTCCTTATAGTCGGGTGAACCTGTTCCGTTACATCGATTGCCTTCCCTCCGGTTGAAAGGTTTGCATTTCCGACCACTTGGATTACCTCACCTTTTTTCGGAATGCTCCCCAGGTTCCTGTTCTGTTTTTCCAAATAACACGTTACCGTATGTGTAAGGGGGATTTTGGACATCGGTTTTTCATGGCCCTCTCCCCTCAACGGATTCTGGTTTTCCTTCTCTATCAAGTTGCGTATAGTCTCCCTCCCATTCCCGATGACATAGGGCGGTAGCCGGAGACTGGCGGCAGCAAGCTTTCCATCTACGACTAATAAGCGATAATCATGTCCTTCAAAATGGCGTTCCACAATGTACTTCTGTACGTGGGATTCCAAGCAATGAGCGACATTAAATAATTCATCTTTATTTTTAATATGGGTAATGACCCCTTGGCCCTGCCGCCCGTTAAAAGGTTTAAGGACGAGTGGAAAACCAAGTCTATCCGCTGAATCAAATATTTCCTCAATCGAATGCGCGACTTCGCCTTCCGGTACGGGAAGGCCACAGCCTTTCAGAATTTCCTTCGTCATCGATTTATCACAGGCATTCTCTACGGCTATATTGGAAGTCTGGCTTGTAATCGTCGCCTGGACAAACTTCTGCCTAGAACCAGTCCCTATCCGGACCAAGCTATTTTCCCCAATTCGCTCGACAGGGATATTCCTCGCATGTGCCGCCTGGTAAATGGCCTCTGTACTAGGTCCCAATTTATGTTGGTAATATAAATTGGCTATTTGCTCCACATAGGATTGAACATTGATATTCTTTTCACGTTTTAAAATGGCTTCCACGATTTCTTTGCTGGAGAGGAATGCCTGAAATCCCGACTTAGGCTCCTTATAATCGTAGGTAACGGAATAAACCCCAGGATCTTTCATCATAATCGTTTTCCCACGAACAACATCTATACCAGCCATATTTTGCAGTTCAATCGCCATATGCTCCAATACATGTCCCATCCATGTACCACGGTTCAACCTCTCAGCAAAACCACCCTCATAACCATGAGAACATGTATGCTTGCCCAGGTCGGGGAGCACCTCCAACAGCCTTTCATTAAAGCCAGGAATCGAATCAGATGGCCTTTCCTCCAGTTCCTCCAAGTCCAATTCAATGCAAATGGTTGGTTTATATGCGAAAAAGTTAGGTCCTTTTAAATAGCGGACTCGATTGATTTTCATGATTGAATCCTCTTCTCCAGCGACAATTTTCTTGTCTTCAAGTCAAATTGATACCCTCTAGTTAAAGCATGTAGACGAAAACCTGAAAGTGTCAGTTCTTCGCTTCCGTTTTCAGCAATCGTAATATTGATATAGTCACTACTACTTCCATCAAGCACCAGAACTTGATTTATTCCATACACTTCAAATTTCCCATCGCTTACTACTATCGCTGTATTTTCATCTATACCAATACCCATGATTTCTTCATTTTCAGCTATCGCACTTAATAACCGATCGAACCGGCCGCGTTGTGAAAAATGCTGGTCAATCAGGAGTCCATCCAAAAATCCGAATCCCTTCCCTATTTCCACCTTCAATTTTTCATCATCCAGTTTCATATCTGCGGCAACAATCATTCGCTTCCCCATAATCGAGGCACCCGCGCTTGTCCCGGCCACAACCATTCCATCATGCCAGGACTTCGAAAGAGTCTGATGCAATCGGGAATCACGGATCAGCTCGGACAATCGACTTTGATTCCCCCCTGTTATGAATACAGCCGAAAAAGAGGCCAATTGTTCACAAATGGCCGGATCCTCTGCATCTCTTTTCGAATTCACCTCGAGAACTTCCACTCGATTTACACCAAGCTCTTTAAAGATGCGGATGTATTCTTTACTAACCTCATCGGGAATTTCGCTAGCAGTTGGTAGGATCCCGATTCCACCTGGTTTTCTCGTTGCAAGCTCCACGAATTTATTCAAAACTTCACCTTCTAGGCATTTATCTTCCGCCCCGCCGATGATCAGTAATTCTCCACAATTCATTTGCCTGTACTCACCTTCACCTATAGATTTAAAAACAAGAATTTGCTTTTTCCATAAACACGTAATCAATAGTATGGTACTTTAGCATAAATTCCATTCATCCAAATAATAAAAACTGTGCAAATCCGTTTAAGTTATAGGCATAAGAGGAAGAGTAATAAAGAGAAAAATAAAAGGAGTGGTGAAGATGAGTCAAGATCAATTAAAAGAAAAAATATTGAATGTGATCAAGGAAAGCAAAATCGGAGTCCTATCAACAGTAGAAAATAACAAGCCCTATTCGCGCTACATGACATTCTTCAACGAGGAATTAACCTTTTATACACCAACAAGCGTAAAGACTGAAAAAATAGATGAAATAGAAAAGAACCCACATGTTCATGTCTTGTTTGGCTATGACAATGAAGGCCTTGGCGATTCATACATTGAAATTTCAGGAACATCGAAAATCAATGATACCGCCGAATTGAAGAAAAAGTTATGGAATAAATCCTTTGAACAATGGTTTGAAGGGCCAGAAGATCCAAACTACGTATTATTACAGATCAAACCCGATTCTATTCGACTTATGAATAATAACGGTGAGCCACCAGAAGAACTAAACCTTTAAGTAACCAATTGACCGATAAACATCGTAATTTGACCGATATATTGATAAATGGACCGATATATCTTCAAGTTTGACTGATAAACGAATGGAATCGACCGATAAATATAAAAACCCTCGCATAAGCGAGGGTTTTTATGTGATCAGACAAGCTCAGATTGTAAATAGTGTGCAACTAGGTTCGCTGTATGCTTCAAAGATGAGAGATGCGTTCTCTCAAATGCATGCGATGCATCAATCCCTGGTCCGATTAAGCCATGAACCACATCGAATCCTGCACGGATTGCTGCTGAGGCATCAGAACCATAGTACGGGTAAATATCGACGCGATAATCGATGTCATTCGCCTTGGCAAGTGAAACCAGATGCTGGCGTAACTTATAATGGTACGGACCGGAAGAATCTTTAGCACAAATGGAAACACTATATTCATCCGTCGTTTGCCCTTCCCCGATTGCACCCATATCGACAGCTAAGTATTCAACCGTCTTATCAGGAATATTGGAATTACCGCCATATCCGATTTCTTCATTATTTGAAATCAGGAAATGCGTCGTATATGCCAATTCGATTTTCCCCGCTTGAATCTGCTCAATAATATGAAGCAAAATGCCAACACTTGCTTTGTCATCCAAATGTCTAGACTTCAAGAAACCAGTCTTCGTTTCCTCGATCCTTGGTGCGAATGAAACAAAGTCACCAACGGATATGCCCACGGCCTCTGTTTCCTCTTTTGATTTGACGACTGCATCGATACGAACCTCGATTGTCTCTTCATCACGCTTAGCGTCCCCAGCATTTTTATACACATGTACGGATGTTTGGTTAATCAATATCGTGCCTGTGACAATATCTCCACTTGCGGTATGGATTTCACAGTATTCTCCTTCAACGGAATTCCACCGAAACCCGCCAATCATCGTCAACTTCAGCCGGCCATTTGGCTTAATTTCCTTAACCATGGCCCCCAATGTATCCACATGGGCCGTCAGCAATCGATGACAGCTATCATCTTTACCTTTTAAAGTGGCAAGCAATGCTCCCTTGTTCGTGATTTGGTAGGATACTTGCTTACTTTCCATGAAGGCTGCCGTATACTTAATGGCCTGTTCCGTATAACCGGATGGACTGGGAATGGATACTAACTCTTTTATGTACGAAACGATTTCTTTTTCATTAACTTGATTCATCAATGACACTCCCTTCTTCTTATATAAAAGTATATCTCTTTCAGCGATTAAAGAACATATTAAAGGACATATATAAAGACCGTCAATTGACGGTCCCATACAAACCGATTCTTTAATCCAGGTAACGCGATGAAACTTGCGAACCATGATTACTTTAACTGTCTTTGTTTATTGGACATTTCCTTCATGAATTCCAAGAAGGCAATTCTCTTTTCATCAGGATAGGCTACGATGTCTGTAATGATTTCCTCTTCAAGTGGCTTTAATAGACGACCAACCGATTCCGTAAACAATATTTCAAGTTCCCGCTTTGTTTCATTTGGATTTCTCACTTCCATCACTATCACCCTTCCAAATACTTACTATTCATATATAGCCTTAATTCACCATCTTAAAACCAAAGAATCGGCTGCCAATGGAGGCAGCCGACTTTTTACATTATTTTTTAGCTGATTCTTCTGTCACACCTACATCAAACCATTGATATTGGCGACCCGCAGTATAATCATAACCAGTCACACGTTCATTGACCCCGGTCATTGTATATCGGAATAGAGTTGGGATAAGAGGCACTTCATCATGGATCAATTGTTGCCACTCGTTATAGACATCGACACGGTATTGATCGTCGAACGCTTCCTCCGAAATTCCTTTTGCCAATAGTTCATCATTCTTATCATTCACCCAGCGAGTATAATTGAATTGTGCTTGTCTTGACCAGATTCCAGATGGATCTGGATCGGAAGCCACACCCCAAGCTGCTTGGAAAATATCTACCTTATCGCTATCTTTTTTCAACAAATCATAAAATGAATTGAACTCATGAAGACGTCCATCTAACATTTGTACATCCAGCCCGACTTCCTGCCATTGCTGGATATAGTATTTCGTAAGCGGTTCGGCAATATCTCCACCACTCATGGATGCAAAATTAATTTTGAACTCCTTGCCATCCGGATCTTCGCGAAGGCCATCGTCATTCGTATCTTTATATCCTGCTTCATCCAATAGTTTTTTCGCTTTTTCTGGATCATATTCATATGGCTTTATATCTTTATTGTTATATTTAAAGGTTGGCGTGATAACCGAGTTGGCAGGGAAACGAAGTCCTTTATACATCTTCTCGCCGACCTGTTCGTTGTTGATGGAATAGGCCATCGCCTGGCGAAGTCGTTTATCTTGGAATTTCGGGTTATCCATCACGTTTTCGCCTTTTTTCTTATCATAGTGCCCTAAATTAAAACCGATGTACGTATAAGCCAAATCGACTTTCCCTAAAATCTCGATGTTTTCCAATTTATCGGCTTGATCATAATAATCCGCCGAAACTTCTGCCACATCAACATCCCCATTTTCCAATGATTTTACAACAACGGATGGGTTGATGACTTTCAATGTGATGCTGTCCAACTTAGGAGCTCCGCGATAGTAATCTTTATTCGCTTCGAATTCAACCGCTTCACCTTGAACGATTTTCTTCACTTTGAATGGTCCGAAACCTATTGGGTTTTTACGGATTTTATCGGAAGACTCCAAATCACCAATCGCAACATCTTTTAAGTATTCCTTGTGAAGCGGATATGTCCATAGTCCTGTCTTAACCGAAGGATTCGCTTTCTTAAAGGTGAAGCTGATTTTCTTTCCGTCTACCTTGATTCCGGAAATACTGTCTGCCTTACCTTCATGATACTCTTCCATCCCTTCAATCAATGCCATTTGTTCATCATAACGGACTCCCTTGTACTCTTTGCTTCCCATTACGAGATAAGCATATTCTAAGTCGGCCCCCGTTACAGGTTTACCGTCATGCCAATTGACATTGTCTTTGATGGTAAGTGAGACCGTTTTATTATCTTCTGATATTTCATAGGTAGCTGCGCCTTCATTTGTAAATACCCAATCTTCATCGGTATCCAATAAATCTTCATCAAAGAACGTAATAACTTGATTATCCGGATCACCTTGGTAGAAGACTTTATTTAAGATTCCTTCAAATGGCGTATCAGATACCAAACCGTAAGTAAGGTGACCGCCTTCGATTGGTTTCCCTTTATTTGATGTAACCGCCGGGAATTTCGATGCATCCACTTGTTCAACAGCTTTTCCCTTTTTCTCCTTAGTCGACGTATCATCTGAACATGCAGCAAGAAGTAGCGACGATATGGCCAATGCACTTAATACTTTGCTATAATTTTTAATTTTCATGACATACACTCCCCTTTTTTATCCTCTTCTTTGTCTTGCGTCAGCAGCACGTTTCAATGCTTGACCAACAAAATTTATACTCAGCATCAACACTAGAATCATGAGTGATGCGGGTATCCATATCCACCATTTGTTTTCTAAAACATCTGGGTTTCGAGCATAACTTATGAGCGTACCTAAACTCGGTGTGCTCTCTGGAAGACCGAATCCTAAAAAGGTCAAGCTGGATTCTAGGCCAATATTGCCTGCAAGATTCAAAATGAAGTTTACGATGATCAGAGAACTTATATTTGGAAGTACCTGGAAAATAATGATTTTCCAATGTGGAGTACCAAGTGTTTGTGACGCATGAACATAATCCAATTCCCGCTCAGATAATACCTTCGAACGAATGAGCCTTGCCTTACCGGTCCATAAAAACAGCGTCATGATCAAAATGAAAACCGGGACATTAAAAGTAGGCACAATCGTAACGAAAACAATGATGAACATTAACTGTGGCAGCGCAATGACAAAATCTATAATACGCATGATTACATTATCGGTAGCACCGCCAAAATAACCAGCAAGAAGCCCAAAAGTCAATCCGATGATAGCCGTGAATAAAGTAATAAATAAACTAATCGTGAATGAATTCCTTGTACCGATGATGAGTTGTCCAAATACATCCCGTCCACCATAGTCAGTTCCAAGCCAATAGTCCGAAGATGGCTCCATATAGATGGATAAGAAATCGACTTTAGCGATTTCCTTGGCATCCATGAAGAAAGATGCACCATAAACGAAAAGCAAGATGGCTGCCAGTAGAATCAATGAGCCCATTGCCATTTTATCTTTCTTAATTTCCTGCCAAATGATTTTCATTCCCGAAGGACTCACTTCTTGAACTTGTATGTTATTTCCAGTTTCAACTTTCATTTCCATTAGACTCACCCCACTTCCTATTCTATCCGTATACGCGGATCCACCGCGCTAAGTATGATGTCAGAAAGAAGAGTGCCAAGCAAAGTGGCGAATCCTGTCATCATGACAATGGCCGTCACGACACTGAAGTCCCTTAGGCTTACAGAGCTAAGGAATAGCTGGCCTAATCCTGGATAACTGAAAATGGTCTCGATTATGACAGAGCCACCGATTAAACCAGTGATTTCATATCCTAAGAATGCAGCAATCGGTAGGAATGAATTTCTCAAGATATGTCGTGAGTATACTTTCGATTCCGGAACACCTTTCGATCGAGCGGTCCTTACGAAATCCTTAATCTTATTATCTATGATTTCATTTCGCAAATATTGAATGGTACTTGTCGTTGCAATTAAAGCCGTACTTAAAGCTGGCAGGATCAAATGGTTAATCTTACTGACCACATAAGCGAACGTCCCTGAATCCAATTTGGAATCGACGCTTCCACCAGATGGGAACCAATTTAGACCGAACCCGAAAACAAATAGCATAATAAGAGCAAATATGAAAATTGGTGTACCAAAACCTAGATAACTGTAACCGGTAACTCCTTTGTCCATCCACGTATCATTATATCTACCGCTAACTATGCCGAGTGGAATAGCTAGCAAATATGTAAAGATAAGAGTGACGATTGCAAGAAAAACCGTATTCCAAAGCCTGTTTTCAATGACATCCATAACTGGTATTTTGTGCGTATAAGACACTCCGAAGTCCCCTTGGACAGCATTTGATGCCCATCTTACATATTGTTGGTACCAAGGGTCATTCAAGCCCATGTCATCCCTGATTCTTTCAAGCTCAGCCGGATCCGCCCTTGGGTTGCTTATTTCCTGACCTGACAAGGCATCACCTGGCATGGCTTTTGCCATCATGAAAACGATGATGCTCAACAGAAAGAGCTGCGGAATCATGACTAATAGGCGCCTAAGGATAAATTTCCACATTACTTTCCACCTCCTTATTGTATTGCGACTCTATGAGTGGACGAAACTGGCTTTAAATCGTAGGCCCGTCCGTTTTCATCAAAGTATTGGGAATAAGACGTTTCATACTCCGCTGTCAATTTCTTTCTGAGTAGTATTTTTTGCTCACGCACTTCCGGTTCTAGGTCCGGAATGGCTGCTATCAAACGTTTGGTATAGATGTGCTGAGGGTTTTCATAGATTTCCTGGCTTGTGCCCTCTTCTACGATTCTTCCGCGATACATCACGCCCATCCTGTCACACATATGCCTGATTACCCCGAGATCATGGCCGACAAATAAATAGGTCAAGTTAAACTCCTCCTGTAAATCTTGAAGGAAGTTCAATACCTGTGCTTGGACCGATACATCCAGCGCAGACACAGGTTCATCGGCAATGATCAGTTTTGGCTTTAACGTCAAAGATCTCGCAATTCCTATACGCTGACGCTGGCCGCCTGAAAACTCATGTGGATACTTATAAATGGATTCGGGACTTAGACCGACTTTATCCAAGAAGTCCTGAACAATTTTCTTTTCTTCTCCAGGCGACAACTTTTCAAAATTCCTTAACGGCTCGGCAATGATATCGAGAACCCGCTTTTTAGGATTTAAAGAAGAATATGGATCTTGAAAAATCATTTGGATATCTTTTCGGAATGGCTTGATTTCTTTTCTGCTCAACGAAGCTAAATCCCTGCCTTCGAACATGATTTTTCCCGATGTCACTTCATTCAGCTTGACCACAGCTTTACCCGTCGTTGACTTCCCACTTCCTGATTCTCCAACCAAACCGTAGGTCTCACCTTGCTGCAATTCGAATGACACACCATCGACAGCTCTGACATGATCTACTACTCTACGAAAAAAACCGCCCCTTATAGGGAAATGCACTTTTAAATTATCTACCTTGAGTAATGTCATAAGGCTTTGCCTCTCCTTCAGATTGAAAATAAAAATCCTTATAACACGTGCACCTAACATAATGACCTTGACCAACTTCATGCAGGACAGGTGACTCCTCGTGGGCCTGTTTGGGGATCCAAGGAATCCGTTCTTGGAATCGGCACCCATTCCTATCCATTTTCGCTATGGAGGGCACGATTCCTTCTATAACGTGCAAACGTTTTTTTTCAGTGGTAGCCGAAGGGATGGAATTTAGCAAAGATCGTGTATAAGGATGCAGTGGTTTTTTGAATATATCTTTAACACTTCCAGTCTCGACCACTTGTCCGGCATACATCACGACAATCCGATCAGCAACTTCTGCCACTACGCTTAAGTCATGAGTAATCAAGATGATTCCCATTTTTGTCTTACTCTGTATTTCCTTCAACAAATCCAGGATTTGAGCTTGGATCGTCACATCTAGAGCCGTCGTTGGTTCATCCGCAATGACCAAGGCAGGATTACAAGCTATCGCGATCGATATCATGGCCCTTTGGCGCATGCCACCTGAAAGTTCATGAGGGAACTGCTTGTAGGTCCTTTCCGGATAAGGGATGCCAACCTGGGTTAGCAGTTCAATTGTTCTTTTCTTTTTTTCATTGGTTGATAGATTCGTATGATAATCAAGATTTTCCTCAATCTGTTTTCCGACTGTCATTAGGGGATTCAATGCCGTCAGAGGTTCTTGGAATATCATCCCCAATTCCTTACCTCGAACTTTATTCATTTGTGACTCATTAAGGTCAAGTAGATTCTGACCCTTATAATTTATAACACCTTCAGATTTCGTTCTTTGCATATTATGTAATTGGATGATAGAGAGGGCCAGTGCACTCTTACCACAACCTGACTCACCAACCACGGCTACAATTTCATTTTCATTCACCGTGAACGAGACATCGTCCACCGCTGCGTGATATTTATTCTTAATACGAAATGACGTAGTGAGGTTCTCTATTCGTAATATTGTCTTTTCCAACCTGATCCCCCCTAAACTGTTTTACCGATAAAATAAAAATTTTCTGATAATTAAATAAAAGTGTAATCAATTTTTAATATTAATTCAATATATTTATATCAAATTATAACATTTTTTTAATATATTATAACTTGAGGAATAATTTTTTCCTATAATTTTATTTCTAAAAATTAACTTTATTTCTTTTTATTTACTCGGATAAGGATTCTAATAGCTTATGCTCATCACAAAGAATGAAGATTTTTTTTGTATTTAAAAATAATGAATAATTATCTTATCTTCAAACTGAAATTTTTTATGTATTAGTTCCACTCAACCAACCAATCTAAATATTTTGATATTTCAGAAAATTTATATTCTGATAATACTCACCTTATGAATGGACGGTGCGTAGCTTTTTCTAGCAGGGTTTGGGTAATAAAGTGAAACCTTTCCCCTTATCTTTCGTAAGAATGGGTAATAATAATTATATGGAGGTTGACCGAATGTATTCACATACCGTTAATGCGTATATGCCCTCTGTTATGCGCACATTTGCTCTATCACTCGCGATTTCCGTTTTAGGAATGGCTGCTGGAATATTTATACCCCCGGCCTTATTTCTTCCCTTGGCGATTTTGGAAATCGCCATGCTGATTGGAGCCTTTATCTTGAGAAGGAAAAAAGCAATTGGATATACATTTCTTTATGCATTTACTTTCATATCGGGAATGACCACCTATCCCATCATCGCTCACTATCTCGCTTTGGCAGGCGCTAACGTCGTGATTTTGGCTGGAGTGACGACAACCGTCGTCTTTGGGGGGTTAGCTCTATATGCAACAACCACTAAGAGAGATCTTTCTTTTCTAAGTGGAATCCTCTTTGCTGCCTTGCTAGCGCTAATCGCCATCAGTATCTTTAATATATTCTCACCGTTAAGTTCCACGGCAATGCTTGTTTTTTCCTTTATTGGCATTCTTGTCTTCAGCGGATATGTTCTATATGATTTCAACCGCATGAAGCACTATGGGGTAACGGCAGAAGAAGTCCCGCTCATGGCATTGAATCTGTACCTTGATTTCATCAACCTGTTTATAAACATCCTTCGCTTTTTCGGTATATTATCAAGCAATGATTAAAAAAACGGGCAAATGCCCGTTTTTTCGTACTTATTTATATAACCCTGGTTCTGATTTTTCAGTCCAAGGCAATTTCACACCAAATGTGCTTGCGATGAATTGTGTATCATCTCTTCTTTTTTTCCTAACGTCTGCCCGGTGTTTGGCAGATTCATTCAAGTTCTTCTCCATTTCAGTCTCCGGAACCAAGCGGGGAACTGGAACAGGTTTTCCGTTCTCATCGATGGCAACAAAGGTCAAAAAGGAAATAACGCATAGATTCCGTTCTCCAGTAAGTAAGTCCTCGGCAACCACTTTTACGATAATTTCCATAGATGTCCTACCCGTATACGTAACGAAGCTTTCTAGGCATACTGCATTTCCTTCATGAATGGGATGCAGGAAATCGACAGAATCGGTCGATGCCGTAACGACATTACTTCTAGCATGGCGCATGGCAGAAATGGCCGCAACGTCATCAATGTAAGCCATTAATTTCCCACCAAACATTGTACCGATATTATTTGTATCAGGTGGTAGAACTAGACTCGTTTTTATAACCAAAGAGTCCGAGCAATGTTTTATTTCTTCCATGGTGACTGCACTCCTTTATGTCCATTTTCTCACTAGTTCACTTTAACGAATTTTGCGCGTTAAAGCAATAATCATGATTATTACCCACATTTTTCTCATCTCTCAATAGGTAAGTACTGCTTATATAGTCTTTCCTAAATCAATACATATATATAAAAAACTCACCTATTGGCTGAGTTTTTTTAGTTTGGCCTTCAACTCTTCAATTTGCAATAAATGCCGTTTCTCATGCAAACCGACAAACGGAATCCACTGCTTCAAACTTAAATCTTTAAACAAGGGGTGTGGGAATGACTTCTCTTCCAAGTCATTCTCCTTCGCTTGGGAGATTACCTTTTCCAATGCCTTACGTGAAGAGGCGAGCTTAGCTTTTACTTCAGCTAATGTTTGGAACTTCTCTGACGGAATGACAAATGGAGGCGCGTCCACTTTTACGTCACGATTTAATGTATACTGGATCGGTTTATCATCTACTCGATTGCTCTCGCCACTTGCCAGTGTATCGGCAATTCCTTTTGTTACCGCCCTCTCCATTAGAAATAGATGCTCCAATACCTGAATGATGCTCCAACGTCCATCTTCGGGATGTGCATTTACCTGTTCATCCGATAACCCGTTCACTGCCTGGAGAAGTTCTTCCCTGATTTTTGTGTTTTCTTCCACTCTACCAGCTCCTTATTCACTTTTTTATAATTATTCCACCGAAGGGATAAGTTGTAAAATATAAGGTTCTTTATTAAAGAAAAACCGCTCAAAAGTTGTCTATTTTTTTAAAACCTCTATGATATTCATAAAGGTTTTTTTGCTTTTAAAGACAACTTTCAATTTACCATAGGAGTGATTAAATATGAGCGGGGGACATATCCCTTTCAGCCACAAGGGCCGTAGCACCCTGACAGCTGCACCATCAAAAGGAAGCATTCGGTCAATGTTGAAACAAATATTCAATCGTATCCCATCCAGATGGAAATTTTCAAGTATGATCATATGCATAATGATTTTCATTTCCATGCTTGAGTTTTCCATCCCACAACTTACGCAATATACGATTGATGATGTCATACCTGGGAAAGAATATGACTCATTGATTTGGGTAGGCATAGGTATCCTCTTTGCGGCCATATTGTTAGCTTTGCTTAATTATGTGAACGGCTATATCGTATCTAAAGTGGGGCAAAAAGCGATCATGAATTTACGAAATGAAATGTATGACCATATTCAAAAATTGGATATGAAATTTTTTGATAAAAATAGAACGGGTGACTTAATGTCCCGGCTCACGAATGATGTGAACCTGCTTCAACAACTCATCTCATCAAGCATGCTACAAGTTATTACAGATACGGTCACCTTCTTTGCCATCGCAATCTATATGCTGTTCATCAATTGGAAACTGACCGTGGTCCTTCTCATTACCTTTCCGTTCATGTTCTATCTGACACGTGTATTTGGTAAACGAATCCGCCTCTCATTCAGAAGCGTGCAAAGTTCGGCCGGCGATGTCAGCAATCAGCTGCAGGATTCCCTTTCCGGCATACGGCTCATCCAATCCTTCACAAATGAAGAATTTGAATCAAAACGATTCGCGGACCGAAATCATGAGAATACGGTAGCAAACATCAAATCAGTTCGACTGAGGTCCATGTTTGGCCCGCTCATAGATTTAATGAATAATTTAGGTCTGATCGCCGTGATTGTATTTGGTGCCTGGCAAGTGATGCAGGGAGAATTTACGATTGGATTAATCGTGGCATTCCTGGCTTATCTCAGGCTTCTGCAAAGTCCAATCCGTAATTTCAGCCGTGTAATCAGTATCGTGCAACAATCGGCTGCAGCTTTTGAACGGATCACCGAAATAATGGAGACACAACCTGGAATCCAGGACAAAAAGACAGCAATTAATGTTCCCAAAATCACGAAACAAATCGAATTTCAAGGAATTGATTTCGCTTATGTCGAGGGGGTACCAGTACTCCGAAATCTTAACCTGATGATAAAAGCAGGACAGGTAACCGCTCTTGTCGGCTCATCCGGGGCAGGGAAATCAACGATTACCAGCCTTTTAATTCGTTTCTATGACCCCCAACAAGGGACAATAAAAATGGATGGCCATGATATTCGTGATCTCACCCTCAAATCTTTACGGAACCAAATGGGGGTTGTTTCGCAAGACATTATTTTGTTTACCGGGACCATCCGCGATAATATAACCTATGGTAAACTCGACGCAACGGACGAGGAAATTATCGAAGTGGCTAAGGCGGCATATGCTCATGATTTCATCAAGACGTTCCCAAAAGGATATGACTCACAAATCGGAGAACGTGGGGTCAAACTTTCTGGTGGCCAAAAGCAACGGATTGCCATCGCCAGGGCCCTTTTGAAGAATCCCCAAATCATCATTCTCGATGAGGCGACGGCATCGCTCGATACGGAATCCGAACATCTGATTCAGGAAGCGTTATCCAACCTATTAGAGAACCGGACTTCAATCGTCATTGCCCATCGGTTATCAACCGTTCAAAAGGCAGATCAAATTGTCGTTCTTGAAAAAGGGGTAATTCAAGAAAATGGAACGCACGAACAACTGCTACTAAATAATGGTCGCTATCGGCAGCTCCATGACTTACAGTTTCCACAGGCGGAGGCACCATCAGAAACATAACCAACCAGAAATCCGCCCCCGATAAATAAACCTAAAAGGGCATGGAAATCAAGTTTCCATGCCCTTTTATCGTTCTTATTTAAAATCATATTTATCTAAGATTCGATTGGTTATAAGCTGATAGCCTTCTTCATTTGGATGAATTTCATCACTGAAGTATGCTTTTTTATCTTTGTTTTCGAATAAATCGTTTGTAGGGATATACTTTAGTCTACTATCCTTGTCCACCATCTTTTGAATCGAATGATTATAATCACTAATATGGTTTTCTAATTTCAAGTCGTCTTTATTGGGGTTATATAACCCTATCACCAAGATATCAGCTTTATTATTTTTCTTTAGAAGCTCAGAAAGAATTTTATCTAAATGTTGTACATACTCTTTCTTTTCATCATTTATCTTTTGATCATTGATTTTTTTTAAGTTTCCACCATTACTGTTAATTAAATCATTGATTCCGATATAGACGATAAATGTGTCAGCCTTATCCAATTTTGTGTTAATCTCAAGATCTTCGAGCTGTTTAATGACACCGTCCGTTTCCTGACCTTTAATACCATAATTCCAGAATTGGACTTTTTCTGAATCGGAATCATTCGTTTTATGTTTCAAGTCATCAATATATCCTTCCCCTTCTTTATCGCCCTTTCCGTAAGTCAAAGAATCTCCAAATGCCATGACTCTTTGATCGTTTTTCGCATCTACTGCCTGAAACGCATAGGCAACTAAACAAATAACAAGTACAATAAAAAATAAGCCAACGATTTTCTTCATTTGTTTTGCTTCTCCTTTTGTATTCACTAGGAAGTATTTTATTTTTAAATACCCAAAAAGAGGACAAGCCTAACATTCGAATAATCTAATAAAAAACTTAAATTGCATGATGCACCTGTACTCAGGTGATTGGAATGCCATAATAAATGGATTGGAGCTTAATGATGAAGGAGTTTATAGAATTCAGGGAAGCAATATTTGAGGATTTGCCTAAAATTATTGAAATTTACAATTCTACAGTACCTTCGAGGATGGTCACTGCGGATACAGAACCAGTTACAGTAGAATCACGGCTCAAATGGTTTGAGGAACATCATATTCTCAAACGGCCATTATATATGATCATACATGATGGAAAAACAGCTGGGTGGATGAGTTTTCAATCTTTTTATGGTAGACCCGCATATGATTTTACCGCTGAAATTAGCATCTATATAGATGAGGAGTTCCGTGGGAAAGGAATTGGACAACTTTCAATCCAAAAGGCTATAGAGGTGAGTCCGAAGATAGGGATTAAGACACTTCTTGGATTTATTTTCGCACACAATGCACCAAGTATTAAGCTTTTTTCAAAATTTGGTTTTGAAAAATGGGCGCATTTACCGAAAATAGCAGAACTCGATGGAGTGGAACGCGATTTGGTCATTCTTGGTAAACGTGTCACTACATGACTTCCATTGCAAAAGGCGATTGCCTGGATTTGAATGGTCTAGTGGGATGTACTGATTATTCGCGACAAACTCCCAGGAATTTTATATGTGTGACCGCATTCAATAAAGAATCCAACTCTTGACTTGCTTGAATGGTCATCCTGCTTGTCAAACCATAATTTTTTGCTAACATAATCATTTCTTTTCGTTTTTCTTCAATTTTTTCAACTGTTGTTATATGAGGAGGCTTCAATATAATCACTTCCTATTTTTCAATTATTTTACATTTTTATCATAACCAAAGCACTAGGCGAAATCAATCATTTTACATGTTTTAAATATGTTATTTCACTAGTGAAATGTGACAAAATACCCATTATATTTTTCTATTTTGTACTTTTTATGTCAGTTCAAAGAGAAAAAGCATTTGCCTTTACACAGCAAATGCTTTTTCTCTTTGATTGTTCACTATAGGTTAACTAAGTCATGCACTCTGGAGGTGACTCATTACCTGATTTATCTATAACAATCTTATATTCATCTTCAAGAGCTTTTAATGGAGCATCATAGAGATGCTTTTCATCAGAGGTTTTGTATACACCATTTGATAATAGTTCTTCTATCAACAATGCTCTCCTCTGTTCTTTTTTCTCGAAAAACTCTGCCATATGAATGGCCCCTTTCCTTTTATTCATATTTTCCACATATAATGCCCCTAATCTTATAGGCTTTGCTAAAGCCAAAATATATATACCTGTTGTACGGGATTCTTAAACCCTATTTGACAAAAATAAAAACCCCTTCTAATCCAAGAAGAGGTCGACAGAGGTCCGTTCGTCTCTTCTTATCTTCCAAGCGATTGCTTGTTGGAAGAAGCACAGTTCCCCGATGGGTCTGTTGCCGAGGTTTCATAGGGCCAAGTCCCTCCACCTCTCTGGATAAGAATACAGAATATAAATGATTTTGACATGATTTTATCCCACTTGCAAGGATAAGTCAATTGCATTCAAATAATTTTTAATTTTTAATTTTTATATTATTTTTCCGTGTGCCCTTTTAGCACAAGGTAAGACCATATCCCTATTTTGCTAATAACTATATTTTCCTCCAATTGACCGTGGGTTAGGTATGCTCCATTTGCCAATGGGGATTTTATCCTACTACCCCTTTCACGCCACAAGATACTCATAAAATTCTATTGGATTCAAAGGTTGCATTTTCCTTTTTATCTGATATGATGACAATAATCACATACGAAATACCACTAGGGGAGTCTTCTAAAAGACTGAGATGGAATGATGTTCCGGACCCTTTGAACCTGATCCGGGTGATGCCGGCGGAGGAAAGTGGATGATATCGTCGTCGTATATTTGACTTCATCCATCTGCCCCGTTCCGTTTTCAGGAACGGGGTTTTCGTTTAATTGAATAATAAACTGCTAGGGGAGCCATTAATAGGCTGAGAATCAAACCCTTTGTACCTGATCTGGTCATACCAGCGGAGGAAAGCAGGTTGAAAAAGGGATTCGTACATTCCTAGAACAGCCGCTTTCTATATGAAAGCGGCTGTTCTTCATTTTTGGACACTCCCCTCCTTTGTATGTGAATGAATTATAAGGGGGAAAAATCATGGCGAAAACCCAAATGAAAACTTTCAGTGCTAGACTTCACGAACGTTCAAAAGAAATTTGGAAAAAGAATCATACTCATCCTTTCGTTCAAGCAATTGGAGACGGGACACTATCAGAAAAGAAATTCGCCTATTACTTAAAGCAGGACTATATCTATCTTATGGATTATGCCAAGCTTTTTGCCTTAGGGACCATCAAGGCCACTAACCTTGAGATCATGACCAAATTTGCGAGTATTTTAAATGAGACTCTACAGGTAGAAATGGATTTGCATAGGAGCTACTGCAAGGAGTTCGGAATTAGTTCTGAGGAATTGGAAAATACCGAACCAACTCCGATTACCCTTGCCTATACAGGTTATATGCTCAATGCTGCCCATCATGGAACTTTAGCCGACCTTATTGCCTGCTTACTTCCTTGTGCCTGGGATTACTATGAAATTGGCTCGTTATTAAAAGAACAAAATGGTCCAGCACTAGAAACAAATCGTTATATCGCTTGGATTCAATCGTATGCATCCCCCGAATTCGCAGATGCGCACAAATGGTTGGCCAAGCTGTTAGACGAACTGACGGAAGATATGCCTGAGGGGGAATTGAAAAGATTAGAGAAACACTTTTTAATGACCTCCCGATATGAATATTTATTTTGGGACATGGTTCACAACGAACAGGATTGGCCTCTTTAAATGCTAGATACTGGTAACTTGTTACGGAAAATGACGTTGACTAGCTTGTTCACGGCCATCACTACCCTGACTAGCTCATTCGTTTACATCCCTGTTGGTTTTGCGAAGGTGTTTCCTATTCAACATGTAACCAACGTCATGACAGCCGTTATGTTGGGGCCGCTTTTTGCTGTGACCCAGGCCTTTTTAGTATCCCTTATCAGGAACATGACAGGTACAGGTTCAATTTTTGCATTTCCGGGAAGCATGGTTGGTGCCCTGCTGGCGGCCTTCCTCTACCAAAAAACAAGAAGGATGGGACACGCCTGCTTGGGAGAAATAGTGGGGACAGGCATTCTCGGATCCATCGCCTGTTATCCGATCGCGCTTTTATTATTGGGAAAAAAAGCGGCACTTTTTGGTTTTCTGCCAGCTTTTCTTCTTAGTTCTTTAACGGGCGCAATTATAGGCTTTCTTTTATTGAAAGTTCTCTTAAAAAATCATTATATGAAGGGGTTTTTTTATGAAAAGGGCACTAACGATCGCCGGATCTGACTCTGGGGGCGGAGCCGGCATCCAAGCTGATTTAAAAACATTTTCGGCCCATCGGGTTTATGGCATGTCTGTTATCACCGCCGTTACGGCACAGAATACCTTGGAAGTTCGATCTGTACAGCCCATCGATCTCCCTGTGATCACCGATCAAATTGCGGCCGTATTTGAAGACATTCGTGTCGACGCAGTAAAAATAGGGATGCTTGGATCAAAGGAGACGGTCGAAACCGTCGCCCATTCAATAAAATTATTTAAACCGGCTATCGTCGTCCTTGATCCTGTCATGATTTCCAAAAGTGGACACCATCTGTTAGATGAGAGGGCCGTTTCGTCGTTAAAAATCGATTTACTTCCACTTGCTACACTTGTCACGCCGAATATACCGGAAGCAGAGGTCCTTACCGGATTCCCGATCCGGACGAAGCAGGACTTTTATAAGGCATGTACCGCTATTCTGGAACTGGGTCCGAAGGCTGTTTTACTGAAAGGAGGACATGCAGCAGGAAATCCAAATGATCTCTTTTATGATGGCAAGGAGTTCTCTTGGATCAAGGGTGAACGCATTCATACGAAAAATACGCATGGAACTGGCTGTACCCTTTCCTCTGCCATTGCATCTAATCTTGCTAATGGACTTCCTTTAGCGACGTCCATTGAACAAGCGAAAATCTATATTTCAGAAGCGATACGAAATAGCTTAGAACTCGGTAAGGGACACGGACCCGTTCACCATTTCCATCAATTTTATAAAAAGGAACGGAGTGATTTCACATGAATACATCCGTTGCAGACTTATTTGGCAGAGTGAGAAAGAAACAACCACTCGTCCACCAAATCACCAACTTTGTTACTGCAAATGATTGTGCCAATGCTACCCTGGCAATTGGTGGTTCTCCCGTTATGACTTCCAATCCAAAAGAAGTGGCGGACATGGTCAAACTGGCACAAGCACTGGTGATTAACTTAGGTACACTGGATGATGTTCCCTTGGAGGCGATGGCGATTGCCGGGAAAACAGCGAACGATTGCCATATACCCGTAATTTTAGATCCTGTGGGCGTCGGTTCCACCCCTTACCGAACAGAGAAAGCGATGGAACTGCTCGATTCAATCACTGTCCAGATTATTCGCGGCAATGCAAGTGAAGTCCATCGGCTAATGGGAGGCGATATCGTCACGCGAGGGGTCGATTCAGGACCCCTTTCCATGAGCAATGCAGAACTATCCCTACGTGCTGCTAGAAAACTGAAGAGTGTTGTCGTCGTGAGTGGAGCCAAGGATGCCGTTAGTGACTCTTCACGTACGTCCATCATCGATAATGGAAGCCCTCTTTTAACAAAGGTGACCGGCACCGGCTGTATGTCGACGGCCTTGATTGGGGTCTTCTGCGGAATTACGGAGGATTACTATTCAGCTGCTATCGCAGGAATTTCAACCATGAGCATCTCTGGTGAGCTTGCTGCCAGAACCCTTGAAAAAAATGATGGCACAGGGACATACCGGACACGGATTATCGATGCCATCTCAGGAATGAATGATTCCATATGGAAATACGAGGTGAAAATGCATGAAGAAAGTGCCATTTGATTTGAGCCTTTATTTAGTCACGGAAGAATCATTAGCCGTCGAGGACATGACCACTATCATCACCGAGGCGGTTTCAGGCGGAGTTACGGCCGTCCAACTTAGAGAAAAGCAGGCATCTTCCCTTACTTTTTATCAAAAAGCTTCTCTATTAAAAGGGGTCCTTGATGAACTTTCGATTCCGTTAATCATTAATGACCGCGTGGATATTGCGCTTGCTGTAGGAGCGGATGGAATTCATGTTGGGCAGGATGACCTTCCTCTTCCCATCATCAAGACCCTTGTTCCTGACAATATGATCATTGGAGTATCCGTCTCTACCTTGGAGGAGGCCCTTGAAGCTGAAAACAATGGCGCTGACTATATTGGTGTTGGCTCTGTATTCCCGACAAAAACGAAACAAGACGCAACTGCTTTGAAAAAAGGGGAACTGGAGAGAATTTGTCACAGTACCTCGATTCCTGCCGTTGCGATCGGTGGGATTACAGCGGATAATATCAACAGGCTTTCTAAAAGTGGAATTGCCGGTGCTGCGGTCGTCTCTGCCATTACACAGGCAAAAAATCCAATGGACGTGGCTACACTCCTTTCATACACTATAAAAAGATTCACTAATTAATAGAAGGAGGATGCTCATTTCGAGTCATCCTCCTTCCTTTATGAAAGAATGGTATTCTTCGTTTCTTTTCCAAATGCCACAGCAACAGCACCAATTAAAATTGCGATTGTAAAAATCGTGAAGATGGTCGATATCGCTGTATCTCCAGCAACTAGATACCCGACAAGCAACGGCCCCAAAATGCCCCCGACGCGTCCGACTCCAGCTGCTAACCCCGTCCCGGTTCCACGAATGACGGTTGGATACTGTTCAGGTGTATACGCATAAAGCGCCCCCCATGCACCTAAGTTGAAAAACGATAGGAACATGCCGGATACGATCAAGAGTGATAAGCCTTCAGCGGAGCCAAAGAAAAATGCACTACCTGCCGTTCCTATTAAATATGTAATCAATACGAACTTACGCCCCATCTTCTCTATCAACCACGCAGCAGAGAAATAACCAGGCAATTGGGCTAACGTCATGATCAATACATATTCAAAACTCTGAATCATGCTGAAGCCCTTCATGACCATGACACTTGGTAACCATAAAAACATGCCGTAATAGGAAAAGACCACACAAAACCAAAGAATCCATAAAACAAGTGTCTGACGTGCGTGCCCTTTTTGCCAGACCATTTTCATGTTGTTCAGCACAGACGGTCTCTGTTTCTTTTCAAGCTCCGTATATTTAGGAGAATCGGGTAATTTCAAACGTAGATATAGAGCATATAATGCCGGAACCGCACTTAATAACAAAGCCACACGCCATCCGTATACAGGAATGATGAAATAAGAGATGAGCGCCGCCAACAACCAGCCGACCGCCCAGAAACTTTCAAGGAGTACCACAACACGTCCCCTTTTACTTGCCTCGACGCTTTCAGAAACGAGTGTTGAAGCAACGGGTAGCTCTCCCCCGAGCCCCATCCCTATCAAGAAACGCAAAATCAGGAATAAACTAAGCGTACTGACGGCTGCAGACAGACCGCTCGCAATCGAAAATAATAATAAGGTTATGATAAAGACATTCTTTCTGCCAACCCGGTCTGCCATCGCTCCAAAGAGAATCGCCCCTACTGCCATCCCGATAGAATTGATACTTCCGATCCAACCGACCTGTTGGCTCGTTAAATTCCAATCCTGTTTCAATGCAACGATGATAAAAGAAAGCATCCCGACATCCAGTGCATCAAACATCCATCCAAAACCAGCGACACCCAGCAGTTTACGCTGCGATATCACTTTCGCATTGTTTTCCATATAAACCTCCTAAAATCTGATCGCTTACCAATATATTCTCCTATTTAATATTACCTATTAATTTTCCTTTTCGCTATAGTATTTACAACTGTCTTGACACTTTTCTTTACTCAAATAGAAAAAACGTTGATTTCAAGCCTTTTTCCATTTAAGAATAAAATGTCGAATAGTAATGATTGAATATTTCACCTATTTATTTTATGATAAATATTGGCATATGAAAGCGTTATCAATTAAGTCATCATGTTTTGCCCAATATAATCATTATATTCAGGAGGGAAACAATGACCAATCTAACGTTAGAAGTAAGTGGAAAGCTGGACAAGTTTTTAAAAGGTCCTAAAAAGCTCTATATCAATGGAAAATTCGTAGAAAGTGCCTCGAAGAAGACCTTTACCACTCCCAACCCCGCAACAGGCAAGAAACTCGCAGATGTATATGAAGCGGATAAAGAAGATATCAATTTAGCCGTTAAAGCCGCAAGAAAAGCATTCGATGAAGGCCCATGGTCCAAGATGAGCGCCGCTAACCGTAGCAGGTTGATGTATAAACTAGCAGATTTAATGGAAGAAAATAAAACAGAATTAGCGCAATTAGAAACACTGGACAATGGAAAGCCCATCAGTGAAACTACAAATGCGGATATCCCTCTAGCCATTGAGCATATGAGATATTTTGCTGGCTGGTCGACTAAAATCGTCGGACAGACCATTCCGGTAAATGGAAATTACTTCAACTATACAAAACATGAGGCTGTAGGCGTCGTCGGTCAAATCATCCCTTGGAACTTCCCGCTTCTTATGGCGATGTGGAAACTGGGAGCCGCTCTTGCGACTGGCTGCACGGTCATTTTGAAACCTGCCGAGCAAACACCATTATCTGCCCTTTATTTAGCAGAGCTAATCGCGGAAGCCGGCTTCCCTGACGGTGTCGTCAATATCGTCCCTGGATTCGGTGAAACTGCTGGTCAAGCCCTTGTCGATCATCCTGAAGTTGATAAGATTGCCTTCACCGGTTCTACTGAAGTAGGGAAAATGATCATGCGTTCTGCTTCCTATTCATTGAAGCGCGTGACACTGGAACTCGGAGGAAAATCACCTAACATCATCCTTCCAGATGCCGACTTCTCCAAAGCCATTCCTGGAGCTTTAAATGGCGTCATGTTTAATCAGGGTCAGGTATGCTGTGCCGGCTCCCGGGTTTATATACAAAAGAAACACTATGATAATGTCGTGGCTGATATGACTAGTCACGCTAAAAAGATCAAACAAGGAGCCGGATTGGATCCTAATACACAAATTGGGCCACTCGTTTCCCAAGAACAGCAGAATCGAGTTCTTGGTTACATTGAAAAAGGAAAAAAAGAGGGTGCAGAAATATTGGTAGGAGGAAACAATCCTAGCGATGAAGGCTACTTTGTTTCACCAACGATCTTTGCCGGTGTAGAAGAGGAAATGACCATTGCCAAAGAAGAAATATTTGGTCCAGTCATTGCTGCCATGCCGTATGAGAATATAGACGATGTAATCAACCGGGCAAATGCAAGTGAATATGGGTTGGCTGCCGGTTTATGGACAAGCGATCTAGCTAACGCCCATTATGTAGCAGGAAAGTTACGTGCCGGTACTGTTTGGGTAAACTGCTATAATGCATTTGATGCCGCCTCCCCATTCGGTGGTTATAAGCAATCCGGAATCGGACGGGAAATGGGTTCCTATGCCCTTGAAAATTATACTGAAGTTAAAAGCGTCTGGATTAACCTAGACAAATAATTCTTTTTAAAGAGAGGGTCTTCCGGGACCCTCTTTTCCATGCTTTTTGCATCCTTTTAATATATTTTATTATTGCGATTATTCTTCAATCATTTCAATAGCCTTTTCCTATGTACGTTTGATAGAATCAAGGTAGAGAAAAAGGAGGAATATTCCTATGTATGAAATTGCCATTATCGGTGCCGGACCCGCTGGCGGAAGTGCCGCCATCTTCACGGCCAAGGCAGGAAAAAAGACAGTCCTTCTCGATAGCAATGCAAGTATCACAAAAAGAGCCTGGATGGAAAACCATTATGGTGTGGATGAAATCTCTGGACCTGACTTAGTCCATATCGGAATTCAACAGGCAAAGAAATTCGGTGCTGAACATATCGAAACAAAAGTTACAGGCATCGAAAAAACGGAACAAGGATTTACAATCGAAACGGAAAACGGCCTTATTGAAGCTACTTACATCATCCTCGCGACGGGAATGATCACTAATCTAGCCGAAGAAGCGGGAGTCGCGACAAAAGACGGCATAGAGCCGCGCACTAAAAAAGTGTATGACGTGGATTCACTAGGGAAAACATCCGTAGAGGGAATTTGGGCTGCTGGCGCTGGTGCAGGCGTGAGCGTACATACCATCGTTACGGCCGGTGACGGAGCCAGAGTGGCCATTAATCTGCTAAGTGAAATCAACGGGGAACGTTATGTAGACCATGATGTACTGAAAAAATAATGAGAGTGTTCACAGAAGCTGAGTCCCTGCACTCAGCTTTTCCATCCTCCTCTATTTTTTTATCGGATTTATTTGAACCCCCACGTTTTATGATACATATGTGTAAAAAGTTTCTTTTTTCAGAAACTATCGATACAATTAAACTGGAGATAAGAGAAAGGAAGTTTTAAAAGATGAATGAATTTCAAACCAATTTAGAAAAATACGCAGAACTGGCCGTTAAAGTCGGGGTCAATATCCAGAAGGGACAAAACCTCGTTGTAAACACAACCTTAGAAGGCGCTGAACTTGTTCGCCTCATCGTTAAAAAGGCTTATGAAAACGGCGCACGTAATGTCATCGTTAACTGGAATGACGATATTGTCGGGCGTACAAAATATGAAATGGCACCCGCTGAAGTATTTAACGAGTATCCAGAGTGGCGGGCAAAAGAAACGATCGAGCTTGCTGAAAATGGCGCAGCTTTTCTATCGGTCATCTCCTCAAGTCCTGACCTTTTGAAAAATGTTCAACCTGAACGGATCGCCAACTTCCAAAAGGCATCGGGTACCGCACTGAAAAAATGGCGTCAATATATGCAGTCCGATAAAGTGAGTTGGTCCATTGTCGCAGTCCCTTCACAAGCATGGGCTGATAAAGTCTTCCCTGAAGTAGCTGAAGAGAAACGCATCGATGCACTTTGGGAAGCGATCTTTAAAGCAGTCCGGGTTGATGTAAAAGAACCTGTCGAGGCCTGGAAGAAACACGACGACACACTTCATGAAAAAGTCGATTATTTAAATGAAAAGCACTACCAGAAATTGCACTACACGGCACCAGGTACGGATTTAACCATCGAATTGCCTGAGAAACATCTTTGGTGCGGAGCTGGCAGCATCAATGAGCAAGGACATGAATTCATGGCTAACATGCCAACGGAAGAAGTGTTCACGGTTCCACTGAAAAATGGTGTCAATGGAACGGTTTCAAGCACAAAGCCACTTAGTTACGGCGGCAATATTATCGATAATTTCTCCGTGACATTCAAGGAAGGCCGGATCACAGAAGTGAAGGCTGAAAAAGGCGAAGAAATCTTGAAACAATTGGTCGATACGGATGAAGGATCACACTATCTAGGAGAAGTGGCACTAGTCCCATTCAATTCGCCCATTTCCCAATCAAACGTATTATTCTTCAATACATTATTCGATGAAAATGCATCCAACCACTTAGCAATCGGAAGCTCTTATGCATTCTGTCTTGAAGGTGGAAAAAACATGAGCCCCGAAGAACTGGCGGAACATGGTCTGAACGAAAGTCTAACCCATGTTGATTTCATGATTGGTTCGGATAAAATGAACATCGACGGCATCCTTCCTGACGGCACTTCAGAAGCTGTCTTCCGTAATGGGGATTGGGCGTTTTAATTGGAGTATTGATATAGTGGGTTTTGAAGGTTTATAACTTTGGATTTCACATGTTTTTAGAACATTCATTAGCCACGTGTTTATAGTCACGTGGCTATATTTGTCTAATTATAAGGTGTCCAATCATCAACTATTTTTAGTTGAATTGTTCGGTAACCCTTAATATTTCATCTTTGTATAATAAAATGTCGTTTACACTATCTAATTTATGTGTAGTTTTTAATTCATCATTTAATTGGATATACTTATTACTAGTATTAAAACCTAATCTACAAATCCATTTACGGATATTATCATCCAGTAAAACATTAAAATAACTTTTATTATCTCTATAGTAAACTCTATTTGCATCTAGGTTTTCCTTAAGCATAAGTTTTATTAAAACATATCCCTCTATTTCTTCTTCGGTTGTCACAATCACAGGTCCATCTACTACTTTTTCCAGTTCATCAATTAGCTCTTCTTCGTTTGTTGGTGCTATATCGTCATTTATTTTTTCCGTCGTATTCAACTCATTTCCATCAGTTGAACTTAAAGCTTTTTGAAGCTTATCATTTACTTTATCATTGACGAATTGATTAAGGGATTTTTTTACTATTTCCCGAAAATTATCGATTACTTTTTTTGTCTTTACACCTTGATAAACATCATTTAATACGAATTTGATAAACTCTTCATTTGGTTCCTCCCATTGTTGAGTTAAAAAATTCTTAATTTCATTTGTATATTTTAATTCGGAGGCAGTAGTTAATACATTTTCTACATTGAAAAAGTTTTTTCTAAATTTGGCTAACTCCAGAAGGTGATTTTCTCTTATTTCATGTAAATTAAATATAAAGAATGGTTTGTCATCCATTTTATTAGGTTCTTCTAAATCGGTGAAGAACTTATATTCAATACCATTGGTCAAGATTGCAAACTTAGCTTTGGTAGTTCCAAAATACCTAAATAATTGCGAATCATGTTTATGTAGTTTTTCATGCACACATTTTGCTTCAATTAAAATAACAGGGTGTCCGTTTTCCATTATGGCATAATCAATTTTTTCACCTTTTTTTATTCCAACATCAGCTATGAATTCTGGTACTAATTCCTCGGGGTTAAAAATATCATATCCTAATGCTTGTATTAACGGCATAATTAACGAGGTTTTAGTTGCTTCCTCAGTTTGAATGTTATCCTTTATTCGTTCTATCCTAGTTGATAGCGCTTTAATTTGTTGTATAAAGGTTTCCATATTCCTACCCCCCATTTATAAAAGGTTTCTATATTCGTACCCGCATTTTTAATATAATATGCTTATATAAAACAATATTATACTAATCTGTAAAAAAATATATGTATCTCTCATCTTAGAAAAAGTGACTATATGTTAAATTTGAATAGAATCTTGTATTAAGAATTTTGGATATACAACATAAGTACCTAGAGCATGTAATTTAATCGCTAGAAAGGCAAGGATAATTTTTAGAGTTTTAAAAGTCTAATCGGCTATCTAATCGGCTTAATAGTACTTTTATTTTGCGTTTAGCTATAATAACAAAAATTTATTGCCTATAAATTTTAAACATCAAGCTTAATAGCCACGTGCTAAGATGCACGTGGCTATTATTTTATACGTAAAATACTACCTTAATCATTTACGCAAATCCATTTACTGTCCAATAGGTGGCTTTCTATAACCTCAATCCCATTAGAAGAGCCCCACTACCCTATCAAGTATCCCAGTCACATCAAGGAACACGATGATAATAACCAGAGGAATGATGAACCTCATGATAAAGAACCATATATTGAATGCTTGGGCACCAAGGCGAGAATGCTGTAATAGTTCCTCTCTCAAGGAGCTTTTCTTGATCTTATATGAAACGAAGATCGAGATTAAAAGCACTCCGAGCGGCATTAATATGTTGCTGACTAAATAATCCGCTGAATCAAACAAGTTCTTCGAGAAGATTAAGAGATCAGAAAAAGTACTATAGGATAATGCAGAGGGAATGCCTACTGCAAAGATTAAGATTCCGATGATATAGGCATATTTGGTTCTCTTCTCCTCTTTTCCTTTAACGATGGCTGCCACGATGATTTCCAACATGGAGAAGGCCGACGTTAATGTGGCAAATAGGAATAAGGCTAAAAACCCTAATAAGAAAACTTCTCCAAACACGATTTGGTCAAACACCGCCGGCAATACAACGAACAGCAAACCCGGACCTTCAGCTGGCTCTAACCCTAATGAAAAAACAGCTGGGAAAATGGCCAATCCTGCTAATAAGGCAATCAATAGATTCATCGCGACGATGGATATGGCCGGTTGGATTAAGCTTTCCTTTTTTGAAAGGTAGGAACTATAAGTAACCATCACCGACACTCCTACACTTAAGGAGAAGAAAGCCTGCCCCATCGCAAATAGCACACTTTGAGAAGTCATGCTAGAAAAATCAGGTGCTAGAAAGAATTTGACGCCTTCTAGAGCGTTATCTAATGTAAGCGAACGAATGATCAGAACAATAAAAAGCAAAAATAAAGCAGGCATCAATATTTTACTCACTTTTTCGATTCCATTTTGAATCCCTTTCGCTACAACCAATACGGTAATGGCTAGGAAGACAAACTGAGCTACAAGGACCAACAACGGATTGCCGATTGTCCCGTTAAATACAGAACCATAATCTGCACCCTCACTAATTATTCCACCGAACAGACCTTTGACGAAATAGATGACAATCCATCCACCAATTACGCTATAGAAAGACAAGAGAAGAAAACAGGTGAATACCCCTAATCTTCCAATCCAATGCCAGTTGCTATGAGGAGCTAAACTACGATACGCACTGATGGCTTCCTTTTGTGTACTCCTGCCTATAATAAATTCAGCCAATAATAAGGGAAAACCCATAAACAATGAAAAGAGAATAAAAAGAAGAAAGAATGCCCCTCCTCCGCTCATCCCAGTAACATATGGGAGCTTCCATATGGCACCTACCCCTATCGCTGATCCAGCTGCGGATAAAATAAAACCAATCTTCGATGACCATTGCTCTGTTGTTTGCATGCTAACCCTACCTATCCCTTTTTATTATGGTTCCCTAATCAACAATTCAAAGACAAAAAAAGCCACGTCTCTATCTGTAACGATAGGGACGTGGCTTCACGCGGTACCACCCTAATTGGAAACAACACTTGTTTCCCACTTGTTAAAATAACGGTTTAACCCGTTTTATACCACTTTCTCTTTTGCAGTATAAAAAAGCTCCAAGAATGAAATTCACCTAGTCTTTGTATCAGTTTTCACCAACCACTGATTCTCTATATAACAGGGAGACCGGCTTAATGGGTTTCTTTTCGTCGCTCGCTCGATATGTTAATTAACAAGATTATAGTACGATAATTCTTATAGGTCAATCATTATTTAAATATTTAGACTATACAAGAGGGATTCTTCTCACATCTCATTTCCTTCATCATCGCGGCGAAGATCTATTATTACAGCATAATTATATGACTTTTGGATGAATGAATTACTTCGAATAAAATAGTAAAGTTCTTCATAATCTACATGAATATAAGGATTCTTTCCATTAATGGCCCCTTTGGAATATCTTGGACACATTTTTTATCGTGAAATATGTTATACTATTAGTAAAGAGGGTGCATAAATTGAAAAGTAATAAATACAATAGTGGCGAAACCGTAACGATCCTTGAAACTGATGAATTAGTTACAATTAGTAAATGGGCATATGTGAAAAACATGAAAAGATATTCTTATACAGTCAAAGAACATCCAACAACATTCTTCTTTGAAGAAGAACTGGAGAAAGCATAAGCTTTCACTTTTTTTGTATGCAATGATTTCCTTACTCTTCAATGGAGTAAGGTTTTTTTTATGTATAAACGGCGACGACAAAGAACAGACTCCCCTAGGGGAGTCTGTTCATATAGGTTACGATTTAGTTTTAAAATTAAGCTTTTTGAACGTTAGCTGCTTGAGCTCCACGAGCACCTTGCTCAACGTCAAAAGTTACTTTTTGACCTTCGTCTAAAGATTTGAAACCTTCGCTTTGGATAGCTGAGAAATGTACGAATACGTCGTCTCCGTTTTCACGTTCGATAAATCCAAAACCTTTTTCTGCATTAAACCATTTAACTGTACCTTGTTCCATTTTTGTTGCCTCCTAGTGCATAACACACATTGTATTACTATTTTTGATTTTTCAAGAAGATACTAATACCTTTTTTCATTACCAAAAACAATTCTTTATTAGAATAACACGAAATGATAAAAATAGCAACTACGCTGCAGAGAAATTAAATTGGTTATTTCATAAAAGGCCACTAGCAAATAATTATGAAGAGATTGCCCGCTCTTTTGCTTTTCATAATTTTTCCAATTATATGATTTAGATTTTTAATTAGGGGTATATCAGAGTATAAGAAACCGTTCTTTTACTTTCGTACAGATTAAACAACATAGGAGGTTTATTAATGAAATATTATAAGGTCTCGAATAGAGGATTCGATAGTAAGGTCATTGCCGCCAGTAGCGATTATGAAGCGCTTGGCTTTTATTTAATGGAGATCGATGATCAACTTGGTTTTGTTGATGATATAGATATAGAAGAAGTCGATGCTGAAGAAAAAGTTGAGGTTTCCTATATTGGATACCCTGTTTATAAGACGATTGAACAAATCTATCAAGAGAATGAGTTTTGGGAGGTGCCTAATATAGTAGTGGAAGTCGAGTGAATTTGAAATGCCCACCTTTTCACGAGGGGGCATTTCATAAATATTGAATGAACGTCTCAAAACAGTTGGGTCAAATAGTACTTTGTTATGGCCAAGTATTCACGGATATATGATTTCACTAAAGCGATTCGCGGCGTCTTTGCAGGAACCCCTGTCACTTTCAATCCTTCTCTTTCAGCCATTTTCACGGCTCGATAAAGATGAAAATCATTCGACACAATCAATCCAATCGATGAAGGATCCGGAATGAACTCTTTCGAGAAAGCAATATTTTCACTGGTTGATGTAGATTCGTCCTCCATGATGATTCTTCCTTCTTCAATTCCCTGGTTGATAAGCCCTTGTTTCATTGCCTCAGCTTCTGAAATGTCTTCTCCTGGACCTCTGCCACCAGAAACGATGGCTACCGTACTTCCATTCGATTTTAAATAGTCTGCTGCCTTATCAATCCGGTATTGTAATGATAAAGATGGAACATTCCCTTTTACTCTTGCTCCTAAAACGATAAGGTATCCCGCATCTTCAGGGATTGGCTGATGGCTGCTTTCCATGATCTTCATATGTAAGATTCCAAAGTATACGAGCAGCACGACCATACCCATACCGCCAAGCTTTATCCCCTTTTTCATAGTACCGCTCCGTTTCTATTTCGCTTACCATTTTCCCTTTTTGTTCCAAACTGCATTACAAAAGTGGAGCAATCAATGAAATTATTAATCTGACAAAAAGGTGAAATTAAAAGTGTAATAGAAGTTTTAAGCTTCCCCCATCATGTCTTCGTAAATCCACTTTCCTATTAGACTAATGACTTGACGGCTTTCTTCCTCGGTTTTCATGTCCTCAGTCAGGACTGCCGCGTAGACGGTTTGTTTGTCTGAACGGATGATCGCACAATCATGGGCGACACCACGAATCCCCCCCGTTTTACTTGCCACTTTCACACCCTTACCCATTTGTGACGGAAGCTTATCCCTTAACTGTTGATTATCCATTATACGCAATATTTTTTCCTGGTTCTCTTTCTTTAAAAAGTCTCCAGTATATATCGCCTTTAGACAGGTAATGGTATCCGCTGCGGAGATGGTATTATCCCGGCCTTCTTTCAATGCTTTAAAATCCTGCATTTTCCGTTGAAGAATAGTCTGTTTAAGTCCAAGATCCTTTATACACTGATTAATTTCATCTTGGCCAAGCAAGGTCATCATCATATTGGTGGACGTGTTATCGGACACTGTAATCATCAATGACAAAAGATCTTCAACCGTTAAAAAAACTTTATTCGATAGAACATGCAGAACCCCTGATCCACCCGTTACTTCTTCAGGCGGGATCGTCACCGGCTGATTCAAATAAATCTTCTTTTCTTCGCTCTGACGATATCCTTCAATAATCATCGGAATTTTAATCAAACTAGCTGATTGGAAAGATTCATCCTCATGATATGCGATGGATTCCCCATCACTATTTTCAATTTTATAAGCAATGCGTCCATCAAATGATCCCACTGCATCCAAAATCTTGTGTTCAATGGTTTGTAAAGACATGGTTAACCCTTCCCTTCTAACGATTCATTAATTATGTAACACCTTACTAATTCTACCATGTAAAAGCATCACTATCTTCTATATATGCTTTATTGATTTATTTTCAAAATAGAACGTAAAAAGGCATTAAAATTTCCAAACAAAAAAGAGCATTCGATGAGAAAGCTCCTTTTCAGGTACATTATAATCTTATCTTGCTTTCATCGGTCTTCCTTTCACTATTGGAAACCGCTTCTTTTCGGTGGTGTCAACCTGGGTGATTTCCCCATCATGCACGGTTATGATAACTGACCCATATTGCAGTTCTTCCAAACTGGAAATGATATGTTTGATTTTTAACTCCTCTTTTTTTTCCATAGTGGCCCCCTTGAATAATGTTTATGAAGAAAACCCATGATAAAGGAACGATCTACCTCTAACGCTTTCTGTACTAGCGGTCAAATCATTCCATCCTTCTCTTCTTTTCCAAAAGATAAAGGCACCTTTTATCTATTATTAGATGGAAAGGTGCCTTTAGTTGACTAATCGGCATTATGAGAGTTGCTTGTCGTTATGGCTGGTAATCGAACATACTAAGGAAAAGACGATGGCTTAATACACGCTAAACTATACTTTATTATCCTTACCTATAAACTTGGTATTATTACTATAATCCGTCTTTCATTATTTGTCAATGACGTTTTATAATATTCCGACTAATTCGTATATTTTATTCTGCCTATTTAGCACTTTACCAAACTAAACTATTTACGATATACTATTTTAAAATAAGTTTTTCATTGAACATTACAATCATTGTCCTATAGAAAGGTTCGATTATAAATATGAAAAATAATAAATGGGGATTGCTGATCCTAACCACATTTGTAGTTGGCAATATGGTGGGCGGCGGTATCTTCATGCTTCCCGCCCAATTGGCGCAAGTATCAAGTCCGTTGGGAGCCACGATGGCGTGGGTTGTCACGGGCTTGGGAGTATTTTTAATAGCACTCGTTTTCGGTAACTTGGCTGTGAGAAAACCAGATTTGAAAGCCGGACCACAAAGTTATGCACAATCATTATTTAAATCACCTGTAAAAGGCAGATTTGCTGGATATAGCATGGCCTGGGGTTATTGGGCGGCTAACTGGGCGGCTACGGCCTCCGTCATCATATCATTCGCAGGTTATTTATCGACGTTTTTCCCAGTCATGCACAGTACGAAAGTGCTCTATACAGCAGGATCATTTGACCTTGAACTTGGTAAGGCACTAACATTTGGTGTTTGTAGCTTGGCACTTTGGGGCATACACTTCATTTTAGTCAGAAGTTTTAATGGTGCTGGTAAACTTAACCTTGTCGCAACAGTCACAAAAGTGATTGGCTTCTTATTTTTCATCATCGTTACTATTTTCATCTTTGATTCTTCTAACCTGGGAGACGGCGCTAAATTTTATAACGAAGCGGGTACATCATTTTCCTTAGGTTCCCAAATTAACAATGCAGCGATTTCTACCTTATGGGCATTCATCGGCATCGAGGCAGCCGTTATGCTTTCAAACCGTGCGAAATCACAGAATGATGTCAAAAAGGCGACGATCATTGGCTTGCTTATCGCTGTTGCCATTTATATAGGGATTACCATCTTGACGATGGGTGCTTTATCGCAAGAGGAATTGAGGGCATCTCAGAAACCACTAGTCGATGCTTTACAGACTGTGGCCGGTTCCAGCGGCACATATCTTATGGGAGCACTAGCTGTCATTTGCTTATTAGGTTCAACGATAGGGTGGGTCGTCGTTGCATCGGAAGTTCCTTATCAAGCAGCGAAATCGGATATATTCCCAGCTTACTTTGCAAAGGCAAATAAAAATGGAACGCCGGTACGCTCCATGACGATAACGAATTTAATGACGCAGCTGTTCTTGTTTTCCACTATTTCAGGAACCATCTTAGTCGCATACAAATTTTCCATGATCGTTGCAACTCTTGCTTATTTGGTCCCTTATCTCGTATCAACTTTGTATCAATTAAAGTTAGTTTTGACTGGAGAAACGTACGATATCATGAAGGGATCCAGGACTCGCGACGGCATCATCACCTTCCTGGCATTGATATACTCCATATGGGTCATCAAGACAGGCACAGCCGACATGGAAACGTTCATGTTAGGTATCTATTTATATGTTCTAGGCTTTGTTCTATACCCGCTTTGGATGCGGAAGAGAGCTTAACAGGAAAACGCCCTGGCATTAATTAATATGCCAGGGCGTTTTCTATATTTCATCCAGAATTATTTTTGTATCCAGATGTATGGATTCTCCTGGTTGCAACTCCTGCAAACCCGTTACTTCCACTGGTAATTTCAGATTGGGGGCATTCGTGATCCATGTGTAAGGCTCGGGACACAAGAACCCGTCCTCATTGAACACTACCCAATATTTAAAACGGCAATCCGCTTGATAACGCACTTGTATACCAGCTTTCGGATCGGTTAAAATAGCTTCATTTGTTCGGTTTTTTTCCTCATCATAGCTAAAAATGTCATCATATTCCCGTCCCTCTCCTATTATCCTCCTTTGAATTTCATCCTTATTTGGCAACGTGATGTATTTTCCAGTCGGCAATGACCTTCCATTCAGCTCCCACTGTTTATTTACGGGCAAGGAAATCTCGCAATCCGAATAGTCATTTCTTGATATTAACGGAAAATTGAAGATCGTATGATACCCTGCACCCCACGGAAATGACTCGCGACCGATATTGTGAATGTTCATTTGGATATCCAGTCTCTCTTCCTTTACTATATACGTCATGTTCACTTTGAACTCATGAGGAAAATGCGGATACATGGAAGGAAAATCACTGCTCATAAATTCCGTAACGATTATGACTCCCTCCTTGCCTGCCTCTCTTTTTAGGACCTTCCAAGGCTTATCATGCAAAAAACCATGAATGTGATTATGCTTCTCCCATTCATTTACCGGAAATGTATAGGTTGTTTCCTTATATGTAAAGGTCCCATCTTCTATGCGGTTAGGTGGGAACAGGATTGGCATGCCGTATAGGATCGGCACTTTTTTGTAGTCATCCAACGACTTTGGAGTCCTCAATATATCTACATCTTTTTTCTTGGATTTTAGCGATAGTAGATTACTTCCCAAAGCTGGAACGATCATTGCTTCAATGATATCATTGCCAAAGATTATAGCCTCTTCATTTAAAAACATCTGGTCTTTTATATAGGATTCCATCTTCTTTCCTCCTCTTAGATTCCATATACTTACACTCATCCTACTAGTCTAGTACCCTTTTGACAACTGACGCTCACCACTTTTCCATAATCTGATTCTTTCCAATATAACTTGGCCTCTAAAATAGAAAAAAAGGATGCTCCCCTAGGAACATCCTTTTTTTGCTTAGTTATTGCTTTCGCTTATTAAGGCGACTATGCCTTCTTCGTCATCCAAGACAAGCTCAATGCCTGAATATGGGTCGATATTTAAGTATTCATCCAGCCATAATCGAAGCGCTTCGATCAAGTTGATCGTGATCAATACTTGCTTCCTGCCATCAACGAACGTTTCAGCTGAGAAGCCATAATCATCATCATACATCAATTCAACTTCCACTTCATTGGGCTCGACCTGCTTTTTACGAGCAATGTATACACATACTGCATTAATGATATCTTGTTCGGAAATTCTTAGCCTCTCCATGGGTTTGGATCCTCTTTTTTCTTCTTATCTTGGAAGTAAACGAAAATCTTGCGGATAATGACCACGATGGCAACGATCGCAATAACGTTGACTAATAGTCCAAGAATGGAACCAAGAGCTCCCATATTGGCAAATAGGCTACCAAAAAGTAAACCTGCAAGCCCTCCAAGCATGATTCCTTTCATTAAGCCGCCCTTAGTAAATGAGTTGCCGCTTTTTGTATCGGTTTTCGCTTTGTTTGTATTTGCATCGGATTTATTCGTTTGTTTATTTTGGAAATTCGAGTTGTTATTCGTATTGTTATTCGAGTTATTATTGTTGAAGCTTCTTTTCCCGGATTTATAACCCCTTGCATCGGCGGATTGTGAATGGTCCTGGAATACATACGCACCAACTGGCGAGAAAGCTAATGTGATAGTTAGTAAAGCAGCCATAATTTTTTTCATCATGTGTTTTTTGCCTCCATTTTTTAGTAGTAGGAATGTTGTTTCATTAAATGTCAGTAAGTTTACAAGTTAAATCCACATCACCTATCCTTATTTCATCTTAATAGTATTTACGATATTAATCAAAATAAGTTTCACTTTTTTTGTTTTTATCCGTATTTTTTATAAAAAATGGGCAGGGTGATCATCACCCTGCCCATTAAGACACTATTATTTCACCCGAACTACACGGCCATTGAATTTACTTGCCCAATATCCGCTACTCATGTTAGCAACAGCCACTCCTGTTGAACTTTGAGAGCCAATGAACTTGCCTCCTCCAACGTAAATACCAACGTGTCCATCAGTTTTATACGTGTTGAAGAATACTAAATCTCCCGGTTGCATCTGGCTTTTTGAAACTTGCTTTCCTGCACCTGTCAAGGCACCAGTGCTTGGTGGTAGATTAACACCCGCTTGTTTGTAAGCCCATGCAACAAATGCTGAACAATCGAATCGGCCGTTAGCAATGTCGGATGCCGTTCTTCCGCCACCGAAAACATATGTTGAATTACCGATGTATTTATAACCTGCTGTGATTGCAGAACCTACGTTAGCTGTGCTTGGCGCTGCTGTAGCCTTGCTTTCACTCTTTGGAGTTGTTGAAACATTATTTTTTGGTGAACTTTTTGGTGAACTTGATGAAGATTCATTTTTAGAAGAACTAGTAGAAGGCGCTACATTGCTATCTACATGATCATCTACATGATCATCTACATGGTTAGTAGAAGTTTTCTGAACTTCTTCCGCCACACGGTTTAGTTCGGCCTTTTCAGCCGCTTTACGTTCTTCTTCTTTTTTAATGTTTTCACGAATCGTTGCTAATTTGCCCGCTAAATCTGCATCTTCATTTTGTAGGGCCTTTTTAAGAGCTTCTGTTTCAGACTGTTTCTTTTCAAGTTTAGATTTCATTTTTACACTAGCTGCTTTTTGTTCCTTAATTTGAGATTTCATACCTTTTAGGTCAACTTGCATCTCTTTAAGGCTTTGTAATTTCTTCTCTACTTCTTCATGTTTTGCTTCTAGCTCAGCTTTATCCGCTTCTTGCTGAGTAAGAATCTCCTGATCTGCTTCAACGATAGCCGCAACTGCTCCTACACGGTCAACAAGATCACGGAAACTAGTAGATCCTAAAACTACTTCAAGGTAATTAACGTCACCGCCGCTCTCTTGGAAAGAAAGGGCACGCTCCTTTAGGATTTCTTCGCGTTTTTCAATTCTTTCCTCTAAAGCAGTTATTTCTTTTTTCAATGAATCAATATCTTTTTCCGTTTCAGTTACTTCTATATTGGTTTTCTTGATTTTTTTATCGTTTTCTTCCATTGCATTAACGATTTCTTTAATCCGGGAATCCATTTTCGCTTGCTCTTTCTGTAAGTCCTGAATGACTTTTTCAGCATCTGAAATATCGGATTGAATTCCGGCACGTTCTGATTGAATATCTGAAACAGATTCCGCATTGACCATCGGTGCAGCAAAAATGCTTCCTAAACCGAGCATAATAGTGGTATTTAATACGATTAACTTTTTCTTCAAACTCATTTCCCCTACTTTCTTCCCTAGCAATTCAATTGACCCACTTCTTTCTATCTAAGAAAATAGCAATCAAATTGAACCACAGGAATCTCTTCTCTATTTTTTAAAAGCATTATGTACTTTTCTAGGATTGATTTCATATTACATAAAATACAGAATTTCTTTGAGCTCATTACCTAATACGTAGTATATCACTGCTTTTTGTCAAATACGTAATAGCAATATTACATTTATATTTCATTTTTAACATTAAACATATTTTTTCGACATTCAGACGAGATATATAGACCAATATTTGACAAGTTTCTTCTAGTAAAACGACAAACTCCCACATGATAATCTATCCAATTATTAGTATAGAAGAACCACAACTTATGATAGTCAATAGCTTTGGTGTTGTCAAAAAAAGGCACTTATTACTTTTTAAAAAGAATATGGTCCGAAACCTTGATTCGGTTCCGGACCATATTTTTTACATTTTTTCGCTTTCATTAGAGAGTTCTTATTAGTATGATTCCCTTACATTTTTCAGATTCCAGCCATATAGTCAACAAAAACTTTCAACTCTTTTGGACGAACAAACACAATATCTCCCTTTTTTAAAGAAAGCTGATTAAATTGGTCTTTTGTAAGTTCGATTTCGAGCGGTTCCTGAATGTCCTGACGAATCACTTCAATACGGACAATCGGTCCGATTGCATGAATATGATCGATGATGGATTCAATAGAATCGACATTGGATGGTCCTTTTTCGATAATGAAGTTATGAGATCTTACATATCCTGTGCTATCTCCGTCCTCACTATCCGGTACGTGAATTTCCACATTCCCGGTTGCAAGCTTTCCTTGATGTACCTTTCCCTTGAATAGGTTAACACTGCCGAGAAAGTCATAAACAAATGGATTCTTTGGATGTTCGTATACTTCATCTGGTGTTCCAATCTGTTCGATTTTCCCCTCATTCATGATGACGACCCGATCGGCGACATCCATCGCTTCTTCCTGATCATGTGTTACAAAGACACTCGTGACATTGAACTCGTCATGCAGCTTTCTTAACCAACGCCTAAGTTCTTTACGGACTTTGGCGTCCAGTGCCCCAAATGGTTCATCGAGCAACAAAATATTTGGCTCTACGGCCAGTGCCCTGGCTAAAGCCACGCGCTGTCGCTGGCCCCCGGATAATTGAGAGGGATAGCGATCTTTATATCCTTCCAGTTTAACCAGTTGGAGCAGTTCCGTAACTTTTTCTTCAATTGCTTTTTTGCTAGGTCTTGTTTTTCTAGGCCGTACCTTTAAACCGTATGCAACATTATCAAAAATGGTCATGTTGCGGAAAAGGGCATAATGCTGGAAGACAAAACCGACATTCCTATCCTTCACGTGCTTGTTTGTGTAATCCTCTTCATTAAATAATATATGTCCGTTTTCTGACTGTTCAAGACCAGCTATGATGCGGAGTAAAGAAGTTTTCCCCGAACCCGAGGGACCCAGTAACGCAACAAGCTCCCCACTTTTTATTTCTAGATTGATATCTTGTAGGGCTTGAAACGACCCATAATATTTTGTAACGTTTTCGATGATGATGCTCATTGTACATCCCCCTACCTAGCTTTTGTAGATTTCAGGTCCGTTTTCCATTCTATTAGACTCTTTAAAACCAACGTTATAATTGCAAAAATGGACATTAACGATGCCACGGCGAATGCCGCTGAAAATTGATATTCATTGTATAGGATTTCAATATGAAGTGGCATCGTGTTCGTCATGCCGCGTATATGGCCTGATACAACCGATACGGCTCCAAATTCCCCGATCGTCCTCGCATTGCACAAAATGATTCCGTATAATAAGCCCCATTTAATATTGGGCAACGTTACATACCAAAAAGTCTTGAACCCGCCAGCACCAAGGGTAAGGGAGGCTTCTTCTTCAGAGGTTCCCTGGCTTTGCATAAGTGGAATCAATTCCCGTGCTATAAAAGGGAAGGTAATGAATAGGGAAGCAATGACAATGCCCGGTATGGAAAATATCACTTTTATATCGTACGCCTGTAAAAATGGACCAAGCGCTCCATTCAGACCAAATAATAGGACGAATATCAAACCGGCAATGACCGGTGACACGGAAAATGGAAGATCGATCAACGTAACTAAAAAGTTCTTCCCTTTAAATTCATATTTTGTAATCGTCCATGCCGCCACTACCCCGAATATGGCATTCAAAGGTAGAGTGATCAGGACAACGATCAACGTTAATTTAATGGCAGCCAAAGAATCTGGGTGAGCAATCGCAGCAACATACGCTTCCGCTCCCTTTTCAAAGGCTTTTACAAAGATAGCAATCAACGGAACGACCAAAAAAAGCGTCAAGAATAGCAATACAATGGAAATAAGGGTCCATTGGATAAGTTTTGGCTCCTTCGTAGCGTTTCTTGTTAAGATGACTGGTTTATTTGGCTCTGTAGCCACAGGATGATGATTGGCCAACAAGGTCCCCTCCTATTTTGCGGAATATCTTCTACTAGTCCACCATTGCAAGATATTAATGGTGAGCAAAATCAGAAATGTAATGACAAGCATAACCGTCGCCACGGCAGTTGCCCCTTGGTAATCATACTGTTCAAGCTTCGTCATGATGATAAGAGGGGAAATTTCTGTCTTAAAAGGCATATTGCCGGCAATGAACACGACGGATCCGTATTCGCCAAGTGCCCTCGCAAATGATAGGGCAAACCCCGTCAAGATTGCGGGAATCAATTCTGGAAAAATAATTTTAATAAATGTCTGCATTCGGTTTGCCCCTAGTGAAGCAGATGCTTCTTCCATCCCCTTTTCTATATTTTCAAGCACGGGTTGAACCATTCGTACAACGAAGGGAAGACCAATAAAAATGAGGGCAATGATAATCCCGATAGGGGTAAAGGCAATCTTGAATCCAAAAAACTGTCCAATCCACCCGTTCGGTGAGTATAAAGTGGTTAACGTAATGCCGGCAACTGCCGTTGGAAGGGCAAAAGGCAAGTCGACCAGGCCATCGATGATCCGTTTCCCTGGAAACTCATAACGTGTCAGAACCCAGGCAATTAAAACGCCAAAAACTGCGTTCACAAATGCCGCAGTTAAAGCCGTCAGAAAACTTAATCTATAGGAAGCAACAACTCTTGGTTCAGTGATGGTCTCCCAAAAATCCTTCATTCCCATTGAAAATGTATTTAAAAAAACCATGGATAGGGGAATCAAGACGATGATGGATAAATACAGTAATGTCAATCCCATCGCCAACCCAAAACCAGGTATCGTCCTTTTTCTCTTCCGCTTGACTTCAGTCACAATATTCATGGTATCTCCCCAGCTCTTTCTACTTAATTAGTGAAGGAGAAGAAGAATCAAACATCCCTCTTCCCCTCTAACACTTATTTTGGTTGATATATTTCGTCGAATGTACCACCATCATTGAAGTGGGTCTTCTGGGCTTCATTCCAGCCGCCGAATTTCTCATCAACCGTTACCATGTCAATGTCGGCAAACTGTTCTTTATGGTTTGCCAGAACCTTTTCATCCCTTGGTCGATAGAAGTTCTTAGCCGCAATTTCTTGCCCCTCATCCGTATACAAATACTCTAGATATGCTTCCGCCACTTCCTTCGTTCCCTTTTTCTCAACCACTTTGTCGACTACCGCCACTGGAGGTTCGGCTAAAATACTTATGGAAGGATTGACGATTTCATATTTATCATCGCCGAATTCCTCAAGCGTTAAATACGCTTCGTTTTCCCAAGCAATTAGTACGTCACCGATTTCTCTTTCCACAAATGTAGTCGTGGCACCCCTAGCACCGGAGTCCAACACTTCCACATTTTGATAAAGTTTTTTCATGAACTCTTTTACTTTTGCTTCATCATCATTGAACTTCTTCTCGGCAAATGCCCATGCGGCCAAATAATTCCACCTTGCCCCCCCGCTTGTTTTTGGGTTTGGAGTAATGACGGAAACATCCTTTTTGATTAAGTCATCCCAATCTTTGATGCCTTTCGGATTATCCTTTTTTACTAGGAATACAATGGTCGACGTGTAAGGTGTTGAATTTTCCGGCAGGCGCGTTTGCCAATCTTTTTCCAAAAGGTTACTCGCTTCATTGATGGCATCGATGTCATAAGCCAATGCAAGCGTCACGACATCCGCTTCCAATCCGTCAATGACCGCTCTTCCTTGCTTACCAGAGCCTCCGTGCGATTGCTGAATCGTAACATCTTGACCTGTTTCTTCCTTCCAATGTTTCGCGAAGGCTTTATTATATTCTTGGTACAACTCACGGGTCGGGTCATAGGACACGTTCAGTAATTCTACGGATTTAGGCTTTCCTTCTTTTCCTTCAGTCTTTTCGGAACTACAACCAGCTAGCACCCCAAATGCTAAAACCAAACTTGAAAACGCCAATAACCTTTTCATAATCTTTCCCCCTATTTTTAACTTTCTTTAAACAAAATAGGCATACTACTTCCTCATTTAAAGTTAGGAAATAGTATGCCTTCAGTTTTCTGATCAGCAAATATTCTGTTTTCTTTTTTACGTATCCCTACCTTAAAGCAAAGTATCCCAAGTTGTCAACTGTGTTTTTTGTCTTCCAGACCGTTTTAAGCATTCCCGTTAAGAATGCTCCCTTCCAAATGCCCTATACTATTACGTTTAGCACCGCTTCAACTTTTTATAATATTCTGATTAAATTTCATTTTCAATCTAAATCACACGAGTTAAATAAAAAAGGAAAGAGCCCACATCACCTAAGTGATTGGGCCCCTTCCTTAAACATTTTGAGTTGTTTTATAGAGTCCATGATCTACAATATACTGATAACAAACATCTGGCAGTAAATATCTTGGCTCTCCGCCCATGCTGAACTCGTCTCTTATATATGTTGAACTGATTTCCATGGAAAGACCTTTATCAATTAGGTGAAATGTATTGCCATTATCATAATTTCTCAGTAAAGGGCTTTTGGAGATGACCTTGAGCATATCTATTCCTTCTCGGGCCATGATAATGAATTTATGATTCGCAATCAATTTTTCTCTGAATTTCCAGCGAAGATGCACCGGTAATTCCTGATTATCCATATCTTGAAGCAAATCGGCCCCCATGATGAAATATACCTCATCCTTCGGATACTGCGCTTTAAAGTACTCCATCGTATACCATGTATACTGTTTGCTGATTCCTGCTCGTTCATATATTTCATAATCACTCACTTCAAATAACGGATTTTCCTTGATGGCGAGACTTAGCATATTCCAGCGGTGCTCATTGCTTGTTTTCATCTGTTTATCAATCCGATTATTGGCACATGGTAAAAAAATGACTTTATCAAGCTTGGCTCGATGCGCAATGGTCGATGCCGTCCATAAGTGTACATTCGTAATAGGATCGAAGGAAGATCCATAAATACCGATTTTGCTCATCGTTATCTCTCCTCACCTAATCCTTTCGTTTCAACACCGCTCTGACCGGACTGCCATCCCCCTTCTCCAAAGCGAGTGGCAGTGCGGCCAAATCATACAGACCCGGTTCTACGCCTTGAAGAACAAGGCCTTCAAGAATGTGAATCCCGCAACTTGCCAGGGCATGGTGAGCAGGTAATTCTTTACTGTCTAGATAATCGACGGAAGGCAAATCCAATCCGAGCAATTTCACCCCTTTTTCAGCTAAGAAGGAGGCTAAGTCCGGTTCGATTGCCGGAATTGCATCAGGGAATTGGCTGAGGTCCTTCCACTTCCCCGTTGCCAGCAATAATCTCTCGATCCCATTCAATTCGATGTCAACTAAAGCTTCTATCCCAATACTTCTATCGACATCGACCTGGACGACAAGTGCTTCCCCGATATATAAATCCAAGTCCAGCTCCAGGATTTTCTTTCCTTCTTCATCAAAATGAAAAGGTGCGTCAATATGTGTACCTAAATGTGTGCTCATGCGAATTTCGCCAACATTTACGGAAGATCCCCTGGCTATCTCAGCATTCAAGCGATAGGAATATGGTGTATCTCCTGGCCAATATGGCGTATTTTCTTTAAGCGGCTGAGAAATATCTTTCCATTTATGCATCGTTACCTCTCCAATCATTCCGTTCACAATTTTGTCCGAAGTGTCCAAAGTTCGGGGAAAAATGGCTGATTCACTACCTTCTTTAAATAGTTCACGCCAGTAGAACCTCCAGTTCCCATTCTCTGTCCTATAATCCGCTCCACCGTGCTCATATGATTGAATCTCCAGAACTGCTGTTGACTGCCGATATCCACCAGTTTTTCAGCCAATTCATATAGATCCCAATATTGCTGTACATCCCTGTACACCGCGAGCCAGGCTTTCTCGACACTCTCGTTTTCCACATAAGGTTCTGACCAATCTCTGTTCAACATCGATTCTTCAATAGAAAACCCCCTCGCGGCCAAGGCTCCAATTGCCGCATCGTAAATACTGGGCTTATTCAACTCGGACACCAGGGATTCATAAAGGTCAGGCTGATGACGAAACACGGCCAAGATTGGCTTGTTTTTTTGTCCCATTGCACTTTCAATCATTCGGTTTTGAAAGGATTGGAAGCCCGATGAGTTTCCGAGTTTATCCCGGAACTCCATATAGTCGGATGGGGTCAAGGTCGAGAGCACATTCCATGACTGAACGAGCTGCTGTTGAATTCTCGAAATCCGTGATAGCATCTTGAAGGAAGGTTCCAATCTTCCTTCCGTGATATGCTCCGTAGCCGCAGTCAATTCATGAAGAATCAATTTCATCCATAACTCGCTGGTTTGATGGATAACGATAAATAGCATTTCGTCATGATGACCGGAAAGCAACCTCTGACTCGATAATACTTGGTCCAAATTCAGATAGTCACCGTAGGACATCTCTTTTTCAAAATTCGTTACCATTCCTTCTTCCAAGCGACTTTCTTCGATTGATTCCTTATCCATGCATGCGTCACTCCCTTTATCTTCTTTTTACTCTCATCATCAACATGTATGTGAGCCATAGAAAGATCAACCAAGGAATACCGAACTGCAAAACGATTTTAAAGGGTTCGGTAAACCAGGTTGTTACCGTTAAGGCCAATAGAAAAACCGCTCCAAGTATCGTTAAATAAGGATAACCGTACATTTTGACAGGTAATTTCCGCCCCCCTGTTCTTTCCCAGTTTCGCCTGAAAAACAGATGGGAGATGAACACCATGAACCAAGTGAAAATGGCCCCGAACATCGATATCCCCATCATGAATGCATAAGATGTATCGGGAAGAATGACCTTTATCCCCGCAGCCAGAAAAATACCCAATGTGGAGATGAGCAAGGCGCGGACCGGTACTCCTTTTCGACTCACTTTCATAAAGAAAGGCGGTGCCTGCCTTTGTTCGGATAGTGAAAAGATCATTCTTGTGGAAGCATAAAGCTGACTATTCATTGCTGATAAAGCTGCCGTCAAAATGATAAAATTCATGATTCCGGAGGCTCCCGGGATATTTAATATTTCCATGACCTTCACGAATGGGCTCACTTCAACGCCCGCTTCCTGCCATGGAACGATCATCAACATGATGCCGATTGTCAGTACGTAAAAAGTCGACAGCCTGAAAACGGTTGCCTTCAAGGCTCGTGGTACAGCGATATCCGGATCTTTGGCTTCTCCTGCAGTCACTGCAATCATTTCTGTCCCTAAAAAGCTGAAGAGAGAAATGAAAACAGCCACCCATAATCCCCAAAAACCAAAAGGCATGAACCCCCCTGCATTCACATAGTTCTCCATCCCCATTCCCGAGGCTGGTTCGGCACCAATCAAAACATAAGCTCCCAGTAAGATGAAAATGACGATGGCGCTGACTTTAATCAAGGAAAATACATATTCAAAATTCCCGAAAGTATTGACACTGGTTGCATTTACATAGATGAGTAAGGCGGCAAAAAGAAAAATCCACACACTCCCTGGTACATCAGGAAACCAGTATTTCATATAAACAGCGATTGCACTGACTTCGACCCCAATGGCAAGGACATTGGCTATCCAGTAGGAATATCGGACAAGAAAGCCTGCAAGTGGACTGATGTACTTCTCGGCAATCGTCCCAAAGGATCCGGAAGTTGGATAAGCGACCGTTATTTCCGCCAAGCATCCCATTAATAACAAAACAACGAACGCACCGACAGCATAGCTAATCAATACGCTTGGACCGGCTATCGATATCGCTAGACCGCTCCCTAAAAACAAGCCGGTCCCAATCGCACATCCCATTGCGATCATCGTGATTTGATTGGTTGATAACTCTCTTTTCAATTTATTATTTTCCATGTTTCTTTTCCAAACTAGGCAATGATTCCCCGTATATTTTCATAACTCTCATATAACTTCCCTTGCATGATTTTTTTTAGTGCCTGGACCGTTTCCCATACTTCCTGATAGGAGGTATAGAGGGAGACAGGTGCAACCCGGATCATATCCGGTTCGCGGTAATCCGGAATGACGCCCTCATTCTTCAACGCTTTACATATCCGTGCTGCTTCTGGGTGCTCAAGGATAATATGAGCCCCCCTTCGAAAATCATCTCGAGGGTTCCCGAATGAAAACCCATACTCCATAAGTTCAGAGTCAATCAAGTCCATAAAATATTGTGTCAAAAGCAAAGATTTTGTACGAATCTGTTCGATACCCACTTCGGCAAACATTTCAAGCGAACCGACTAGTGGAGCCATACTTAATATATGTGGCGTTCCGATCTGAAAGGCCCCTGCTGAATCAGACTTGGAGAATGAGTGTTTCATGTCGAACTGTTCATCCTTTTTTGACCCGAACCATCCAGTCAACCCTGGCCTTTTATCGAAATGTTTTCGATTGACATATAAGCCTGCAACACTTCCCGGTCCTCCATTCAAATGTTTATAATTACACCAAAATGCAAAGTCGACCTCCCACTCGTCAAATTGGTGTGGAACAGCACCCACTGAATGACACCCATCAAACCCAATGATGATTCCTCTAGTGTGCGCTTCCTTTGTTAATCGTTTCATATCCAGAATCTGTCCGCTGCGGTACAAAACCGTTGGCAACACGACCAAGGCTACTTCCTCTGACATCGCGGCAATGATATCGTCTTCCATAAGAAGTTTACCATCACGGCTTTTCACCTGCACTAAATGTGTTTCCGGATCAAGCCCGTGTAGCAAAAGCTGGCTTTGAAGCGCATAAATATCACTCGGAAACGTCAGCTCATCGGCCAATATCTTGTTCCGTCCTTCCTTCGGTTCAAAGAAAGTTGCCACCAGCTGATGAAGGTTCCCTGTCGTCGAGCCACTCATAATTACTTCATCACCTGACGCCCCCACCAAAGGGGCACTCAACTCTCCCAATCTCTCAGAGAAATAAAACCAAGGGTTATCACCTTCCGTCCATCCCTCGATTCCATATCTCTTCCAGTCTTCCAATGAATTCAAAAGACTTTTTTCCGCCCGCTTCGATAATAGTCCCAATGAATTTCCGTCCATATAGATGGTCCCGGGAGTCAAGTAAAATTCCTTCCGATAAATGGCTAAGGCATCACATTGGTCCAATTTTCCTGCAAACTCTTTCGTTGGCTGAAAATGATATGTATCCATGTTTATTTTCCTCCGTTTCTTCCATGCTGGTTTTCTTTCATTTATATATTCTTACACCCTCCCAAACCAACCGGTGAACCCTATTGGGATCCTTTTCTATATAATCCCTTTTATCAAAAATCATCGTATAGTGATTCGTTTCGTCATACTTCGGCCAGACTTCTCCTTCCGGCGGATTGGGATTCCCATATTTCGCAAAGTTAATCCAGTGACCTTGCATCCGTCGAGATAATTTCAAGGCAGCACGCTTAGCGCCAAAGGCAGTAATCCGTTTTCCAACTATAGAATCGAAAGTCTGGAAAACATATAAAATCTCCATCCCATGCGTCGCCCCTAGTTTGCTAAACTTTAAAGAGGGGGTTTGGTAATCGAAGCGGTACATCCATGTTTTCTCCTGATGGCTGTATGCCTCTGCATACCAAACCGAAGGCATATGAAAAGTCGCATCACGCCCCAAGCCTAGGGTAGCCTCTTTATTAGGGAAGGTTAGGTAAGCGTTGGTGATTCGCTCCTCCGCTTCAGGATCTGTATTTTCGAACATCTTATGAATCATTTCTTCGGTTGTCGGAATTAACGGGGGATCCATTTGGTCAAATAAAGTCGCTTCATCTTTATTTGTACCAATAAGAAGGGGAATTCCAGCAGTGGCTCCTGAACGAATGGCTTCCAATGGATAGTCAGGTAAAAAGTCACCATCAACGACTGGACCAAAAGAAAGCGAACCAGGGAGATCTTGAGAGTTTTGCTGTAATAATTCATATGAAGCTGTAACGATTTTCTGGACGGGAAGTGTTTTTAACACATCGACTTCATTCTCTTCAATCCCGAGAATATCGAGAAATTTCTTACTGAACTGTCGTGCAAAACCTTTTCCGTAAACTGAAGTAGGAGCAGGACTTTGGGCAATGGCCTGTTTAAAAAGCCCTCTTGCAGAAGGTACTGTGAGTAAAGTCGTAACGGCATTACCACCAGCTGATTCACCAAATACCGTAACATTCTCCGGGTCTCCTCCAAATGCTACAATATTCTCTTTTATCCATTTCAACGCAGCGACTTGGTCACGTAAACCTAGGTTGGAATCAAAGAGTTCCTCCTCATGATTCCACTCCGTAAAATCCAAATATCCTAAAGCACCTAACCGATAATTGATGCTTACAACCACTACATCTCCTGTTTTGGCTAACACATGACCGTTGTACATATCAATCGAACCCGATCCCGTAATATATGCTCCACCTGGAATCCAAACCATGACCGGGCGCTTCCGATCATCAGCATTAGGAGACCAGATATTCAGGAATAAACAATCCTCATCCATTTCTTCACTGCCTGTCATCCCCATCCTGGCTGCCCTTTCCAAAGGTTGTGGTGGCACAGCGCCGAAATTGACTGCATCCAGGACACCGTTCCATCTTTCAACAGGCTCCGGGGAGCGAAAACGCAATTCGTCGATTGGAGCTCTCGCATACCTGACGCCTTTCCAAACGCCTACACCATTTTCTACAGTTCCTTGAAGATGCCCTTTTGCCGTCGTTACAATTGAACCAATCATCCACTCACCCTTTCTAAATCTATATATTATAGTTCTTCTTTTCCCATTCCCCTATCTCCTTCCCCTTTGCCGAAAAAAAGTTTTTATTACTCTTACAAGCTACGGAAAAAATAAAAAAAAGACCAAAGTGGTCTTTTTTGAATGAGGAAAAACTCTTGTTCATGTAAGCGCGTTCATGATACTAATCAAAGATCCGCCTCTTAGGGAGAGCTGATGAACAGCAAACTTCAGTTGCTGTTCATCCAGCTTTTCCAAGAGTGGCTTTAATTCAAGAACTTCCCGCTCCAGTTCTTTCAGGTTTAAAGAAATCTTATCGACTTTTGCTAGTACCTCTCCCGAATCCACAGGTTTGTCGGACCAGATCTGCAGCCGCTCCTTGATTTCGGTCAACGGCATGTTTTGCTCTTTATATCGATCGATCATACTAAGTCGATTGAGCGCATCCTTCGTATAATATCGATACCTCGATCCAGTCTTCTCATAGGTGAGCAATCCCAATTGTGTATAATAGTCTATGGTTCTCCTTGATACATTAGCTAGTTCAGCAAGCTGGCCAATCCGATATAAATCCATCCAGACAGTCACCTTCTTTTATAATCTCTCATTACGGTAACTATACCATAAAAAGCCGAAAGGATGACTTTAGGGTTACATCTATAAGACTACTTGATCTGATTTGACATTTACATATTGCTTGGCAAAATATAAAGCTTCTTCCTTGGATTTAAAGAAATGCTGTTTTTCTATTTTATGATATAACCCGGTACTTATTAGCAACTCCTTAGGTTGTTGCTGAATTCCGGAGATGACTAATTTCCCTTTATATTTCCTTATTCGATTGACAATAGCCAGCAGAGCGGCCTCGGCTGACGTATCCATATAGGATACCCTTCGCATGCTCAATACTAAAACGCCCGTCTTATTATCCAAATTTTCCAAAATATTAGATTCCAGTACATCAATGGATCCAAAGAATAAGGGACCTTCCAAATTGTAAACATCGATTCTTGAATCCGAGCTTGCAGTCGTTGGAATAATTTCCGGATAAACTTCGTGACTTCTTTCCCTGATTTTTAATGAGTGGCTCATCTTAATGATAAAGGTGATGAAGGCAATCAATAAACCGATACCGACACCCATGATTAAATCCGTTAAAACAGTGACAAGAAATGTCACAAACAGTACAACAGAATCAGCCGACCTTGTTTTTAAGACATGGGCAAATTCCTTCCGTTCACTCATGTTCCAAGCGACAAACATGAGGATTGGCGCCATGCTGGCTAAAGGAATATGTGTGGCATAAGGAGATAAGACGAGCAGGACCATCAAGACCACGATTCCATGGATAATCCCTGACATTGGTGACACGGCCCCAGTCTTAATATTCGTGGCCGTTCTGGCAATAGCACCTGTAGCCGGGATTCCGCCAAAGAATGGTGTAGCGATGTTGGCTATGCCTTGACCGACTAATTCCTTATTGCTATCGTGTTTTGATCCACCCATGTTATCTGCCACGGTTGCCGATAACAATGATTCAATTCCACCTAATAATGCGATTGTAATCGCCACTGGGAGAAGGTTGATAATGATTTCCACCGAAAGCTCTGGCACTTTAAATTCAGGGAAACCTCTTGGAATCGCTCCATATGTAGATCCAATCGTAGCCACCTTACTAGGGAAGAAATAGAAGGCTACCACTGTGGAAACAAGTAATCCAAGAAGAGGTCCTGGTACTCGTGGAAGTACTTTCGGTGCTAACAGGATCACAATAAAGCATATTAGTGCCACACCTATGCTATAGACATTTATCGTATCTGCTTTAACCACCAATTCTTTCATATTAGCTAAAAACGTTTCATGCTTTTCCACCTTCATGCCTAAGAAGTTAGCAATTTGGCCGGAAAAGATGATGATCGCAATGCCTGTCGTAAAACCAATGATAACGGGGCGGGGAATGAATTTCATCATATTCCCTAATTTAAGCAGTCCCATCACCACCAACATAATCCCGGCTAAAAACCCGGCAATGAGAAGACTTTCGTAACCGTATTGCATGACGATTCCAAATAGTAATGGAACAAAGGCTCCAGTCGGCCCACCAATTTGGTACTTAGACCCACCCAAAAGCGAAATGAGAATTCCTGCAATGATCGTCGTATACAAGCCATATATGGGTTCCACTCCGGATGCAATGGAAAAAGCTAGTCCAAGGGGAATGGCTACCACTCCCACTACCAGGCCTGCTGTCAGGTCTTTTTGAAATCCTTTCATGTTGTATCCTTGGAATCTACTATCCTTCATCATAAATTCACCCTCACATCCTTCATTTTTTTAGTCCACTCTATTGAAAACGGTTATTGAAAAAAAGTAGGTGTACATATTTTGGGGTAGCGACGTAGTCGCCTTACATCTTAGAAAAAGAAAAAGTGTAAGGGGAGTTTTCTTTTCACGGTAAACCTTTGAGGATTTGATAGATTGTAAGAAGTAACTCTCATATGTAATCTCCTTTGTCGGGTTTATTCATGGTTTCGAACCATGTTCCCATATTATATAGTAAAACGTAAAACTGTACATTACTTACATTGTAAACAATTCTTTACAATTCATTACGTTTTGATTACAAAATAGGACCATCCCTCTACACTAGTAAATTAGGTGCCCGACCTATTAATGAGTTTTAGGAACATAGAATGCGAGTCCATATACCTGAAACAAAAATTGGACAAATGAAAGGGCTTGTCGTCTTCGTATTGAGTAACGATGGTAGAGATGCGAATAAAAGAGGCGCAAAAGAAATAAGCTGATTTCTTTCTGCGCCTTGTATGTTAATCTTCAGCCTGAAAGGTAGCAGGATTAATCCAATCGAGCAACGAATATTTAACACAAACCAGGGGAGATGATGACTTATATAATGAAAAATGAAATGACGTTCAAACGACCTTATTTAACTCTTATCGGACTTGAAATCATCACTTTGCTTTTCGTTTCAACAGGGGCTGCCATCACTGAAATAACAAAGATGAGTAACCCCATTGCGCCTTTTATGGGCTTCATTCCGCTAGCACTCCTCTTGATTTTTTATTTTACTATAAAGAATCGATGGGGCACCTTTTATTTTCATTCAATCCGGAAGCTATCCGTCCGGGAATGGGTTTTATATACGCCCTTGCTCTTCTTTTTAATCCTTCTTGTCATCTTCAACGAAGGAGTGTCCATTCAATCCTTTTCTTATCTAGTCTTATTAAGTTTGGGGATTATGACAAATGCCTTTGTCGAAGAATCCGTATTTCGTGGCTTGATGCTGAAGATCCTCCTACCAAAGGGAGAGATCAAGGCCATCATCATTTCAAGCTTATTCTTCGGGATTGGGCACTTTGCCCAGGCATTTCAAAATCCATCCTTTTCTATTTTCATACAAGTGTTCTATGCATTACTAATAGGTCTCGTCTTAGCTTTACTCGTCATTCAAACTCAATCGGTCATCATTCCGATCATCTTTCACTTCCTCCATAACCTTTTGCAATATACCGGTCGAATTGTTTCAGATGTTGCCACGATACGAATGACGGATATTATTTTAATAGCTTTTCTCATCATTTATATCATTGGTTTGCTTATGTTTAGAAAAAAGAAGAGAAGCTCTCATTCTCATTCATCGGTTACAATCGATAGATAAATTTCATCCAAAAAAATACCCGTCCTTAACAAAGGACGGGATCATTTATTATTCATACTCAATCCACGACTGGAAGCCAGCCTTTTACATTGATTAATTTTTCCCAAAGGGGATCTGGAATGACCAATTCATCTTGATCCTTCTTCGAAAGTGTCGTGCGTATTTCCTTTTCTTTACCGGCCTTGATTTTTTCAATCCAGTACGGTTCCATAAGCAGCTCCCTGCCAAGTGCAATAAAAGGAACGCCCGTTTCCATGGCCTCTGCCACTTCTTCAGGTGTATGAAGGGCCCCTACTCCGATTACTGGAATTCGATTGCCCACTTTTTCATATATTTTAACGATTCTCGATTCCGTTCTATCACTCTCACGGAATGAGCCGTTCCAGAAATGGCCTACCGATACATGGATGTAGTCCAGGTTTTGATTCGCAAGCCGGTCTACGAATTGAAGCGTATCATCCAAAGTGATGCCAGGCTCGCTACCCTCTTCCGGAGAAATGCGGTAGCCGATGACAAACGGATTTTTCGCATGCTCTTCCACAGTCTTTTCTACTTCATTAACAATGGAAAGTGGGAAAATCATACGTTTTCCAAGCGTTCCCCCCCATTTATCTGTGCGACGGTTGGAATGAGGAGAGAAGAACTGCTGAAGTAAATATGTATTCGCCCCATGAATCTCGACACCATCAAATCCTGCTTCGATGGCTCTTCTCGTTGCCTCTCCAAACGCTTTAATCACTTCTTGAATTTCATCTTCCGTCATTTCACGAGGAACAGGTGCACCCTCGCTTGAAGCAACGCTGCTTGCAGAAACAGGTTGATTATCTGGTAATAAATCCGGCGGACTTTGGCGACCTCCATGATAAATTTGTAAAATGGCTTTGGCCCCTTTGCCTTGAATGGTTTCTGCCACTTTTCGGAGTGATGGAATGAATGCATCATCATCAGCACTGAATTGGCCAGGGAATCCTTTTCCACCTGCAATTACATAGGCACACGCTGTGATTACCGTACCCACTCCTGCCGAACGCTCTGCATAATAAGCTAATTCCTCTTCCGTCACGTATCCTTGGTCATCTGAAGAATAATGCGTCATCGGTGCCAACATGATACGGTTTTTCACTTCGACCCCAGAAGAGAATTTATATGGTTGAAAAAGCTTTTCGTATAATTCTGTCATGCCTAATTCCCCCTAATTTTTAATGATGGTGATGGCCGTGAGGCTCTTTCGAAGGATTGGTTATTTCGAAACCTTCTTCTGGCACATAAAAATATTTAATCCATACTCCGTCCAAGAATTCTTCACGTGAATCCAGCAGTATATCGATATCCTTATCCGTCTTGACAATTTCATCATGCTCCGTCGGAACATCAAGCTTCATCTCATAGTGGGCATGATCGCCGTGCATATGCGTGATATACACCCGAATCATTTTCCCTTCCGCTTCTTCGCTACTCAACATCTTTTGTAATACCTTTGCTGCATTTCGATTAATCTTGCATTTCATATTAATTCCTCCAACATCTGAAATTTCTATGTACTAAAAATCTACCCAAAAATAGGCATTCTGTAACATCCATTTATACGCTTTTTGCCGAATCATGTCTAATAAAATGCTTATCTTCGGTCTGCGGGAAAAACGACACCTATCTGTTTTCTAGCTTCATCCATGATTTCCATCGACCATAATGAATGGGCAAATGTATTCTTATCCGATTCCGTTTTCCCCTGCTGGATCAATTTTACAAACTCCTTCGCTTCATAATACATCGGAGGAAACTCTTGTTTAACCGAAAGACTCTCCCTTGTTCCATCACGGTAGCAAATATCCACTTCGTTCGGACTGGAAATTTTGTCGATGAGGATGGTACCTGCTTCTCCCTGTATTTCTGAAGGTTGAGTCGATTCAGTGATCTTGGAAAACATCACGATGGCTTCCATGTCATTATATGAAAGGAGGATGGTACCCTGACCGTCAACTCCTGACTCTAGTAGTGTTCCAGATGCCTGGATCTTATTCGGTTTACCGAATAGAACGACAAGCGGATAAACGGCATAAATACCTAAATCCATTAAAGAGCCGCTTGAAAACTCAGGGTTGAATGCATTCAATATGGTACCTGATTTATACGAATCGTACCGGGAAGAATATTGACAGTAACTTCCTTGGTAACGACGAACCTCACCAATTTTATGGATGTTTTCCTTTAGGCTTTCAAAACTTGGCATGATCGTTGATTTCATCGCTTCCATGAGCAGCACTTCGTTTTGCTGTGCCGCTTGTATCATTTCCCTCACTTCTTCGGCGTTCGAAGCCAATGGTTTTTCACATAAGACATGTTTCTTTTGCTGTAAAAACATGACTGCCTGGCGACTATGGTGAGAATTGGGACTGGCTATATAGACCGCATCAATCTCGGAACTGCTCGCCATCTCCTCCAAGTCTGTAAATGTATGTTTAACTCCATACTTATCTGCAAAATCCCTGGCCTTTTCTTCTGTGCGCGAATAGACCGCATTTAATGAAAAGCCTTCCACGTGTTTTGCCGCATTCAAAAAACGCTCTGTAATCCAATTTGTACCAATAATCCCATAACGTATCATTCGTTAGATTCTCCTTTTAATTAACAGACTTTGTCCTCAATATAACCAGACTTTGCAAAAAAATAAAGAAAAACGCTAAAAAATTTGGTTTATATTGGATTTTCCAATCTATTTTCCTTTATACTTTTCCTATTACTACTGACTTGATGTTTCTACATACTCCCTCATGGGAAGTACATTAAAAAGGAGCGTGTGAAATCAATGACAGAATTGATGAAGAATAAAGTCGCCATCATTACCGGCGGAGGATCCGGAATTGGCCGGGGTGCCGCCATTAAACTTGCGGAAAACGGTGCAAACATCGTTTTTTTTGACCGCACAGTTGAAAATGCCGAAAAGGTCAAGGAAGAAGTCGAAAACCTCGGACGAGAAGCTTTAATCATCAAAACGGATGTTTCCCAACCCGAACAGGTTGAGAAGGCTTTCCAGGCCGCCTTCGAGCATTTTGGAAAAATTGATTTTGTGTTTGCCAATGCTGGTATTAACGGGGTAATTGCCCCCATTGAAGATATTAAGCCGGAAGATTGGGACCAAACACTCAACATCAACTTGAAAGGAACCTTCCTAACCATAAAATACGCCATTCCCTATATGAAGGAAACAGGCGGCAGCATCACCATTAACAGTTCCATTAACGGAAACCGTTTTTTCAAGAACTTTGGTTTTTCCGCATACAGCTCATCAAAAGCCGGTCAGGTCGCTTTCGGCAAGATGGCTGCACTTGAATTGGCCAAGTACAAAATACGCGTGAATATCATCTGCCCAGGCTCCATAGACACCAACATCGACGACAATACCTATCCTGAAGATGAAAACTTGGAAAAAATCAAAATACCGATTGAGTATCCCGAAGGTTCTCAACCACTTGCAAAGAAAGCCGGAACGATTGAACAAGCAGGAGACCTTGTTTTGTTCCTTGCATCGGACATGTCCTCCCACGTTACCGGGACTGAAGTGTATATTGACGGAGCTGAATCGCTCTTATAAGAATCTAAAGACTTGAGAAGAGGCAGAAGTGTATGATTTGACCACACTTCTGCCTCTTCTTACTAAATAAAAAAAGGATTGGGCAAAGTTTTCAGTTGAACTTTTTTGTTCCCTGCCAATAGAAATTATACATAAGAGAGTGGGATTGCTTTTCCTGTTTTCTTAAAGAGCCACCCCTCTTACTTTGAACTTTTCCTATAATGGGTTGGCCACTTTCCTTATGCAACAGCTTTTCTCAAACCGCCTCGGGCGATAAATAGATAAGAGGACATGGCAATAACATGACAGCTTACCATCACGATTCCCATCGGCAGAGGTGAATCACCTCCACCAATCCCCACCAAAGGGGCCATGAGCGAACCTAGTACGAAAGGCAGAAGACCGATTAAAGCCGAGGCACTCCCTGCCGTTTTCCCCTGGTCCTGCATAGCTAATGCGAAACTTGTCGTTCCCACGATCCCGACACTCGAGACAGATAGAAATAAAGCAATTAAAATTCCCGCAATTCCAACTCCCAGAATGATGGACATGAGCAGAATAATCCCGCCAAATAACGCAAGGCCCAACCCTATTTGTAGGAGTTTTTCTTCTTTTATCTTCCCAGCCAGTCTGCCAGTTGTCTGGGATGCAATAATGATCCCTATCCCATTCATCGCAAAGATCAGGCTGAATGTTTGCGGAGAAATACCATAGATATTTTGAAGTACAAAAGGTGAACCTGAGATATAAGCAAACATAGCCGCCGTTACAAACCCTTGAGAAAGTGCATATCCCATAAACACACGATTTTTCAGTAAATCACCGAATGTACGTATTGTATTGGTTATGCCCCCTGTACTTCGTAGGTCTGGTGTGAGTGTTTCCTCTATCCCCCAAAAAGCAGCGGCAACCATAATAACACTTAGAGCAAAAATGACGATGAAAACTCCCCGCCAAGATGTAAATTGTAGCAGTTGCCCTCCTAAAACCGGTGCCAAAATCGGTGCCGCCCCATTCACAAGCATTAACATGGAAAAGAATTTGGTCAAATCCGTACCAGAAAAAAGATCGCGGACAATGGCCCGGGAAATGACAATTCCCCCAGCACCTGCAGCTCCCTGGATGAACCGTAATAATAAAAGCATTTCAATGGAGGGAGCAAAGGCGCATAGCAGAGAAGACACACTATAAATCGACAAAGAGATGATTAACGGGGTCCGTCTCCCCTTCGCATCACTCAGGGGGCCTAAATATATTTGTCCTAATGCCAATCCTAGTAAACAAGCGGTCAAACTGAGCTGAGCCAAAGACGTACTGCTTTGCAGATCATCTGCAAGTGTTGGTAGACCAGGCAAATACATATCAAGTGACAGAGGCCCGATTGCCGCAAAAGAACCGAGCATAAGTGCCATCCATAGTTTTTTTGTTGTCGGCATTTTATTGCTAGTATATATGGTTTCTTTCAATTCCATTATGAATGTCCTCTCCCTTTTTGCACACTTGTTAGTTCTGGATTCACTAGATTGCCAGGAAGGGCGCCCGTCAGGCCTGCCATCAAGTTTTCTGCAGCAAGGCTTGCCATTTTCATTCTCGTGGCGATGCTGGCGCTGCCGATATGTGGGAGTGTCACCACATTAGGTAGGGTCAAGAGAGGGTGATCTAAAGGAACCGGTTCTTCTTCAAATACATCCAAGCCGGCAGCCCAAATTTCTTGGTTTACCAAAGCCTGGTACAATGCCCTTTCATCGACGATATCGCCCCTTGCCGTGTTGATGAGTACGGCCGTCTTTTTCATTAAGGCTAATTGCTCGGCACCGATCATATAGCTAGTTTGGGAAGTGAGTGGCACCATGACACAGACAAAATCCGAAATCTTAAGGAGCTCTTCAAGTGATACAAACTCGATTCCCAACTCTTTTTCTTCTTCAAGTTTACGGCTACGATTATAGTATACAAGATTCATATCAAATCCTTTTGCCCTTTTCGCCAGGGCTTTACCGATCCTTCCCAATCCGATGATTCCTATCGTTGCGCCATGTACATCCTGTCCAGTCAACTGCATCGGGGACCATGTTTTCCATTGACCACTTTTGAGATAACCTGTCGCCTCTACCAATCTTCTGGCCGTTGCAAGCAGCAAGGCAAAAGTTAAGTCCGCTGTCGTTTCCGTCAGAACCCCCGGTGTATTCGTCACCATGATTCCTTTATCTGTCGCGCTTTGTAAATCAATATTGTTATACCCCACAGCCATGTTCGCAATGATTTTTAGGTTAGTCGCCTTCTCCATCAAGGATTCATCGATTTGTTCCGTCAACAAGCAAAATAGACCGTCAACCTCCACTATCTCTTTTTCCAGGACCTCCCTAGGAACCGGAGTCGTTTCATCTTGCCACATCGTTACCTCAAACTTTTCACTTAGGCCATTCACGATTTGGTCTGGCATTTTTCTCGTTATATACACTTTAGGTTTCACAAATAGCCCTCCTACTTACAGATTGATAGTTATGTACTTTTTACGTACATATCTACAATTTCGATAATTGAACATTAATCTCCTTCTCTACCTATTCATTTATACTTATCTTATCTCTACCCATCTCGTTCCACACGAACGTAAAAAGGGGTGTTCCAACAATTGTGGAAGCACCCCTAATACTATGATATTCAAACCTGTTTCTCAAAAAATCCCTTTAACTGGTCTTGATCTGGATAAGAGGATTGCGTTCCGCGTTTTGTTACGCTCAAGGCAGAAAATCCAGTGGCCATCTTGATGGCGTGAAGGATATCTCCATTTTTGACAAAGAAGTGGGCGAAGCATCCGATGAATGAATCTCCGGCTCCAGTAGTGTCAATGGCGGCGACTTCATATGCATCGATCCGTTCCACTTTTTCTTTTGTAACCCACATCACCCCACGGCTTCCAAGTGTCACAATAACATTTTTCACCCCTTGCTCGATAAGGGTTAAAGCTGCCTCCTGCACTTGTTGATCCGTTTCTACTGGCATCTGGGTTAAAATCTCCAGTTCCGTTTCATTAGGAATGAAGAAATCGCACTTGCAAACGTAATCAAAATTCAACTCTTTTGAGGCAGGAGCAGGATTCAATATAACCGGTATATTATTCTCCTTACCGAAGTCAATGGCACGATAAACAGCTGGTAAGGGGATCTCCAATTGAAGAATGATTAAGGAACACTTTTTCAGCTTTTCCCCCGCGTTGTCGATATCCTCGGGTACAAGATATTCATTTGCTCCTTTGATGATTAATATCCGGTTCCTCGATTGTGGGTCCACAAATATCGGTGCCACACCACTTGATGTTCCCGGGACCTTACTTGTAAATTCAGTATCTATTCCATAACGTTCTAGATTGCTAATCGTATTATCTGCAAATAGATCATCTCCGACTTTAGTAAGCATCATGACCTTAGAGCCCATTTTGGCTGCGGCCACTGCCTGGTTGGCTCCTTTTCCACCACACCCAATTTCGAAACTTGGTGCCTCGAGGGTTTCCCCTTCTTTTGGCATTTGGTCAATGTATGAAATTAAATCCACCATATTGGATCCGATAACTGCTATATCCATATTCTATTTCCTCCTTATTTCTTTCCAGTTACAATTGTAAATGATCTTTCCTCACCTGAGGCCAACTTAATTAAGCTTCCTGAATCTTGGGCTGCCAAAAACCCTTCAGGCCGGCATGTAGCGGGCAATACAAATGCTCCAACCTGCTGGTCCTCATTAAACAGTAACCATCTTGTCGCATAATTAAATTCATCCGTAGAGAACGTGGTGAAAAAAGTAGTTCCTTCCGGCGAAGTCATTTCAAAACTTGCTTCTTTCTGATGCTTACTCAATCCATCCATAAAGAAAACAATTTCCGGGTCATACATATCTGGACGGTCCAAAATCGATATAGGTTCCTTGCCTACACGGATTTCTTTATTAAAGTCCAACCACTTTTCAGTAGGTTTCACATGGTCAGGGATGGAGGCACGTAACTCAAACGCACTATTAGGAATGTTTTGCTTCATTACTGCATGATCCAGGTAGGCGTAGTTGGTATGGCACATGTATTGTAGAGGCATGTCTGTGCCAGATAAGTTTTTCACGTACATGCCCATTTCGATGTTGGCTTCCCCAGCAATCATCTTGACGCTTGGCTTAGCGATATAATGATGGCCAAACCCTTTTATGTATTCTGTCGATCCACCAATTTTCACACTATTTTCCGTAACCTCCAGCCAGGCATGGTCCATATTCGCGCAGGCCATCTCACCATGTAAGACATGATCATCCTCAGGTCCTGGACAGCCATTGCTAATCAAACCGGAATGAAAAGCAAAACATCCATATGTATCGACAATTTCATCTACTTGTTTCGGTTGAGTGAACATATTTTTCATCTTCAGTTCAATTCCATCAAAAACTAAGTCCCAAACAATTTGACCTAAATAAGGAAGAACCACCATTTTCCCACGTGAATTTGTCACTTCTATCGCTTCAACTCCAGATGGATAACGAAATAAAGTAACAGTAAACTCGGTACTTCTAAAAAATACTGTAGGGTTTTCTTTGAAGAATCCTCTTTGTAGTTCAATCGTTCCTACCATACTTATCCTTCCTTCCTTCCTTCGAATAACAGCTAACAGGGTCCCCTTAGGAAACCCTGTTACATCCAGAGTTCATTTAAGGGCCCCCTGCCTCTTTTCTTATTATGCTTACTGAGTTTGTCAAAAATGATTGCCGATATAATTGAGGACATAAGCAAAGCTCGAACCTAATTTTCAAGAAATTAATTCGCTTGTTTGTTCTGCATCCTTTTTCATGTTTGCAGACCTTTTCATTTCTCGATAAAAGTAAATGCCTATATACACAAAACATAGCATGGATACGACAAACGCATATTGCATTGATCCCAAAGTGTCTGACACTAACCCTTGAAGAGCCGGTATAACGGCTCCCCCTACAATGGACATTACTAAGATGGCACCCGCCACTTCAGTATATTGCTTATCAACTACAGCTAGAGTTTCTGCATAAATCGTGGCCCAACATGGCCCAAAAAGCATACTAACAACGATTGCCGCATATACAGCAGTCATATTCGGCACGACTGCCACGTAAGCCAATAAAGCTGATCCGAAAACTGCATAAATGACCAAGATTTTAGAAGACGAAAATCTAGCAATCAAAAAGTTTGCAATGAATTTCCCAATGAAAAATCCTATAAAACTATAAATCATAAAGTTTGAAGCAGTTCTTTCATTGATATGTGGATTTAGATGTAAGGCTAACCTGATCGTGAAAGCCCAAACCGTGGTTTGCATTCCCACATATAAAAATTCTGCGATGATTCCATTTCGGAATCGTTTATTTCCAGCCAGGTGCTTCAACGCTTTTAGGATATTTGGAGCCGGTTTAGTGCCATTTTGTTCGACTTTTTCCGGTTTGCATGTTGGAAATTTAGTGAAGAGGAATATCACCAGCACTCCGATTAGTATGAAAATCATATATTTATATGGTTCTAGTGTATGCTGTAACATCTCGATTCCAAAAGCCTGTGCTTCTGCAGGAGACATTTTGGACATTTGAACATGAAGACTTTCGCCTTCCTGGAAAACTAGATATTTTCCTAGCAAAATCCCTAAAATAGATCCAACGGGATAAAACGTTTGGCTAATATTCAGGCGGAGCGTCGCATATTGCTTGGGACCTATCATGGAACTATAGGTATTGGCTGCCGTTTCAAGGAAACCTAAACCGATTGCAATAGCAAAAAGTGCAAACAAGAACATAGTATATGTCGCCAAGTGTGACGCTGGGAAGAATAAAGAACATCCAATGATATAGAAGCATAATCCTGTTATGATGGCAAACTTATAGTTCGTCTTCTTAATAACCATCGAAGCTGGAATGGCTACCAAGAAATAGCCTCCATAAAAAGCACTCTGTACTAAAGCACTAGCGAAATCACTTAATTCGAACACACTTTTGAACTGAGTAATTAATATATCATTCAAACTAGCTGCCACTGCCCACATGGAAAATAATGTGGATAAGAGAATGAATTGTAGAATAGGAGTCCGATTAAGGTATCCATCCGACAGTTGAATTATTTTTGTCTTTGCCATTTTTGTAATCTCCTTATTCAAGTAAGAACCCCTACTGATATTTACCCACTAATGAGTCCAATTGCATTCGGTTTTCAAACGAGGGACTAGCTATCTAAATTAATAGCCTCCATTAACGGCTTCCCCCTGCATGATTTTGACACCTGAGCTCGCGCCAATACGAGTAGCTCCCGCCTTAGCCATCTTTTCTAAATCGTTTTTATCCCGAATTCCTCCAGATGCCTTTACACCTAAATTCGGTCCAACGACCTTTCTCATTAACATTACATCTTCGACATTGGCACCTCCCGTAGAAAATCCGGTGGATGTTTTAACATAATCAGCTCCAGCATTAACGACCAGCTGACATGCACGGACCTTTTCCTCTTCTGTCAATAAGCATGTTTCAATAATCACTTTCAGAAGAGCTTTTCCATGTGCAGCATTAGCAACCGCTCTCATATCAGCTTCAACTGCATCATCATTACCAGCTTTCAAGAGGCCAATATTGATTACCATATCTACTTCTTCTGCGCCGTTTGAAATAGCGTCTTGCGTTTCGAATACTTTTACTGCTGTAGTAGACGCGCCTAAAGGAAATCCAATGACTGTACAAACTTTTACGTCACTTCCCTTTAATTCTTTCGCTGCAAGTGACACCCATTGTGGATTCACGCAAACGGAAGCAAAACCGTATTCCTTGGCTTCTTCTGCTAATCTAACAATCTCCTTTTCAGTTGCGTCAGCTTTCAGTAGTGTATGGTCAATTAATTTAGCCTTATTCATTTTTAACGGCCCCTTATCCTATTATTTTTCACTATAATTTTTTATCTTTTTTGATTTTTCAATAAGAAAAGCGCTTTCACAACCAAATAATACCACGGTGTGGAACATATGTAAATTTTAATTTGAAATTTTGTTCAAATATTTTTACAACCTATTCAACTAAATGTTTATAGACATAAAAAAATAAGGTCAGCGCTTTTTAGGCGCCAACCATATATTCTTTCTTTTAACACTCTAATAGAGCTTTAGCCGTGAATTGATCTGTAATGAGGGTATTAGCATATTTTCCCACTAACGCTGCCTGGATGGCTTTGATCTTATCTTCGCCTCCAGCAACTAAAATGCTTCTTTCTTTCTTTTGCAATTCTTCTAAATCAATGCCCACCGTGCGGCTATTAATAACTTCATTACAGATGTTCCCCTCTTCATCAAAAAAACGAGAACAAATATCACCTACAGCCGTACGTTGGAGATCAGCTTTCTCCCCTTCACTTAAATAACCAAGTTTAAAAAGTAAAGCATCATCTCTGACCGTACCGACCGTAAATAATGCAATATTCGCTTGTCTACCCATTTCGATGATCCGTTCTATATGCCGATCTTCCTCAACCATCTGCTTAAGTTCTGGCTTATCGAAAATAACAGGTAAAGGTAAATAGCGGGTGACCGTATAATAAGCTTCGGCAAATAGATTGGCAACTTCAGCCGCGTAAGTAAGGCTATACGAATGGCTTACACCGCCTTTTAGCTGAACTACTTCTACACCTTTCACTCGCTTGCTTTTAAGTTGTGAGGCCACTGAAAACAATGTGGTACCCCAGGTAATGCCGATGATATCTCCGTCTTTTACGATTTTGTGTAAAAATTCGGCGGCAGTCCGCCCGATATGCTTAGTTATCTCCTCATACTCATTAAGTGGGGAATATGAAACGCTTACATGATCCAATCCATACCGTTCCTTTAACTGTTTTGAGAGTTCGTCCACATCTTCTAACGGGTCTTTAATGTGTATACTTACGTAGCCCTGCTCCTTCGCATATTGCAACAACCTAGAAACCGTTGGTCGCGACACGCCAAGGCGTGCACAAATCTCTTGTTGACTATAATCCGATTCATAGTATAGTCTTGCAGCCGCAATACTGAGCCTTTGTTTATCTTGATCCATACATGCCCTCATTTCTTCTGTCATTCCGATTATCACCTTTTAGTTTACATGGAATAATGCCCATCCAATCTGTTAAATTAACCATATACTAAAACTTGCATGGCGAGAAGATTAATTTACATAAAAATATAAAAAAGGTAAATTTAGTTATAGAAAAAAATCCACCAGTACGATAAGCGATTCAGGAAAATTATCTTGCTATTATAATATAAATGTTTCATTTTTCAGAATTTACTTTAAATAAAACAAATAGTAAGCTAAAGGTATAACTATCGTTTATTAATAAATTGAACTTTAAGGATCGTTCATTCATTTATAAGCTTGAGTGATTCATTGATACAGCATAAATGAATAAACCTTCCTTCCAAAAGTTCATTCATTTCAGGGGGAACAAGGGATGCTCATGAAAAACCGGTCAACACTTAAGATTCACCCAGTTATAGCGCCAAGTGCACTCGCATTGAAAAGTATAAACTTTTATTTAGTGGAACAGAATGAGTCCCTTACGCTGGTGGATGCTGGCATGAATGATGATGTTTGTTGGGACGCTTTACAACACACATTAGAGGAAAATAGCCTAAAGCTTGAAGATATTACAGAGATTCTCCTGACCCATCATCACGGGGATCACGTGGGACTCGTTAACCGTATCACTGAGCCTCACCCGATTCCTGTTTATGCTCACTCTAAATCCATACCAAGGTTAAAGCGAGATCCGGATTTTCTTAGCATGAGGATTGAGTTCTATAAACGACTTTACGTTCAGATGGGCTGTGGGGAACTTGGAGATAAACAAGTGGCCTATTTATTCAATGCCGTCAATAATAACAAAGATCAAAAAATCAATAGTGAAATCATCGAGATTAAGGAAAACCAATTATTAAATTTTGAAGTGATTCATTTTCCCGGTCATGCACCAGACCAAATTGCCTTTCTTGATAAAAGCGAGAACCGACTTCTTGCTGGAGACTTATTAATTGAACATATCTCTAGTAATGCATTGGTGGAGCCCGATGAAAACGGCCAAAGGATGCGGACTCTAGTAGACCATATTGAATCGTTGGAGCGCTGTTTGGCATTAGGGGTGGATATCCTTTACCCTGGACACGGAAACATCATCTATCAAGCAGGTCCATTAATAGAAAAAAGGCTCCGTAACATTGAAACAAAATCCAAGAAAATCCTCGCTTTAATTGAAGCTGGAATAACAACAGGGAATGAGTTAGCAAAAAACTATTACAAAGAAAAATATTTAAAAGAGTTCCCACTTGTCATGTCGGAGATCATCGGACATTTAGATTACTTGGAGTACCAAGGAAAAATCGACAAATACTCTAGTGGAAATGTGATTCACTATACCGCTAGATAAGGGTAATATCCTGGTCATCCGGTCTTGGCAACCTAGAGGCTATGCCATCGAACGCAAGGATTTGCTTCACACAAAACAGCCGATAAGCACGATGATTTCGGTCGTTTTCGATTGATGGCTAAGGAATAACAGACATATAAAAAAGGAAGAGTATGCACCACTCTTCCTTTCTTATCTATTAACTTTAATAGACAACTTGATTAGGGATACTTCTACATATCCAACGAGGCTTTTATACACACACCACAATTTGCCTAGAAAATACACCTTTTTTCGCTAGACAACGATCCGCAATTTCAAAGCCCGCTTCATGAATCATATCATCCATCGTATCGATGGTTACTACAACCACCTTGTCCGCAAAACGACGAGCATGTTTTAGAATCGAAAGTTGGTCTTCCGGCGTTGCATGTGTATAAAGATTATACGGCATATCTATAATGGCCACGTCATAGTGCTCCATAACCTCTGAAATCGGTCCTGTTGTAACATCGCCTTCCAGTCCGAAGAAAGCAATATTTTCCCTTGACCCATCCGTGACTAGAGGGTTGATGTCACGGCCAACGATATTGATTCCCATGGATAATGCCTCCACCAATACCGTCCCGATTCCGCAACATGGATCAATGGCTTTTACCCCCTCTGGATGTGGTACCGCAATATTGGCAATCGCTCTTGCGACCCGGGTACTAAGTGCCGTTGAATACTCACGGGGTTTCTTCAAATGGTGTAACCAAACCGGTTCGGGTTTGACGAATTCCCCAAAGTACCAACGTCCTTCGAATGGCACAATCCCATAAGTTTGATCTGGATTGCGCACATCTGCCTTACTCTGGATATGCCAGCCAATTTCCCTCTCAATGGCACGTTGTCCATCATAATCAATTTTGTCTTCTATATTCAAATCATTTATTTTAATAAATAGGACTTTAAATGTTGAATCGGTAATTGGAAGTTGCTTTACCTGTTCAACGATTTCAGATATGCTTTCCCCTTCGTACATAATATCGACACGTCCCTTGATAAAAGGACTTCTGCTCGGATCAATTTTGATGTCACTTTTTAAAATATTGACTTCGGTCTTACAACCAAAGAGCGAACGCGTTTCCATATTACATAATGAACGTTCGTCTGGAGTGCACGTAAAAGTATATATATACGCCGGTATACGGCTTTCATTGTTCAAACTATTCCCATCCTTCATCACTTAAGATTATATCTTTCTATCAAACATAGCCGTAAGTGGATAGAAATGCAAATGAAAAAAATAGCAGGAATACTGATTTTTCAGTGTTCCTGCTATTTTAATAAATACGTTACCATTCCACTTGCTGTAAGAATGGAAGGTGGAAAATAACCTTGCCTAACCCCAACGAATTCACACTATTCATTTAATCTAACTTATGCAATTGACTACGAATATATTTTGCCCGAGCCTCTATATATTTTAAAATAAAATTAGGTTCATTCTCAAATGCCTCGATATTGTCCCGGACATATCTATCTCTTGGCATATACGGTTTGATCAGGCTATGCATTTCATGAATGATGGGTTCCATATACCTCACGTTAAACTGGTTATTCATAATCTCTTTTAGAAGACTTTGATACCGTTTACGGAATGCAGCTATATCAAGAATTCTTGCGGTCAATGTATTGAAGCCTCTGATTCCAACATAATCTTCTTCCATCACTTTACCATTTACATCCCTGCCCCATGTCGCATCGTAATCCCAAGGGATGATTTCGAAAAGTCCCGTTTCTCCATTCCGGTATAAAGCATAATTATGGACAAATCCATCGTAATTCTGTGTAAAAACGACACCTGCCAACCAGCGGAGATACTTTTCTACATTGACGTACTTTCCAATTTCCTTCTCAAAATCCGCTCTTGGTATCGTATTGATTTTTATGATTAGCTCGTGTAAGTACAAATCATCCTGAGCTGTCCCACATTTTCTTTCATACCCGATATCCAGGGATTTCTTAACTTCCTTATCCAAATCACTCATCAATGAAAAATTGGCATCGCCATCCACTGCATAAAAAATGGATCCTTCAGGCAAATTGCTGTTCCTCAAGTAATGTTCATCCACAGATTCCAATTCTAAATAAATCCCTTCATCCTTTCCATTAAGATTAAGGAAAACGAATTGGGACCTCGGTGATAAAGTTCCGATATCTGCGAAAAAGTCTAAAGATAGTTTATTCCTCAGCAGAGATTTATCCTTATATTCAGCATTCAGATGAACTTCTTTAGCCTTTCGGTACATACTCGGTTTATAAAAAGCCACATGATAGGACTTCTTCCGGAAACCCCGGATGTGGGAGCCACGATAAACGATATCGACATCCAATTTTTTCTTTTCTATCGATAATTTTGCAGGGACGGGGTCATTACTCCAAATATCCCTACGAAGCTCGATTAAGTTTACAGGGGGAATAAAAAGATGGTAAACCGGTAGATTCTTGTCAGTATTCATTAAAACCTTCCCTTTCATTTTCATTTTACTTTATGAAAAAAAACGAAGGATGCCACTAAAGCCATCAATTTATTTTGGAAATATGTGTGTTTACCATAAGCACTTTTCGTACAAGCCGCATATTTTAGCTAGTGAAAAGGGGGAATGAATGTATGTCAACTAAATTTAAAGAAATTCAAAAAGCGGTGGAAATGGTGAATTCGTTTGGGTTAGATGAATTCCTATTCCAAGACCCACGTTCAAAAAACCGGTCATCACGGAAGAAGAATAAGAAAAACAAGAAAAATAATAAAAAGCGTAGTACTAGACGTTCAACTCGTGGTACCCAACGCCGCACTAGCCGGAACCGCTCTACTTGTGGTACTCGTCGTCGTACTAGCCGGAATCGCTCTACTTGCAGCACTCAACGTCGCACTAGCCGGAATCGCTCTACTTGCAGCACTCAACGTCGCACTAGCCGGAATCGCTCTACTTGCAGCACTCAACGTCGCACTAGCCGGAATCGTTCTACTTGCCGCTCTACACGTCGTTCTAGCAGAAATCGTTCTACTTGCCGCTCTAACCGTCGTTCTAGCCGGAACCGTTCTACTTGCCGCTCTAACCGTCGTTCTAGCCGGAACCGTTCTACTTGCCGCTCTAACCGTCGTTCTAGCAGAAATCGTCGTTCCACTAGGAACCGCAGATTCCATGGCAAAGGTTCTTTCGATTTCCACAAGAACTGGAAATGGAAATTCTGATTACAGGCAATTAATCAGAAGTAATATAGATCATTGAGACCCATTTTTGAAAGGTGATAGATTTTTTATCACCTCTTTTTACATAGTCATACAGCTCCATGAATGTTTTATATGTAGCTGAGTGAAAGCATGAACCTAAACATTGAATGTGCCATACCCTTACATTAAAAAAGATGGATTCACCAGATTACTAACCTGGAAAACCCATCTCATTCCTTATTTAACGGAGATCAATTCGAACTGAACATAAACATCTTTCAGACCTGCTTGAATGGCTTGACCTGCCTTCCCCCGATAATACAATTGCACGCGTTCAATCAATTCATCAATTCCATCATTTAAACAATAACCACGAAGTAACTGGCGGATGAATTCCCTGCCATGTTCTGTAGCAAGCGTACAGGAGGCATCGACAATTACGCCATATTTAAGGTCCAGTTCTACCGTAATCGTGATGGAGTCATAGAGATTTCTTGCCGCCATACCTTGTGGGAGTTTAGCATGCCCTGCAATAAAATATGTGTTCATCATCTGATCTCCTTATTTGTAATTAATGGACAGAAACCTGCTCAAATGGCCATGCAGGCAATTGCTTGCGAAGTTCTTTATCCTGTCTGTATCCCAATGCATATTCTCCTTGCATGACCGTATGGATTTCTCGTGTTCCTTCATAAATGACCGGAGCTTTTGAATTCCTTAGGAACCGTTCCACTGGATATTCATCTGAATAACCATAGGCTCCATGGATCTGCACCGCATCATTCGCCGCTTCATTTGCTGCATCACATGAAATCCATTTAGCAAGTGACGTTTCTTGTGTATTTCGTTTTCCTTGATTTTTTAAAGTCCCCGCTTTAAAGACCAACAATCTTGCAATCTCTAAATTCGCCGACATTTTGGCTATCATCTGTTGTACAAGCTGATGCCTGCCAATCTCTTTACCAAATGTACTGCGCTCATGGCAATACTTTAAGCTCGCTTCCAAACTTGCGCCAATCAGGCCTACTGCGCCGGCAGCTACCGTAAACCGTCCATTGTCCAAGGCAGACATGGAAATTTTAAACCCTTCCCCTTCTTCGCCCAACCTATTGGCAACCGGAACCTTGACATCCGTTAAAAAGACTTCACCTGTATTACCGGCACGAATCCCTAACTTTCCTTTGATCGCTTTCGATTCAACGCCATCAAACGTACGCTCAACGATAAACGCCGTAATTCCTTTGGACCCTAGGTCATGATCCGTTTTCGCAAAAATGAGGAAATGGTCCGCATAATCGCAAAGAGAAATCCATGTTTTTGATCCATTTAAAATGTAATAATCACCATCTCGTTTAGCCGTTGATTTCATGGCTGCAACGTCTGACCCAGCATTAGGCTCAGTGAGGCCGAAAGCACCAATCTTCGTGCCTTTTGCTTGTGGCACTAAATACTTCTGTTTTTGTTCTTCGGTTCCCCACTGCAACAGTGTCATGCTATTTAACCCGGTATGTACGGACACCGCAGTCCGGTAAGCCGTGTCGCCACGCTCCAATTCCTCACACACGATGGCGAGTGTATTATAATCCATGCCGACTCCGCCATATTCTTCAGGAATGCACACACCCATCAATTGCAATTCAGCCAATCTCTTTAAAATATGTGGTTGAAACTCTCCTTGTCGGTCCCATTCTTGAATATATGGAATGATTTCCTTATCAACAAATTTCCTTACCACTTTTTTTACACTTTTCTGTTCTTCTGTTAATTCGAAATGCATCATCTAAATTCCTCCTAAATAATTTTATTTTGTTTGAATTTGGTTATGTCTTCCGGGTTATACCCCAATTCGGCTAAAATGGATTCTGTATGCTCCCCATACAGCGGTGGATGCTTTCTCATCGTGACCGGTGTTTTTGAGAGTTTTAAAGGCGACCCAGTCATTCTAAGGTTTTCAACTTTTGGGTGTTCCATTTTCACTAACATTTCCCTTGCCTGTATTTGAGGATCCTCGAACATTTCGGCAATGGTTTGAATAGGACCATTAGGGATTCCCGCTACATCCAATTGTATTTTCCACTCATTCTTCGTCTTGCTTTTTAATAAAGCTTCTATAATCGGTATTAATTCCTCTTTATTCTGCAAACGATCTTTATTGTGCATAAAAGGTTCATGATCCGCCAATTCCGGCCTTCCCAAAACCGCCGTGAATCTCTTAAATTGCTCATCATTCCCTACTGCCACGACCAGCTCTCCATCACTTGCATGGAAAACTTGATAGGGGACGATATTCGGATGTTGGTTTCCCATCCGCTTAGGAGCTACCCCGCTGAACAAATAATTGCTGGCGACATTCACTAAGGAAGCTACTTGACAATCCATCAATGCAATGTCGATCTCCTGACCTTCCCCCGTATTGTTCCGATGATGCAAGGCTGATAAAATTCCAATGCAAGTATATAATCCGGTCAATACATCGGCTATCGCCACCCCCACTTTCATGGGGCTTCCATCACTCTCGCCCGTGATGCTCATCAGGCCGCTCATTGCTTGAATGATATAATCATAGCCTGGTAAATCTTTATAAGGACCGGTTAATCCGAATCCTGTGATTGACGCCATAATCAAATGAGGATTCACTTCTTTTAATTGTTCATATCCCACACCCATTTTTTCCAGTGTGCCTGCCTTGAAGTTTTGAACGACAATATCCCCTGTCGATACTAGCTTACGAAATATTTCTTTCCCCTGTTCAGACTTTAAATTCAATGTCATACTTTCTTTGTTGCGATTGGCACATAAATAGTAAGCGCTTTCTCCCCCGGCGAAAGGTGGACCCCATCCTCTCGTTTCATCTCCTGATTCATGATGTTCCACTTTGATAACTTCCGCTCCCAAATCACCAAGAATCATCGAGCAGAACGGTCCCGCCAATACACGAGAGACGTCAATGATCCTTATTCCTTCCAAGGCCCCTTTCATCACCTCACCCCTTTCCGATTGTTGAAATATACAAAAAGAGCCAGTAAAACAAACAATGTGATTACATTGTACGTTTCACTGACTCTTATCCATGGCTTGTCTTCCGACAAAGGAAGATCAAGTGAACAAAGTCAATTTTATAAATACTCTTTTAAAACAAGCCGGCCATGCAGCAAGGTAAGTCACTGTCATCGGTTTGGTAAATTAAGTATAAGATAGTTATTTGAATTTTGCAATAATTATATTCAGATTATGGATATTGATCGTTCGCAAATTTATCATGATCGTTGTTCTCCTCCCCCTTTACACTAAAGGTATGGAGAATGAAGCTCTCGCCTTGCTTCTTTCCCCTTCTGTCTATAAAATTTAAAGATATAAACGCTTAGTTCGACAAGTCCATTAATGGTAAGGGGGGATTTGACAGTGGACGATATAAAGAAAGAAATCGTTGAAGCCATCAAGCAATATTCAACGATCATCATTCACCGCCATCTTAATCCAGACCCGGATGCACTGGGGTCTCAAATCGGACTTCTACACGTGATAAAGCACTCATATCCATCCAAGGTTGTTCATGCAGTGGGAGAAGAAGTAGGTCGGCTCCAATTCATTGGAAGGATGGATGTTATACCCGATGATGTTTATAGAGATGCATTAGTGGTTGTGTGCGATACCGCTAATCTTTCACGCATTAGTGATTCACGATACAAAATGGGGAAAAGGTTGATTAAGATCGATCATCATCCCGATCAAGAGTCCTTCGGCGATCTTTCGTGGGTGGATCCTTCTTTCAGCTCAGCAAGTGAGATGCTTGTTGACCTATGTTTGGGTTTCCCTGATGACCTTAAATTAAACAAAGAAGCTGCCCGTGCCTTTTATACCGGCATCATTGGTGATACCGGTAATTTTCAAAAAGGCAAAATATCTCCCGGGACTTTAGAAATCGCATCGATATTACGGTCGTATAATTTTCAGCCAGAAAGAATCCACAACTTCTTGAATATAAAAACCAAGCATTCTTCCCATCTTCAAAGGGATATTATGATGAGCTATAAGAGGACCGATAAAGGGGTAGCCTACTTCGTCATGACTGAGGAGATGTTAAGCAAGTATGATATAGACCGGACCGAAGCCTCGAATTTAATTAATACTCTTTCCGGGTTAAAAGGAGTGAGGATTTGGGTGTTCTTCATAGAATATCCCGAAGAAATCCGGGTCAGGATCCGTTCACGAAACACCCCGATTGATTCAGTTGCACGCATGTTTAATGGGGGAGGGCATCCCTTTGCGTCCGGAGCGAACATCCCTACTTGGGAGACAGTTGATCAGGTCATACACGCTTTGAACCAAGTTTGTCCCTGAGTTGGTTGGTGAAAGAAGCGTAAGAGAAACGCCCGAGCCATATGGCCCGGGCGTTATGTTTTTATTTCGATACTTCTTCAAGAGTCGATAAATCGATCATCCCTTTAATATCGGCGCTAGGAATGTATCCAGCCTCTTTACTAATATCAGCCATTTCCTGAATGACGTCCTCATTAACATTCGTTGTCACTTCCAAGCGTGAAAAGGCAGCGGCCACCTCTTCCTTGCTTAATTCTTTTCCAGTCAAGTCCTTAAGATGCTTAATGACTAGCTCTTGGCTTTCTTCCGGATTGTTTTGGATGAAATCAACCGCTTTTTTGTGGGCTTTCAAATAGGCAGTGGAAAGACCTTTTTTATCTAAGAACTTCTGGCTTGCAGCCACCACTGTGTTTGGTGAATCTTTGCCCCAAGCAAATTCATCCCAGTTAAGCAATAGCTTCCCGTTTGCTTGATTTTCCAAAACGTATCCCCAAGGTTCCTGAGTAGCAGCTGCATCCACTGTTTTTTGGACAAAAAGTGCTGCTGTGTCAGCAGGTGCTGATGCAAATAACTCCACTGTACCACCATTTGTAGTCGGTTTAAGGCCAACATCTTTAAGGGCCTTTCTAAGCATGACATCCTGTGTGCTTCCGATGACAGGAATCGCAACTTTTTTACCGTCCAGATCTTTTAAATCCGAAATTTTACTGCTTTCACCTGACACAAGAACTGCTCCACCGTTTACAGCCCCGGAAATTAAGTGGTATTCCGGATTTTTCACGTAAAAGTTAAGTAACGGACCAGGACCGGTTGTTCCGACATCGATAGCTTTCGTAGCCATCGCTTCCATAAATAGCCCACCGTTGGCCACTGTTTTCGTTTTAATGGTTACATCTTCACCGAATTCTTCTTTAAAGTAGCCCTTTTCAAGCGCAATGATTGTTGCACTATGAGTCAGGTTAGGGAAATACCCGATATTCACGGTTTGTTTTTCTGAATCTTTTCCTTCTTCGTTATTCGAAGATTCTGTGCAACCACTTACTATCCCAATTAACAATACGGACATAATAAGAGTAAATAATGATTTTTTCAGCATCTGTCTCTCTCCTCTTAACCTATTATTTTATTAACCTACCTTTGATTAACTCCCCATTTAACTTGAACATTACGTTCCAAGCGGGAGAAAACAACGTTATCTACAATGGTTCCAATAATCGCAATGATGATCATGACGGAAATAACCAGGTCCATTTGACCGAGCGATCTTCCCATTTCCAGAAGCTGCCCGAGACCTCCGCCTCCTCCGAGTAACTCACCTGCCATTAATGCACGCCAAGAGAATGCCCAAGCGATTCGAAGACCAGAAATGATTTGTGGGACAGATGCGGGCAGAATCACGGTTCTCAAGAAATGAAATCCGCTTGAACCATAAGTTTTAGCCACTCTTTGATATAGCTGGGGCACATTTTTGAACCCGCTTGTTGCATTGACTGTCATCGTCCAGGTCGCGCCGATGGTAACGATAAAAAGGATGGAAAAATCATTCAAGCCAAACCAGATGATTGCTAACGGGAACCATACGATACTTGGTATCGATTGTAAGGCTGTTACAACAAAACCAAGCGTATCTTCTACAAGCTTATAACGCCAAATGAAGTATCCTAAAATTAGACCGATAATGATGGCGATGGTGAACCCAATCAAGATGCGTCCCATGCTCTTTCCGACAGCTTCGGTGATTTGTCCACTCACTATTCCATTAAACAGGGTTTCAAGGACCTGAGTCAGGCTAGGAAACATGAAATCCGGAAGGCTTGATAATCTAGATGTGACTTCCCATATCCCCGCTATCATCGCGATGAATATGATTCGTCTTAAAGCTGTAATCATTCCCCATTTCCTCCTTCAGCACTTTTTCAATTTCCTCCTGTAAAATCGATAATACCCTTTGTTCGGTGTTCAACGTCACACTATCCGGCATGACCCCATCTTTCATGGAAGGAACGGAAATCGTCTCTTTGATTTTTCCCGGGCGGGTTGCAAAAACTACGATTTTCTCCGAAAGCTGAACTGCTTCACGAATATTATGCGTGACAAAAAAGATCGTCACTTTTGTTTTTCTCCAGATTTCAAGTAACTCTTTATGCAATACCATTCTCGTCTGCTCATCAAGTGCAGAAAATGGCTCATCCATCAATAGAATATCCGGTTCCATCACAAGTGCTCTGGCGATGGCGACTCTCTGCTTCATTCCACCTGAAAGCTGATGTGGATAGGAGTCTACATAGCGACTAAGATGAACCATTTTTAAAATATCCAACGCCTTTTCTTTCGCTTTTTCTTTAGGCATTTTCTTCAACTTCAACCCGTACGTGACATTTTCAAGCACCGTCAACCAGGGAAATAACCCTGCTTCTTGAAATACAACCACTCGTTCGGGTCCCGGCTTCGAAACCTTTTTTCCAGCCACCCGGATGTCGCCTGAATCTGCTTTATCGAGACCGGCTATTAAATAAAGAAGAGTCGATTTGCCACAACCTGACGGCCCAACGATTGAAACAAAGCTTCCCTTTTCAACCTCTATATTGATATCATCGAGTACCTTTATACTTTCTTTCTTTTCATTCATAAAGCTTTTTTGAATTCCGTCTACTGTTAAATACACTGAAGACACCCCACTTTTAAATCACACTAATTGACTATACATTATTCCTTAATAATGATTAATCCAATCGTTTTTGTCAACTATAAAAATGCAAGAATTCTAACTTTTTTGTATTTTGTTGCCACCCACCAAATTATGGATATATACTACAATACTACATATTTTAGTAAAATCTATTTTTTAATATGATGAGCAAGGAAAAACAACTTCCCCTATAGGTAAATCGACTATTTTAAAATAATAATCCACTGCCTATGTATACAAAAAAAGGTTCCTGCGTCCAGAAACCTTTTCTTTATTTCATTTGCAAAGTCTGATTTAAAAAAGTCTGCTTCGATATAATTTATCTTTCATTTTTTGTGTTCGACGGTGAAAAGGCTTCTTCAGGATCACACCCAATAAAAGGGTTACCAATATAAAGAGTAACAACACCAGAATATCTTTTGTAGCAGTAGTCCAAGTGATTCCACCGACAGCTTCACGAAGTAAGCTAACGGCATAGGTAAATGGCAAGAAAGGATTGATATGTTGAAAAAAAGGCGGCGTCACTTGAATGGGGAAGGTCCCACCGGAACTTGAAATTTGAAGGACCATCAAAATCACGCTGATCCCCTTGCCTACATTTCCAAGAACGGATACAAATGTGTATACAAGTAGTGTAAATACTGCACTAATCAATACAGAAAACAAGACAAACTCCCATTTATCTGCAACATATACCTCGAGAAGAAGAAGATTCCCTATGGATACGATTAATGCCTGCATGCATCCAATAATTAAGAAAATTAGGTACCTTCCTATATATATCTGATATGGACTATACACTTGTTGAGAAATATCCACGCTCAGTATCGAGATTAATACTGTCCCCCCTACCCAAAGCGAAAGAGCTGTGAAGAATGGCGACATCGCCGAACCGTAGTTAGGAATTGGGAAAAGACTATGTTGATTAAGAAGGACGGGTTCTGAAAAAAAGTCACTTTCTTTCTCAATATCATTTCGCAAAAAACGAATGACATCCTCGATATTATAACTCTTGTCTATCTCTCTCATTTTATTAGCAAGCCCTCGGATTTTGTTCTCAACCTCTGGAAAGTTATTCTGTAACCTATCGATTTCCTCTATCCGTGATAATAAGGTTTGATTGCTCTCTCCCAATAGTGCTTTAACCTCAGGAAGGGCTTGTCCCCCTTCCTCCAGTGTCATTTCCACTTTTTCTAAAAGTGCATGTGCTTCATTCCCTAGCTTTTCAAATTTCACCCCTGTATCGTCTTGATAATCGGTTTGCAGTTCGTTCAATACACTAAGGTTGCTTTCCCCATGACCAGTAAGTGAATCAAAGGCTTGTTCATTCAATGCCTGCAGTTGGTTTGACGTATTTTCGCGCAACTCATTTACGGAATATATCTCTGGTTGTAACACGTTTTTCCCATTGAACTGATTGACCCTCACCAATAGATTATAGATACTTTCTAATAAGTACCTATCCTTTTTCAGTCTACTTCTTCCTTCTTCTGTCAGTTCATATACTTCATCGTCGGTTAAACCTTGCTCCTTCAATCGGTCGGCTATTCCTATAACCGATTCATTATCACTCCTTACTATTGCAAGGTCATCTTCTAGGAGTGGATTAATGGCATGAAAAGCCGCTTGAGCTGAATCAACATAAACGGAAACATTGGATACCATTTGTTCTTTTTGTGATGTAATATTTTCTACCGCTTTCAGACTATCGTTGACCTTTACAATTATGTCCTCAGCTTTAGTCACATGCTTATGGACTGTGTTAATACTTTGTTCAAGGTCGGGCAACTCCCCTTCTAAAACGTACACCATATTCTTCATTTTTTGGATCGTCGGAAGCTCGTTTTGCAACGTGATTCCCAGTTCATTAAAAATGGAGAGTATACTTCCACTGGCCGTTTTAACGAAGCTTTTGCTGACATTGTCCACAATGCTATTGGCTCCTGCCGCCGTCATTTTCGGTGCGATGCTATTGATTTTTTCGTTTACGTAATAATCGATTTCGGCCTTGATGGGATCCTCCGTCATGATGGTCGCTATATGCTCAGAGAAGTTTTCTGGAATGATGATAGATGCGTAGTAATCCCCATTCTTCACTTTTGAAATTGCTTCCTCCTCCGTCGTGAATCTCCAGCCAAGGTCTGAATTTCCCTTTAACCCTTGCACCACTTCTTCTCCTATATTTATCGATTCACCATTCAACTCCGCTCCCCTATCGTTATTGGCAACCCCTACGAGGATTCCTCCCGTATTTGCGTATGGGTCCCAAGAAGCAACAATATTAAACCAAGCGTAAATGGAAGGAATCAACATAAGAAAAATGATAACGATACACACAAATAAATTTTTATAAATACTTTTTATATCATCTATGAAAATTCCCCAAATCTTTCTCAAGACAGACCTCCGGTATTCATTTTCCATAGTAGTATGGGGGTAGGAAGATGCTTCAATACCATGTAAACATATCCATCCTTTCACATAAAAAGAAGTAGCTATCAAATGACAGCTACTTCTTTCAGGATTATTCATTTTTTCTTCTATATAAAGCGAAAGAATATCTCTTCCTGGAAGAATTGACCTCGTTCGCTCATTCTGGACTAATGATTGCGGAAAATCTTCAGCTCTGCATTCAGTTCCTTTGTCTGATTATATACCTTTTTGTACACATCAAATAGCAAGGCATACTTTTCGACATTAGCCGTTATCGGCTTATAGGACTTTTCTTCTGAAATGAATACCTCTGCACATGCTTGCAACGAATCATACCAGCCGCTACCATATGCAGCAAGCATTGCAGCACCAACTGCTGGGCCCTGTTCACTTGATAATTTAACGATCGTCGCATTGAAAACATCAGCCTGCATTTGTAGCCACGTTTCATTTTTTGCTCCTCCACCAATGGATATGACCGTATCGATCAACTTCCCGTTTTTTCTGAATATGTCGATGGATTCATTCAAAGAGAAAGTAATGCCTTCAAGGACAGCCCTAGCAAAATCAATTCGCTTATGAGAAGAATCCATGCCAATAAAGCTTCCACGAATGGTCGCATCGGGATATGGTGTCCTCTCGCCAGATATATATGGGGTAAATAATAGACCATTTGCCCCTATTGGAACGTTAGCAACACCCTTCAGAACCGTATCGAATTCTTCCCCACTTGCAAAAGTATCCTTAAACCAGCTTAAGCTATGCCCTGCAGATAAGGTCACACCCATTGTGTAAAAAGTATTTTCTTCACCATGATTAAAATAATGAACTTTTCCTCCAAAATCACGGTCATTCTTTTCTTCATAGGAGAGAACCACACCAGAAGTACCGATACTGCAAAGCGTTTTCCCCTCGGAAAGGATGCCCGACCCGATTGCACCACATGCATTGTCGGCCCCTCCGGCAAACACTTTTGTTTTTTTCGCCAAACCCGTTTGGACTGAAAAGTCTGCTGTGATTTCTCCGACACACTCACTCGATTCTACCAAAGGCGGACATAGTGTTACGTCGACACCGACAAGTTCACACATTTCACCGCTCCATTGTTTTTTTGCCACATCCATTAGAAGAGTTCCGGCAGCATCGGAATATTCACTATGTATTTTTCCTGTCATCGCATAACGAACATAGTCTTTTGGCAGCAGGAAGACATCTGCTTGATGATAGATTTCCGGTTCATATTGCTTGACCCAAAGCAATTTCGGTAGGGTAAATCCTTCAAGCGCCTGATTTTTTGTGATTTCCAATAGCCTTTTCTCGCCAATACATTCATAAATTTGACGGCATTGTTCCGTTGTTCTTGTATCATTCCATAGAATCGCATTTCGAAGGACATTCCCTTCTTGGTCCAATAAAACAAGACCGTGCATTTGCCCGGAAAAACTAATTCCTTCAATGTCATTTGTGTCCCCATCGAATTTCCTGACTAACTCACTGAGCGCTTCTGTCGTCTTATCAACCCATCCCTTGGGATCTTGTTCATTGAACCCTGGTTGTACCTGTATGAGGGGGTATGACTTTGAAATCTCGTCGCACACCTTTCCTTGTTGATTCATCAATAAAACCTTTACCGCACTCGTCCCTAAATCCACGCCGATGACATATTTCATGTTCCACCATCCTCTATTCAATTTAGAAAAATGTGCTGGAAATCCTTTTGGGACCCAGCACATCATAATGAAACGTATTCTTTATTGTCAAGCCGATTTCGTCCAGATATTTTCCATATCCTCCAACGTCTTTCCTTTCGTTTCCGGTATGAACTTCCATACGAAAATGGCCGAAAGAACACTCATTAAACCATAGAACCCATATGTTAAAGCACCACTGTACTCCATCATCATAGGATATGTGGCAGATATTAAGTAATTGGCGATCCATTGGGCTGCAACAGCGATGGCAACGGCCTGGCCTCGAATTTTGTTCGGGAATATTTCTGAAATCAATACCCAGCAAATAGGTCCCCACGACATCATGAATGAAGCCGTATATACAATAATGAATACTAACGTGCTAATCCCAATCACATTGGCGTACGCCATTCCTGCTACTCCAAACATTCCTATGGCCATTCCTATGGAACCGACTACGAGTAATGGTTTTCGTCCCCATTTATCCACGTTCATGATGGCAATAACAGTAAAGATAACGTTTACAATTCCCATAATGATGGTTTGCATCATCGAAGCATCTTTTCCTGCTCCCATGCTTTCAAAAATGCGCGGAGCATAATACAAAGCAACATTAATGCCGACAAATTGTTGGAAAACAGATAGGAGAATGCCTATGACGATTACTAGTTTACCGTAAGATAATAATTTCCCACTGGATACATTCACCGTTTGTTTAATATCATTAAAAATGGACTTTGCCTCAACAGCTCCATTAATCTTTGTTAATATTGCCAGTGCTTTATCATTTTGATGTTTCAACGCAAGATATCGTGGTGTTTCTGGAACAAATATCAGGAGCAGACCAAACAATAGAGCCGGAATTGCTTCCGAAGCGAACATGTATCTCCAACCGATGTCATTGATCCATTCTACTGTTTGCCCATAAGCGATGGCCCAGTTAACGAAGTACACGACTAACATCCCAAGAATGATGGCAAATTGATTAAAGGATACCAATTTACCTCGGATATCAGCAGGAGCAATCTCCCCTATATACATAGGGACGATTGCTGAAGCCAAACCCACTCCAATGCCGCCTATAATCCGATATACGTTAAACGTGAGCAATAACGCTATCGTCGGTTCGCCTTTTGTGAAAAATAAAAACTCCGGATAAGCGGACCCTAAAGCAGAAAAAAAGAATAACAGAGAAGCTAGGATTAATGAATTCTTACGCCCGAGTCTACTTGAGATCATCCCGGACAGCAAACCTCCGATGATACACCCAATCAATGCACTTGAGGTCGTTGCCCCGTGGGCTAAAGACCCGAGACCTAAACTCGTAATGAAGTAGGTTTCAAGGGATTTTTCCGCCCCGGATATTACAGCCGTATCATATCCAAATAGCAATCCACCAAGTGCCGCTACTAGTGTAAGTGAAAAAATATAAAGTGAGTTACGATTTTTTTTCATAGTTTCATAGAGTTAGAATAAACCCGTAAAAGAAAAAAGCCAAGGTAATTCCAGCAGTTTCTTTTCTTTCACCAATTAAACTCTTTCTCCATAACCCCCTCTACTTGAATTAGAAGATATGACTATACGTGAATCCAATCATAAATCGTATGCTAGTTCCTCCCTCCATTCACCTTTTATTCTGCAATTGCCTTAAGAATGTATTTGTTCAATATGCCTTTTAAGTATTCTTGTCTGCCCGATTTATTTTGGATTTCACCAAGACCAAGTGCATAGTCTTCCAATTTACGAAAATCTGTTTTCCCTTCAACAATTTCCAAGCCGATTCCGGCGGTGTAACTGCTGTAACGATCCGCAATGAAATCTTCCAACACTTTGTCTTCAAGTAACTTTTTCGCAACCTTAGTACCAATCGCAAAGCTATCCATTCCAGCAATATGCGCATGGAATAAATCTTCGTAATCGAAAGATCCCCGTCTTACTTTCGCATCAAAATTCAGACCGCCTGTTCCAAGACCCTCGTTTTTAAGGATTTCGTACATCGCCAACGTCGTTGAATACAAGTCAGTCGGGAATTCATCCGTATCCCATCCAAGCAACGTATCCCCTTGGTTTGCATCGACGGAACCAAGCATCCCGTGAGTACGGGCAACATGCAATTCATGTTCGAATGTATGGCCTGCCAATATTGCATGGTTTGCCTCGATATTAAATTTGAAATGATCCTTCAAGCCATACGTCTGTAGAAAAGCAAGACCCGTTGCGACATCGAAGTCATATTGGTGCTTCGTCGGTTCCTTTGGTTTTGGTTCAATCAAGAACTGGGCATCGAAACCAATCTCTTTGGAGTAATCCAGGGCCATATGGAAGAAGCGGGCCAAGTTATCCAGTTCTAACTTCATATTCGTATTAAGAAGCGTATCGTAGCCTTCACGTCCGCCCCAGAATACATAATTTTCTGAACCTAACTCCTTCCCTACTTCCAATCCTTTCTTCACTTTCGCAGCCGCATAGGCAAATACATCCGCATTCGGCGAAGTTGCTGCACCGTGAACCCAGCGAGGATTAGAGAACATATTCGCCGTATTCCAAAGTAATTTCGTCTTGCTAGTCTTCAAGTATTCCTTGATCATGGCCACAATTTCATCCATGTTCTTATTTGTCTCCCTCAATGTGTCTCCTTCAGGAGCGACGTCGACATCATGGAAACAGAAGAATGGAACGTCCATTTTTTCAAAAAATTCAAAGGAAGCTTCCACACGTGCCTTTGCTAGGTCCATTCCCGTAAATTTATTATATGGACGGAGCATTGTTGGTTGTCCAAATGGATCTGTACCATCTGCAGTGAATGTATGCCAGTACGAAACGGCAAAGCGTAAAAACTCTTCCATCGTCTTTCCGTTAATCATTTCTTCCGGGTTGTAATATTTAAAGGCAAATTGATTTGAAGATTCTGAACCTTCGAACTTTACTTGACTGATTGTTTCAAAATAACCCATAGTTGTATTTCCTCCTTAAATAGAATCGAATTGGAATCGCTTCCATTATTTATAAAAATATAATACCAGCAAAAACTTAGTTTGTCTAATGAATATACTAAGTTTTTTTGAATATTTTTGTTATAATAAAACTTACCTAAAATCCATTATTATTAAAAGGAGATAGAAAGATGACCTGGAGCCAGCAACTAATGAAAGTGAATAACAAGCAGGCCATTTTAGAAACCATCCTGGAATGTGCACCGATATCTCGGGCAGATATCTCTCAGCATCTCGGACTCACGAAGGGGACTGTTTCTTCTCTCGTCAATGAATTATTGGAAGCTAATCTTTGCATTGAATCAGGGCCAGGAGAGTCTAGCGGTGGAAGACGTCCAGTCCTGTTGTTGTTTCAAGAAAAGGCCGGCTACTCGATTGGAATAGATCTTGGAGTAAATTATATGTTAGGTATACTTACTGATCTCAATGGTGACATTATAGGGGAAATTAGTAGGAATACGAATAATGCAAACTACCAAGAAACTTTTGATCGTATGAAAGAAATGATTCAATCTTTAATAAAAACTGCCCCCGAAAGCTATTACGGAGTGGTAGGAATCGGAATTGGTATTCCTGGAATCGTTAATAACAAAGGGGAAATTTTACTTGCTCCGAACTTAGGTTGGAAGAATGTTGACCTAAAAAAAGACATGGAAGAAGAGTTTGGTCTCCCTGTCATCATAGAAAACGAAGCAAATGCCGGGGCCTATGGAGAAAAGAAATTTGGCGCCGGCAAAGGCCATGAACATCTTGTTTACGTAAGCGCGGGTATGGGCATTGGGGTCGGCATTATCCTCCAAAATGAACTGTACCGCGGAGCGAATGGATTTTCCGGAGAAATGGGCCACATGATCATTGACGTTCATGGAAAGCCCTGCAAATGTGGAAGCAAGGGTTGCTGGGAATTATACGCATCCGAAAAAGCATTGATTGAACGGGCATCATCACTTTTCCAGTTGGAAGAAACCACGCTTGAATCATTGGTTGATCAGGCAAGCCATAATGAAGGAATCCGTGACCTTTTCAAAGAAATTGGACAATATCTTGGGATTGGCATTAGCAATATTTCCAATACCTTCAACCCTCAGCAGATTATTATCGGAAACCGCCTAGCTATGGCCAAGGACTGGTTAAGGGATTCCATAGTGAAGGTAGTTGAAAGCCATGCCCTCCAGTTCAATCAAGAAAAATTGCATATCAGCTTTTCTGATTTATCTTCCTATTCCCCTTCATTAGGGGTATCGGCCCATGTAATCGAAAATTTCTTGAAAACAAATTTGAATCACATAAATTAATAAGTTTATATGAAACAAAAAGTGATTTCTCCCTCAGGAAAAACCACTTTTTTGTTTCATTTCTCTTCAATTACCCGAATCAATTCCCGTAAATAATCGGGAAGATCCGGTGGACGTCTGCTCGATACCAGGTTTCCGTCCACCACAACAGGTTCGTCCATCCAATGTGCCCCGGCATTCTCCATATCATCTTTGATTCCGGGCGTACTTGTCACCTTCTTCCCTTGCAAAATTCCTGCCGAAACCAAGACCCAACCCGCATGGCATATTTGGCCAATCGGCTTCTTGCTTTCTTCCATACTCTGAATCAGAGAAATTACTTCAGGAAACCGACGAATCTTATCAGGTGCCCAGCCTCCTGGAACAAGAATCGCATCATAGTCTTCCGCTTTGATGCTGCCATAATCAAAATCTGAATCGGCTGGCACACCATATTTACCAATATACGTCTCATTTGCCTTTTCTCCGGCAAGATGGACGATGGCCCCTTCTTCCCTCAATCTTAAAATCGGATACCAAAGCTCCAAATCCTCGAAATCATGATGCACAAGACTGATTACTTTCTTTCCTTCTAAGCGCATATATCCCTCTCCTTCTATAACTTGTTCCCCTTAACTTAAAGGTATACTTCCCCCTTTTGGTAACTCGTACACTTTTATCTTTAAGTGCCTTTTTAAATTTCATCCTGGGATCTGATAAAAAGAAAAAAAGACTTTCTAATGAACGAAAGTCTTTTTTAGGATATTAGTCTTCTCCAATTATTTTCACTTCGGTTTCAAGCTCCACGTCGAATTTCCTTTTAACGGTGTCTTGAACATATTGAATGAGTTCCAAATAATCGGTGGCTGTTGCGGAACCAACATTTACGATAAATCCAGCATGTTTAGTGGAAACTTGAGCTCCACCGATTTGCTTTCCTTGCAAACCGCTATCCTGGATTAATTTACCTGCAAAGTGTCCAGGCGGACGTTTGAAGACACTTCCACAAGACGGAAATTCAAGCGGTTGTTTAGATTCCCTCTGGAAAGTAAAATCATCCATTTTACTTTTAATGTCTTCGTATTCTCCCTTTCTTAATAAGAAGGTAGCTTCTAATACCAGTAGTTTTTCTTTTGAAAAGCGGCTAGAACGATAGCCCAGTTCTAATTCATCCTTTTTCAAAGTCTGCAAATCTCCAGAACGGGTGATGACCAGGGCTTCCTGTAGTACATCTGAAACTTCTCCACCATATGCCCCTGCATTCATATATAAAGCCCCTCCAACAGAACCGGGGATCCCGCAAGCAAACTCTAAACCAGTTAGACTATTTTGTAACGCGTATCGAGAGGCTTGAATGATAGCAGCACCACTTTGAACGGTGAGCTTATTACCCTCCAATTCCATGCTTGCTATATCAATAAGGGTCATGACGATACCTCGTATGCCCCCATCTTTAATAATCATATTAGAACCATTCCCCACGATGGTTAAGGGTAAATGGTTGTTAAGCGCATAAACATATATCGCTTGGACTTCTTGATAGTTTGTAGGCATTACGAAGAAATCTGCCTTGCCACCTGTTTTTGTAAACGTATATTGATGTAGCGGTTCATTCATTCTCACATTACTTGGATGTACAATTCCCTGAAGATCTAAAAAAATTTGTTTACTCATTTATACAAACTCCCATTAAAAATTTTAGAAAAAAGAACAAACATTTCATTTCTTTTTGTACACATTAATCGTTAGATATTTCATTCTATGCTTCATATAAGCGAAAAACAACGATTTACACTTATTTATAACCTGCCATTTATTCCAATAACCACACTTTTCAATATTTAGTTATGGCTACATTCCCCGGTTCACCATTAATGAATGAAGGAAAGAGGAGCTCATCCCCACCAGTAGAACTCTAAAAAGAATCCTATATGTTTCTCAGGATCATCCAGTAAAACCATAATAAAAAACGGCGAAAACATTGATTGTACAATGCTTACGCCGTTGGATGACCTGTGAGGGATTCGAACCCACGACCCCTTCCCTGTCAAGGAAGTGCTCTCCCACTGAGCTAACAAGTCGTATGTAATAGTTGGCTTGCTCTGTTACTTAAGTACATAATTTATTATAAGTTCTTTTCGACAAAAGTCAACGAATTATTTAAAAAAAGTTTAGCGTTTGCCTTTAAATAAAAGATATGGAACAAGACAAGAACAAATGTTCTTTATTTCCTTGCATAACAAACGTATGTTCGCATATAATATAAACAAGAAAGATAGAAACGGAGGCCAGCGGAATGAAATATATCATTCGGAAACATATGGATGAAAAGGTTCCTTTAGAAATCATTTACCTATCTGAAAATGGAAAGATTACACAGCGCAGAATTGAAGTTCTTGAAGTATATTCAGGTTATATCCGTGCCTTTTGCTTTCTTCGGCGGACAAAACGAACGTTTAAAATAGAAAACATCCTCTCTGCCCGCCTTATTAAGTCCAGGTATGATAGGTCAGGATAATCCCGATTACTACCTAACGCATCATTGATTGTTCCAAACTTATCCGATTAATTCCTCTTCTTCCTGTATATCCTTTTCTTGTTCAGTTAAAGATTCTTCATCATCTCTTAGACGGTGTGCCAATCTTGAGGCAGCGCTTGCTGCAATGCTTGCAACAATATCATCGAGGAAGGTATGCACGACTCCCTCTTGCTTCTTATCCAATTCGTGAATGACGCCTATTTTATTCTTATCCAAATGTCCAAAGGTTGTCACGGCAATGCTTCCATAACCAAGTACGGCACCAAAGGCAATCGTTTCATCCACTCCAAACAGACCTTCATCCGATTCGACAATGGATTGAAGCGGTTCCGATAGCTTCTTTTGTTCTGCCAGTCGATCAAGTTCAACACCAACTAAAATGGCATGTTGAATTTCTCTCTTTAAAAGCACCCTTTCAACACTTCTAATACATTCCTCTAATTTCAAATCAGCTTTATAAGGGAATTGTAGTTCAAAGACAATCTCTGCAATAGCCTCCACACTTACACCACGATCTAGTAATGTTTGTTTAGCCGCTCTTGTAACTTCCCTGCTATGGACGCGTACATCTGCCATTTTATCTGCCTCCCCTTTTTTTGATATCTTTCCATTATACCATTAAATATTCTAAATATTTGGAAAATAAAAGAAAAATCACTTTTCTATATCCTTCAGACAGGAAAAAGAAGGATGGCTATGCTAAAATAACTAAGAACATTATTTTCATTATAAATTCATAGAGGTGCGGTAAATGAGTTTACGCAAAGGCACGATAAAAGAATATATGTTTAGAAGTGAGGCGTTATCTGAGGAATTAGAGCTACTTGTATATTTACCGGCTAATTTTTCACCACTTTATAAATATACGCTTGTCATAGCTCAAGATGGTCGAGATTATTTTCAAATGGGTCGAATAGGTCGTGTGACTGATGAACTTTTAGGAAATGGCGAGATTGAGAATATTATAATCGTCGGCATTCCCTATAAAGATCGGTTTGACCGTAGACGGAAATATCATCCTGATGGTGAACAGCACGAAGCCTACATACGATTTCTGGCCCATGAACTTGTTCCATTTTTAGATGAGGAATTCCCAACCTATCAAATGGGACATGGCCGGGCATTAATGGGGGATTCTCTTGGTGGCACGGTTTCCCTGCTCGCTGCACTTAAATATCCACATACATTCGGTAAATGCATCATGCAGTCTCCGCTTGCCAATGAAGAAGTGATGAATGCTGTCCGTAGTTTTGAGAATCCTCATCTCCTCGAACTGTATCATGTGATTGGAACCGAAGAGACTGACGTTCCCACTACAGATGGGAACCGGGCAAATTTCATAGAACCCAACCGGGAACTGCATCAATTGTTAAAACAAAAAGGATTCCCTTGCTTCTATGAAGAATTTGAAGGGAATCATACGTGGAAGTTTTGGCAGGCAGATTTAAAAAGGGCCCTTCTAGAAATGTTTTAACCTCGGTTAGAATGGTAAAAAAATGCATTTGGACTAGAGTTTTCGAAAAATTAAATTATAATCTTAGGAGGTAACAATATGAAATATGGTGTTGCAATTTTCCCTTCAAAAAAACTTCAAGATTTAGCAAACTCCTACCGGAAACGGTATGACACAAAGTACGCATTCATTCCACCACATCTCACACTTAAACAACCGTTTGAAGCGACTGAAACGGAAATTTCAGCAATCGCAGAACGCTTGAAAGACATTGCACGGAAGTTCCAGCCTTTCTCCTTAAATGTGACGAAAGCGAAATCCTTCCAACCCGTCAGCAACACCATTTATTTTAAAGTGGAGCTGTCAAAGGAACTTGAAGACTTACACGAAATGCTTCATGATGAGAATTTCTTCAAAAATGAAACAGAACATGCTTTCGTTCCACATATAACGATTGCACAAGATCTATCTGATAACGAACATTCGGATGTTTTAGGTCAATTAAGCATGCTTGATGTAAGCCATGAAGAAGATGTCAAAAGAATTCATTTATTGTATCAATTGGAAGATGGAACATGGACTGTATATGAAACATTTCGTTTAGGAGCTGAATAATTTCGTGTTTGTAAAAATTGTTGAAAACGAGCAAGAACGTGGATATGCTTACACCATAAGAAAAAGAGTGTTTGTAGAGGAACAACATGTCCCACTTGAAGAAGAGATTGACCAATATGAAGAAGACTCCACCCACTTCGTTTTATATAACGAGGAAGAGCAGCCTATTGGTGCGGGGAGATTTCGAATCATTGACGGGATTGGTAAGGTCCAGCGCATCTGTGTACTCTCTAACTCCCGTAAAACTGGGGCTGGTGCCCTGATCATGAATGCCATTGAAGAATTTGCGATTTCTCATGACATCTCTCAATTGAAGCTCGATGCTCAATTACATGCCATCCCCTTTTACTCGAAATTAGGGTATGAAATCATTTCCGAGGAATTTATGGATGCAGGGATTCCCCATAAAACGATGAAAAAAAAGATTTCCTAATAAAAACGCTGTTCCCTTGGAATTTCCACAGGGGACAGCGTTTTTTTATATATACCATTCTCGTAAAAATCCCTTCCCATTCTATGTCAATATTCACAAATAAACATAGTCTATATATAGAAAGCAAGAAGGAGGGAAATTTTATGAGTAACAATGGATTCAACATGGATGAATCTCAAAAAAGGTTAATGGAACTACTCGTTTCAAGGACTTTGAGAAAGCATGGTGTCAAAAAGGATAAAGTTGATTTGAGTGATAAAGAAAGAAGTCACTTAAAAGAGACCATACAGTTTTTACAGAAACAATCTGAAATGCTTATCAATCAAGAGAAAAGCATTACAGAAAATGATGTGAATCCCGTCACAAATTCTCACCACACTAGTTATTCCGATACCAAAGACAAATAACTAACATTCCTCCTATTCAATTACGCTCTTTTCGGTATGAAGCGCAGACTGGACCTTGCTTCTTTACCATTCATTCTGAACACTTCATTCCATGATGCTTCATCCGTTCGCACAAACTCTTCAAAAAAATATTTGAAAATAAACGAATGAATTGATTTATTCGTCCAACCAAATTTACATGCATAGCATATTTTAATAGGGAATTAAACCCTAAGGAGGAAAAAACGACATGAACCAAAATGTATATCATAGCAACAATTGCAATACAACAAAACATTCTGAAAGATCATGGTCGGCTCTAGACAATAACACCAACCATCCCCTAACATCATTCTGTGAAGAATCCGCAAACGAAATTGAACAAGAAGCTAAACAGGATAATTCGCAACTCCAACTATCTGAAGAGCTTGTTTACATTAAAGATTCTTGTAATGTAAGAGTAATCTCTACAGATGTTAAAGCGGCCCTTTCTTTACAGACGGCAATCCAAGCAGCCATCGCTGTCATCGTCAGCATTTCCATTGCAGACACTGACCAAGCGGACCGCATTACTCAAGAATTGATTCAATCTTCTAATGTTAAACAAATTACACGTCAAAAAACAATTGTTGAAAACAGCCGTGATATCGAAATCACTACAACCGATGCTCAAATCGCCGTTAACATTCAATTGTTACTACAATTATTGTTAGCTCTAATTGTAGAATTAGACGTTCTTTAAGAGTGAACACAAAAAGGACACATAAATGTGTCCTTTTGTATTTCTATCGAAGTTTCAAACCATTTCGTTTACATATCCTCCTTTTCCTGTCATTTCAGCCGTGATTTCCTCTTGAGCCCTCATTAGTAAATGGTTCTTATACGCACCTGCTCCAGGTGATCTGTCCTGATTCATATTCGTGACATGGTCAAATTTTTCCGACCGCTTCGTTTCGTCTTCCAACACTTGGTCAAAACGAATTGGCTGAATGGGTGTCGTTCCATCAACGATTCTTGGCTTTCTCTCCGCTTCTACTGTCCGGTTTGCGTATTGAATGTATTCGAATTGCGTTACTGGCGCTATGTATCCCATCATTAACCCTCCTCACTATATAGGTTCTCTTGTCATTTACATACCCACTCCAGAATGAAACGAAACATCTTTTCCGGATTCTTTTTTTCTATTTCTCTGGTAAAATGGAGATTGCCGATATTTTTAATAGATTTGAGGTATCCATTTATATGAATCAAGCAAAATCGGGAAATGAAATCATACATCTACTTACTGTTTCGGCTAGTGAGCTGCAGACACTCTTTGAAAAAGGAAAACGTGATCAGCTCTCTTGTGTCATATGTGATAAGCCAGTGAAATTATTCATTGGCATTCATGAAACACCTTATTTTTATCACAGTGACCCTTCACGACCTGCTTGTGAAATGCCAAATCCTATATCAAAACCTGAAACTAAACCTTTAGAATACATGGAACAAAACGGATTCAGAATTCCTAAATCACGCACCATTACTGAAACGAAGACTGTTATCGAACCGTTTTTGAAAAGTCGGACCATTACAGGCAATCCTCCCTATTTGGATAAACCATCCGTCCGCACTGAACTTTTGGATCCTTACTTTCAGGAACTATCTGAAAAAGGGATCATGCTTGATGCCGAACAGTTAAAAGCAGTAAAAACGATAGAAGGTCCCGTCCTTGTTTTATCCGGGGCTGGAAGCGGTAAAACCAGAGTATTGACGGTAAGGACTGCCTATATGCTAACTGTAGAAAAAATAAATCCTAAAAGCATTATGCTTGTAACCTTTACAGCGAAATCTGCAAAGGAGATGCAGCAGCGGCTAATCAGCTACCCTTATATGTCCCCTTCCCTCGTCTCTCAAATTGTTAGTGGCACCTTCCACAGCATCTTTTATAAAATCTTGATCTTTCATGAGCCTGCAAAATGGCAACGGGACTTCCTGTTGAAGTGGAATTGGGAAAAAGAAAAAATATTGAAGCAGGCCGGTCGGGAGTTGGAGCTTGATGAAAAGGAATTTGCCTATGATCAGGCACTTCAGCAAATCGGCCTCTGGAAAAACTCGTTGATTTTTCCTGACGATGTCAAACCGAATGATGATTGGGAGAAATCCTGTCTATTCCTATATAAAAAGTATGAAGCGTATAAAGAACAAACAAGTAAATATGATTTCGATGATATGCTGGTAGGTTGCTACGTATTTTTGAAAAGCCATCCTGAATTGTTATTGAAATATCAACAACGGTTCCGCTATTTTTTAGTGGACGAGTTTCAGGATATTAATAAAGTTCAATATGAGTTGATAAAACTCCTTTCAGCGGAAACAAAAAATGTTTGTGCAGTTGGTGATGACGATCAAGCCATCTATTCATTCCGTGGGAGTGATCCAAAATATATCCTGAATTTCAACCATGATTTCCCTGGTTCCCAAGTCGTGAAGTTGACCGAAAATTACCGTTCTTCCCATGAGATTGTTGCTACGGCAAATAGAATGATAAAACGAAATCAGCATCGGATGGATAAAACGATGCGGGCACAACATAATCAAGGGAATCCAGCTGTGTTATTCTATCCGCATGATGAAGAGCTCGAAGCGACGATGATCGTGACCGACATACAAGAAAAGATATCCAAAGGTGCCAATCCTGGTGACTTCGCCATCCTTTACAGGACCCATACGATGTCGCGTGCCATTTTTGAAAGACTGGCATCTTCCAACCTTCCCTTCGTGATCGAAAAGGATGCGGATTCTTTTTATCAACGGCGGGTCATCCATGGCATGCTTGCATTCATGCGCTTAAGCCTGCACCCTCAGGATAGCAAGGCCGCTTCTGACGTCCTTTCTTCCTTGTTTTTAAAGCAGAGTGTCCTACAGGAGCTAAAAGCCCAGACGATCTTGCAAGATTGTGACTTTATCGATGCTTTTGCTTTTGTAAAAACGGGACATGCCTTTCAAGAACGTAAGTTAAAAGCAATACCGGCACAAATCCGTTCTATAAAGACCATGTCCCCGCTCGTGGCTTTAGAAGTCATCGAGAAGGATTTGGGCTATCAGGAGTATGTAAAGAAAAGGGGAAATGAAGCCCACTTGGAAAAAGGTTCGGATGATATTCGTGATTTGAAAGTGGCTGCTAATCGGTTTCCCACAGTCGCTTCCTTCCTCGACCATGTCGATCATATGACTGCCATGGTTCAGGAAGTGAAACAGCTATCCAAGCACTTTAAAGATGCCATTCAGCTCACGACGATTCACCGCTCTAAAGGCCTTGAATATCAATCTGTTTATATTCTGGCTGCGGTTGATGGCAGCCTTCCCCATGACTTTGCATTGGATTCGTATCGTAAGGGTGAACTTGGTCCTCTTGAAGAGGAAAGGAGATTGCTTTATGTGGCGGCGACCCGGGCCAAAAAGAATCTTTATATCTCTGTCCCGCAAACGAGACGTGGAAGGACGGCCCACCCATCCAGGTTCTTGAATCTTTAAAGATATCCAGGGAAACAGACAGGAGCCTGCAATACTGCAGGCTCCTGTTTCGCTTACTATTTTTTATTCATCATATTGGAAATTGTCCCGAAATCCAGTTTATTTCCCTCAGCAACGATAGAATGTACGATTTTGTCTTCCATTTCCTTGTTGACTGGTTTATTGGCTATTTGAGATACCCTTTTAATTACATTCCTGACAGTCGTTTCATCTTTAAAATTGGCACCCTGTAGTGAGTTTGCCAATTCCATAACATCCTTCATGTTTACACCCGTTTTTCCTTCTATGTTTTTAAACAAATTATTATCCATGCCTAAGCCCCTCCTTTTCTGTATCTATCTTATGGAAGGATGAGGGATATGTGCAAGGTCCATAAAAATCAATAAAAAAAGGAATAGGCAAATACAGCCTATTCCAATTACACTAACAGAAAGAAGCCCCGACAATAACTAATAGGATAAACAATACTACGATCAAAACGAACGTGGATCCAGCGCCAAATCCGCCGCCACCGTATGCTTCGCCTCCATATCCATAGCCATAGCCTTCATTGCAACCACCACATCCGTAGCCACCATAACCAAACATATTACAATCACCTCGCTCTCAAATTGAGCTCACTGATAATATATGTAAGGTGGGACAATATGTATAGGCCATGTCCTAATCGTCATGCCTATTTCTTATGAATGGTTCATCCTTTCGGTTTAAACACCAAAGCACCGATAAATCCAAAGATGATAGCTGCTGAGATACCCGAACTTGTGATTTCAAACATTCCTGTAAGGACACCGACGATTCCATGTTTTTCTGCTTCCAACATGGCTCCGTTCACCAGGGAATTCCCAAAGGAAACAATGGGAATAGTCGCCCCTGCCCCTGCAAAGTCTACAAGCGGTTCATATAACTCGAAGCCTCCCAGTATGGCTCCTATTACAACGAATAAGCTTAGTGTATGTGCCGGGGTTAGCTTAGCCAAATCGAATAAAAGCTGGCCGATTACACAAATCAAGCCTCCGATGACAAAGGCCCAAAAAAACATTGCTAACATCCTAATCTCTCCTTTTTCATGTATTTGTCCCATACTCAATGGCCACCGCATGGGCAATACACGGAATCGATTCTTTTTGCTGATACGTTAACGGTGACAATAATGCCCCTGTTGCAATCAATAATATCCGTTTATATTTCCCCTGACTCATTTCATTTAATAAATGACCGTATAACACGGCTGCGGAACAACCGGCACCACTTCCACCAGCTAAAACAGGCTGATCCTTTTTATAAATGATCAATCCACAGTCTTTGAATTTTTCCTGGTTGATCCTACATCCTTTTTCCTTCAAAAGATCCAACGCCGTGGACCTTCCTATCTGCCCTAAATCACCAGTGACAATCAAGTCATAATGGTCAGGGGTAAGACCCGTGTCTCTGAAATGAGCGATAATCGTATCTACGGCAGCGGGTGCCATTGCCCCCCCCATATTGAAAGGATCCTTCAACCCCATGTCAATGACTCTTCCAATGGTAGCGGAAACAACATGAGGGTATGCCTCCTGCCTCGTACCATTTGGAGTCACCAAAGCTACCCCCGCACCGGTTATCGTCCACTGAGCAGTAGGTGGTTTCTGTCCCCCATACTCTGTTGGATAACGGAATTGTTTTTCGACGGCTGCATTATGACTAGACGCCCCTGTCAGCACATAGTTAGCCCCACCGTAATTGGTGATGAAGGCTGCCAGGGCAAGACCTTCCATCGATGTAGAACAAGCACCGAACAAACCGAAGTACGGAATCCCATTGGTTCTAGCTGCCAGACTGGTGGGTGTAATCTGGTTGATTAAATCCCCTGCCAGAAAAAATTGCACTTGTTCCTTTTCAATTCCCCCTTTTTGCAGGGCAATCTCCACTGATTTTTCCATCAAATGACGATGGGCCTTTTCATACGAATCCTGCTCCATCCACAGGTCGCTGTACAGAATGTCAAAGTCACCCGGAATTTCACCATTTGCTTCAAAAGGTCCGCCCGTTACACCCGTACTTAAAATGATTGGTTTATTAGCGAACGTCCAAGTTTGTCTCCCCTTTAGCATCGATTAACCCCCTATCATCTGAATAATCGTTTTGATTAAAGCCACGACGAAAGCGGAAAATACACCAAATAGAATGACCGATCCCGCCAATTTAAACATATTGGAACCCACACCAAGGACGAATCCTTCCGTACGATGCTCGATGGCCGCTGAGATGACCGCGTTACCGAAGCCAGTAACAGGTACGGCACTACCAGCTCCAGCAAATTGCCCAATCCGGTCATAAAATCCGAAGCCCGTCATTAAAAGAGCAAGAAATACCATGGTTGCAGTGGTTGGGCTCCCGGCCGTCTGCTCCGTGAAATTAAAGAAGTAAATATAGAAATAAGAAATGGCTTGTCCCACTATGCAGAAAATACCGCCTACCAAAAAAGCTTTTAGACAATTGGTCAAGACAGGCCTTTTAATCTCGTGCTTGCCTTGAAGCTGTTTATATTCATCTTGCTGTGGGGTCGTCTTTTCCTTTCCGCTCATACTTTGAAACCTCGCCTTCTTATATTAATTCCTTATGAAGCTCAACTATTTCTTTGAATTTCTTTTTCGCTTTCTTTTCTGGTACATCTTTTTCCTTAAGCAATTCATCCAACCTTACTGACTCCAAAAAGATTTTATAATCGCTGGAAATGATAAATTTATACTTTGGATACTTGTCTTCCAATTTTTTTGTCACGTTTTTATCGATTTTTTTCATATGAAAACGCTGTAGATGCTTAACTTTATAAGCCACGAGGATTTTCTTACCATTTTTGACAACGATCACATCATAAATTTCGTCTTCATCACTTACCATCTCCTTAACTTTCGTAATGAGTCCTTTTTCATCTTCTTCATCTTCTCCGTGAATGATATCCATCGGTTCCGGATTCGTTCGCTTGATTAAAGCCAATCCTTCTGTTTTCCCATCATCTTTACTGCTGCAGCCAGTTAATAGGAGCATAATGACTGCTAGAGACATCCAGCTAACATATAAAATTCTCCGTTTTCTGAACATAGAATCACATCCTAATTTAACGTTCTATTATTATCTTCTTGTTTATCCCATTTTTTATGAATGGTAGGATTAGGAAATAAAAGAAACCCTTCCAAAGAGGAAGGGTTCCGTTTATTTAATAGGCTTTGTTTTTTTTGCTTTTATTACAGCCACAATCTTTTTTAATTTTGACAGGCTGATCTTTTTTGATTGGTTTCGCAGCATACTGCCAAGGATTCTGTTTATAATTCATTTGTGACCCTCCTTTATCATCTATACCATACTATATGATAAAAAAGACAAGTTGTACTCCGTCAAATATCCATAATTTTACTGATAATCACTTCAATTATGGAACCGACTGCAGCAACGGCAAGGACCAAGATCAATACTTGCCCCATGAACACATGCTCAAGATAAAGGATGACCAGAAAGAGGCTGGACCACACACCTACACACCAAAAACAACTAAGCAATTGGCCAATCCAACCACTCAATCCCTTTTCTTTTGGAACTAGGTAAACTTCAGCCGTCCCATCTTCACCTTTTTCTTCAATTTCTTTAAAGAATGGACGACGCAAAGGTTCGGTTATTTTATCAAAAACGATTAATCGAGTAAGCCTAAATGAAGCCAGACCTAATAGAAGCACGATTGTCAAATCAGACTGCGAGAGAAACATGTATATTTTGCTCCTTCACTAATTGGACTCTTCGATAATAGTAGCATTCATTATATCCGGCAATCTGACGAACCGGATATGGTTCCCCCTTTTGATTTTTACCGACTCCCCCCTCATCCCCATGACTTGAAACCTAACCGTTTCACCATGGATAACTGCTTCACAAACTGGTTTTGGGTATCCTTTATGTTGGGAAAGGCGTGTTATGATGTCAGTTGTCGAAACCTTCTCCACCTTTTTCTTCCTTTTGGTTTTTTTCTTTTCTGGTTCAAGATCTATAGGAATTTCCTCGGTAGTTTCCACGGGCGCATGTTCTTGTTCTGGTTCAGGTACGTATTGGTCCGTTATTTTTTTTATTTCGCTCAGTTCCGATTCAATTTCCTTCATTGCCTCGTATACACCGAACTCCTGTTTTATCTTTTCTATTTTTTGATTCTTTCGGTCATCTTCGACTACTTCAGGCTCTTCTGACACTTCTTTCATTTTTCTTTTTGTCCGGTAATCACTTTGCATGTTCCCTCTTTGGGCCTTCACTTCTACTTGATCGACATATAATAAAGGTTTCGATTTTTTATCATTTTTATTTTCTGACATGCAAATCCTCCTAATATTTCAAGATAACCACGGATTGAAGCTGCTCTATATGGTATTTGACGACCTCTTTACCAAAATGATGCCTGATAAAAAGACTGGATTCCTGTTTTTTTTCCAACTTTCCGAATAGAGTGCGGCCATTAATGGTGAACTTACAAACAGGTTTAGGCGCAAAAGCAGGCAGTCTCCCCAATAACTCCAGCAATTCCTCCGAATTATAGGAACCATCTAGTCTCTTACTGGTAGGGTTTATCTGTTTGACCGGAGGCTCACATACTGTTTGGACCCCATCGGTAAAAGACAGACGCTTTTTCACGTCCATAACTTTCCCTCCTTCACTCATTCAACAATGGATTTCAAAGGGGTTCCCGCCGATTTTTCACACTACAGGCTTTTATCTGCTCTATGTATCATCTATATGAAGCACTCCGTTTTTTATGCTCGGTAAGTAACCTTCTTCCAAAAAAGGAGAATCGTCCACTACTGGATATTCCGGAATGAAATGGAGATAACTAAACGAAGAATGATAGTAAAGGAGTAAACAAAGATGAGAAAAAACGGGAAAATTTCAACTGTACAACTATCTTTGATCATAATGACTGCTGTCGGTTTAAAGAATCATGTGACGATCCTCCCTCATTTATTACCCGCTGCAAAACGGGATGGGTGGATCACTGTCCTTATTTCCTTTTTTCTCATTGTGGGTTGGTGTGTGCTTTTGTACTTTATTCACAAAGCCACGGCACATGAAAATGTTTTCAAATGGGTCGAAATGAACATTGGCAAGCTGCCTGGGAAGGTACTAGCGATTTCCCTAAGCATGCTCTTCGTCATATTAGCGGCAGTCTCATTGAAAGAGATGGTGGTATGGACCAAGGTATCCTACTTACCGGTTACCCCTCCCTTTATTGAAATCATCCTATTCACGGGATTATGTTTTTTTCTCGCAAATACAAACATACAAACGATCGCCATTGTGAATACCTTCGTATTGACTGCAGTCATTGCATTCGGATTGTTTGTCGCCTTCACCAATATTCAATTCAAGGACTATACACTTTTGAGACCGGTGCTGGAACATGGGTGGAAACCCGTTTTTTCCGGTATCATCTATCCTTTATCCGGATTGATAGAATTGATGGCGCTTCTGTTCATGCAGCAAAAAGTTCATGGACCGTTAAAATATAAGGTGTTTTTCTTCAATGCCTTAATCCTTACTTTACTCATACTGGGACCGCTTATCGGATCGATTACCGAGTTTGGACCGAAGGAAGCTGCCAGACAAAAATATCCTGCATTTGAGCAATGGGGGTTGGTCACATTGGGCCGCTTCATCGAGCACCTTGACTTTCTGTCGATTTATCAATGGTTAACCGGTGCTTTTATAAGGGTCTCCTTTTTACTATTTCTATCCATCGAAGTCCTTTCCATTAAAAAGAAGCGGAATAAAACGATTTTACTCATCATTTTTTCCCTGGTCTTGATCATTTCTAATTTATATAGAATCAGTGATATCGATTTATATTTCATCATTAAAACATTTATCATGCCTGGAACTTTCTATTACTTTTTAGCGGTGTCCATTCTATTGAGCCTTTTCGTTTTTTTCAAAAATCGCCGAAAAAGGAGGACCAAATCCGATGTTCAACAAAAAGGAAAAGCAAGCATCCAAACCGATTAAGCAAGACTCGGTTACCAAAGAGCCTCTTCGTACAGATGAAGAATATTTGAAAGAGGTTTTCCGAAATTCTGAGGATGTTTTTTTTCAAAACGCTTTCTATCGTGATGATGCCCCTGTTAAAGTCACATTAATTGGCTGTGAAGGGTTGATCGACAATGAATTATTGAATAATCTTGTGTTCGAGAGGTTGACTCTTTTTTTCCAGAAATATAAAAAAGGAAAGATTACGGTCGAGGACTTAAAATCCTCCCTTCACCTCCCACAGTTAACAGAATTGACGACAACTGAACAACTATTTGCCGAGATATACTCGGGAAAATTGATCATCCATGTATTAGGTACGAATCGATTATTATCTTCCAATATAGCGAACCGTCCACAACGTAGTCCCGAGGAGACATCAGCTGAAGTTACCATTAAAGGACCTCGGGATAATTTCATAGAGGATTTATCAGTCAATGTCGCTTTGATCAGGAAGCGGATGCGCACCAATTCCTTAAGTGTGAAGCATTTTGAAGTAGGCAGACGTACCTTGACCAAAGTAGCTCTTTTATATATGGATGATATTTCCAATCCCGAGATGGTGGATCAACTTTCCAAGAAAATCGAATCACTTGATGTCGACGGAATTTATAGTGGGAATCAATTCATGGAATTGATCGAGGAAAAACCTGCTATCCTTTTTCCGAGGCATCACTATTCAGGAAAGCCTGATTTTGCGGTACAGTGCCTATTAAAAGGGAGGATATTGTTGCTCATCGATGGGATTGCTTATACCATGATCACTCCTATCAACCTTTTTATTATCTTAAAGACCTCAGAAGATAATGAATATACATCAACCTACGCCACCTTTGAAAGAGGACTTCGTATCTTCGGAATCTTTGTTGCTGCGCTTTTACCGGGTTTTTGGGTTGCCTTAACTACGTTTCATCAAGATCAGCTTCCCTTGATCCTTCTTGCCACTGTCGTTGAATCGAGGCGGGGATTACCGCTTCCCACTGCACTCGAAGCCATAACCATGGTCATCGTATTTGAAATCTTCAAGGAAGCCGGCATGCGCCTTCCAAGTTCGATTGGTCCAACATTAAGTGTCCTCGGCGCCTTAATTATCGGAGATGCTGCAATCCGATCTGGATTGACAAGCCCCGCCATGCTGGTCGTGATTGCAGGCTCAGCGGTAGCCACCTTCACGCTCGTTAACCAATCCATCATAGGGGTCATCAGTTTGGTCCGGCTTCTCTCGATTGCTTCTGCGTCCTTTTTAGGTCTGTTCGCTTTTTTCCTTCTTGCTCTATTTTTATGTGCATACGTGAGTAATATCCGAATATTAGGGGTCCCTTACTTGGAAGTGACCGCTAACTTAAGTCCAACCAATATATTTAAAACCCTTTTTAGAGTTCCCCCCACTTTCGATAAAAGAAGGCCTACCGTCATTGCGCCAAAAGACTCCACGAGGAAAGGGGATGATGAAAAAAAATGAAGTACAAGTTCATCCCATTACTGGTGCTTATCATCTTTCTTTCTGGGTGTTGGGATTCGAATGAACCGGAACGGCTTGTATATGCCCATGGGGTTGGAGTCGATTATAAGGACGGCAAGGTCGTCGTTTACCTTCAAATCATCAACTTACAGGGATTGGCTAAAACCGAAGCGGGTGGCGATCCAAGTTCACAAAATGCGAGTGATGTTGGAACTGGAACCGGGGATACACTGGAAGAAGCCATTTTCGATTTATATCATACGTCAGATCGTCGCATTTATTGGGGTCATCTTTCGTTTGTCATTTTTTCTGATGAAGCCCTTAATGCAGGGGGATTCAAAAAGACAGTGGATTTTCTGGACCGCTATCGTGAAACGCGTTACCGCATTTTCTTTTATATGACCAAGGAATCAGTTAAAGAAGCAATGCTGGTTGCTCCTATCGAAAATATTTCCCTGGCTTTTTCTAAATTAAGCGATCCCGAGGGGAACTATAAGCAAAGCTCATTTATACCACCCATAAACTTGAGGGAACTTATCATTGAAATGGACGAACCAGCTTATTTTGTTTCCATTCCCCGAATGAAAGTGACAAAACAATGGAGCGGCCAGAAAGAAAAAAAGAAAGACTTGCTGTTGGATAGCATTGCAGTCATTTCAGAAAATAAGATTAAAACCATTTTTCCTACTCGTGCAATGAAAGGGGCAAGACTGGTAAATAAGAACTTTGTTCGCGATAGTGTTACACTTTTCCCGGGGACCAGGCAGGACACTTCTGTCATTGTTTACGAAAAAAAGGTTAAAATGAAACCGGTTATAGAGAAGGATGGAAAGGTACGGTTTCACATCAAGATGAAACTTAAATCGAGCATCGAGACGATGAAGGTGGATTCATCACCTAAGGAATATGAAAGAGAATTAAAGCGTATTCTCAAAAAGGAAATCAAATACACCTATAAATATGCAAAAGAAAAGAAAGTCGATCTATTCAGACTTTCTGAAACCCTTTATCGAAAAGACATTAAAAAGTGGAAGGAAATTCAAAAAGACGGAGAAATTCCATTAGAAGATGACACGATTAAATCGATAAAGATCGAAGTGAACCTACAAAATACCGGGAAGGATAAATTGACTCCAATTTTTGAAGACCAAAAGGATAAGGGGCATATGGACCGATAAAAGGTTATCGTTGTCGAAAACATAAGAAAATAAAAAGCCAGAATGCTTATACATGAAAGCATCCTGGCAATATGGGGGCATCAATGACGAGATTGTCTATTGAGGCCCCCTATTCCTCATCCAATAATATGGTAACCTGAATCCACATGGATATTTTCCCCTGTGATTCCGCGTGACATGTCACTGAATAGGAAAACGGCAGTGTCCCCGACTTCCTCCGGAGTAGTTGTACGACGGAGCGGTGCTTCTTCTTCGATTTTCTTCAAGATGGTGTTGAAGTCACGAACGCCTTTGGCGGAAAGGGTGCGAATTGGCCCTGCAGATATGGCATTGACACGAATATTATCCTTACCAAGATCACTTGATAAATACCGTACGTTGGCTTCAAGTGACGCCTTAGCCACACCCATCACATTATAATTCGGCATGACTCTTTCGCCACCAAGATAGGTCATGGTGACAATGCTTCCACCTTCTGGCATGATTTCTTTCGCCGCCTTAGCCACAGCCGTTAACGAGAAGGAACTAATATTGTGTGCAAGCAAGAATCCTTCACGGCTAGTATTGACAAAATCACCATCTAGCTCTTCTTTATTAGCAAATGCCACACAATGAGCGACACCATGAATGACTCCCACCTTCTCCTTAATGGAAGCAAAGCACTTCTCGATATCTTCATCCTTTGTTACATCGCATTGCAGGATGATTGAAGGTTCGCCCTCCAAAGTGGAAGACAACTCCTTGACACTTTTTTCTGTACGTTCTTTCCCATATGTAAAAATCAGCTTGGCACCCGCTTTATGTAAGGAACGGGCCACTCCCCAAGCGATGCTTCTTTTGTTGGCGACACCCATGATGACGAACGTTTTTCCTTCTAATGAAAAAGTCATGTGTATATGATCCTCCTAAAATTAATACAAGTTATTAGTACCTGATACTAATTTCCATTATAACAAATAATAAGAAAGAAAAATACCGTTTTCTAACCTACTGAAAATGTAAGCGAAAGTCGAATCCTTCGCTTACAATAAATACCCCATCAATAAAGTGGCCAATCCGAAATAGATGAGAATACTGATGATATCATTAATGGTTGTAATGAAAGGACCAGATGCAACGGCAGGGTCAATTTTCATTTTATGCATGAGCAACGGGACCAACGATCCGGCTAGCGTCGCCACAATCAAGGTAATGAAGATCGAAATGCCGACCAATAACCCTAACATGAAATCGTGTTTCCAAAAGTAGACAATACCCGTTATAACGATTCCACAAGTCAAACCGGTAATAAACCCCGTCCCAGCCTCTCGGATGATCAGTTTCCATTTACTTTCCTCTTCCAAATCACCTGTCGCAATTCCTCGAATCGCGACAGCAAGAGCCTGTGTCCCCGTATTTCCGGCCATCCCGCCAATCAAGGGGATGAAAACGGCAAGGATGGCTTTTTGGCTAAGCGTCTCTTCAAACCTCCCGATCAGACTCGCAGTCAATAAACCTAGAAATAAAAGGATGACCAACCACGGCAATCGCTTTTTCGCAGCTGAAAAAGCACTTTTATCTACATGGTCAAGGTCGGATACACCTGCTAATTTGGAGTAATCATCCGATGCTTCTTCGTCCATGACATCAATGATATCATCGACGGTTATAATTCCTAATAGATGGTTCTGAAAATCCACAACCGGCACGGCTAGAAAATTATAATCCCTAATTTTACGCGCCACTTCTTCCTGGTCCTCTGAGACAGGGACGGAAACGACCCGTTCATCCATCAAATCACCAATCAAAGCATCTTCATCCGCAATGATTAATGTCCGCAGTGATAACACGCCAAGTAACTTTTTATCTTGGTCCGTAACAAACACATAATAAATCGTCTCTGCTTGCGGGGCTTCCCGTTTTAAAATCTGCATGGCCGAACGCGCCGTTTCGTTTGCTTCAATTGCAATGAACTCGGTGGTCATTATACTTCCGGCAGTCGACTCTTCATAATGCAGCAGTTCTTGAATCTCACTAGCCGCTTCATCATCCATGATCGTCAAATAGCTAACGGCTTGCTCATCGTTGATTTCGTTCAGGACATCGGCCGCATCATCTGCGTACATATGGGAAAGCATATCGGCTGCATAGGAAGGATCCATTTCAGCTAGAAGGTTTTCGTATTCTTCTTCATCTATTTCTATATTTTCAAAAAGGTCCGCCATTTCTTCCGGTGATAAGTAGCGATACAATACTGGCCGGTACTCTTCCTTTAAACTCGTATAAAATTGGGCCTGATCATAAGGATGCATATCAAGGAACTCTATACGGAACTGATCCAGATTTTCATGTTTAAGTGCGTTAACCAAAAGGTCTCTATTCTGTTTATTAATTTCTCTTTCCATCTTCTCTTCCAAGGTTACACCTCCCAAACATTTTTTTATTTTGTACTTAATATATTATTTTTTGAAATAATACTATACTAATACCATAAATATAAATAAAACAAACAAAGGACGTGTAGTATGAAGATTGATATCATCGGAGACATACACGGTTGCTTCACTGAATTTAAGGAATTGACGTTGAATATGGGCTATGGCTGGGAAAGCGGAATTCCAGTCCATCCCCACGGGAGAATATTAGGATTTGTGGGTGATTTGACTGACCGTGGTCCTGAATCACTCCGTGTTATTGAAGTCGTTTACGAATTGGTCATCAATAAAAAAATTGCGCTTTATGCACCAGGAAATCACTGTAATAAACTGTATCGGTATTTTTCAGGAAATAAGGTACAGGTATCTCACGGACTGGAGACAACTGTAGCGGAGTACCAGGCGTTGAATAACCGTGAACAGAAGAAAATCCGTAAACAGTTCATGGATTTATATGAACAATCTCCCCTATATCAATTAATCGATGAAGGCCGTTTAATTATAGCTCATGCAGGCATCCGTCACGATTTAATCGGTCAATCTGGCAGCAAGGTAAAAACCTTTGTCCTTTATGGCGATATCAATGGGGCCAAGCATCCTGACGGTTCCCCTGTCAGAAGGGACTGGGCCCAATCCTATAAAGGGAAAGCGTGGATTGTGTATGGCCATACTCCCGTTCCTGAAGCCATCTGTGTCAATCGCACCTACAACATTGATACCGGGTGCGTTTTCGGTGGGAAGCTCACTGCCCTTCGCTACCCGGAAATGGAATTGCAGAGCGTTCCCTCTTCTTTACCCTATGTAGCAGATAAATTCAGGTCCTCTTCTAAATAACCAAAAAAACTCGCCGGTTTTGGTGAGTTTTTTTGGGTTTGAGTTTTTTCATACTAATTCTTTTCTAGAAGAACCAACATATCCAGGGGTGGGTTTTCCTGGAACTTCAACACCTTTTTTGTAAAGGGATGCAGGAACTTCAATTCATAGCAATGAAGAGCCTGACGGTCAATCCTATCCCTGTGGCCGCCATACAGATCATCGCCTGCAAGCGGGTGTCCAATATGGGCCATGTGCACCCTTATTTGATGTGTCCTGCCTGTCAGAAGTTCCAGCTTAAGGAACGTATGATCTTCTGTGTGGGCTTGTACTTCAAAGAGTGTACAAGCATAACGGCCGTCTTCCCGTACTTCACGTTCAATAATACTTGTCGATTTCCGACCGATGGGTACCTCTACTTTTCCAACGGGGCCCTCGATTTGACCCTCAGCTACCGCTTGATAGCGCCGTTTAACTTGCCCCAACTTTTGCTGTTCACTTAAAAGATGGTGGATATGCCTATGCTTCGCAATCAAGACCAATCCCGAGGTATCGCGGTCAAGTCTAGTAACGATATGGATCGTTGCCTGTATATCCCTCTTTTTATAGTAACCAGCTAATCCATTTGCAAGGCTCCCATTCGGATGTTCACGGGAAGGGATGGTGTTCATGGATTGAGGCTTGACTACGACTAATACATAATCGTCTTCATAACGGATTTGAAGGGGAATATCTTCAGGTAATAGCCCCTCGCTTCCCTCTTCCGGTGGAAAAATGACGGTGATGCCATCACCAGTTTTTATGCGCTCCCTCACTGTCACCTCAAGACCATTGACCATGATGGAACCGCCTTTAAATTTAATATCCGTTAACGCCCGTTTTGAGATATCGCATTTGCCGAGAAAATCTCTCAATAAAGAGCCAGAATCCTCTTCAGAAACCGCCCAACTTAAAGAAAATTTTTGATTTGACATGAGGTAATATAATCTCCTTAATTGGCAATGAATGAATCATGGACCCTTTTCCAGAAAGGAAACGGCCGGAATCTTGCAAAACGGATCTTTTCATCCGCCACCCGACATTGAATGGATTTCACATCTTCTTGTAGTAGAGTCAGATGATCGATCGTGATTTGAAAATTGACAGCATTGACTGGCCTGAACATGCACGTATGATGCGCAGGCAGTAAAAGTGGAGATCCAACCGTCCTGAACACCCGGTTATTAATCGACGCCAATTCCGTTATTTGAATTGCATCTATCGAAGGGTGGACGATGGCCCCTCCCAGCGCTTTATTATAAGCGGTGCTTCCAGAAGGAGTGGCAATGCATAGTCCATCCCCACGGAATGTTTCGAAGTGCTGACCACGTATCTCTACATCCATGACCAATGTCCCTTCGACGCTTTTGACCGTTGATTCATTTAATGATAAGAATCTTGCTTCCCGTCCACCATGCTGATAGCGCACAATCGTTTCCAACAGAGGATATTCGACGACTTGAAAAGGAGTCTTTGCTAAAGCAATCACTAGTTTCTCTATTTCATCGGGAGTCCAATCCGCATAAAATCCGAGGTGCCCCGTATGCACACCGACAAAGGCCGTCTTATCGAGCCGATTCTTATATCGATGAAAAGCATATAACAGCGTACCGTCACCGCCGACCGAAATGACGATATCCGGCTGATCTTCATCATATTCCAATTGAAAGTCTTGGAGATACGTCCTCATCCTTTGCATTAACGTATTAGATTTTGCATCTCCCTTTGAAGTAATCGCAAATTTCATACAATACCACCTAACTCTGTTTGAATTCTTCCGTCTTTATCTTTACCACTTTCAGGAATCCTTTTTCCTTGAAAAAAGACGCTGTGCCTCCTGTATTTCAGTACGGATTTGTGACATTTCCGCATCAAGCAGGAACGCAGCCTCTGCAGCACGTTTCAATCGTAATTGGATATCTTCGGGGAAAGCCCCTTGATATTTATAATTTAAAGAGTGTTCAATGGTTGCCCAAAAGTTCATAGCCAAGGTTCTGATTTGAATCTCGGCCAATATGTTTTTCTCACCATGAATGGTCTGGACAGGATAGCGAATGACAACATGATAGGAACGGTAGCCACTTGCTTTTTTATGGGAAATATAATTTCTTTCCTCTACAATCTCAAAATCATTCCGGCTCCTCAGGAGTCCTACGACCTGTTCAATATCATCGACGAACTGACACATCATCCGAAGTCCGGCGATATCTTGTATCTCAGCCCCAAACTTATCGATGGGAATACCCTTCTGACTAGCCTTGTTCAAGATGCTGTCAATCGGCTTCACCCTACCCGTTACGAACTCTATGGGAGAATGAATATTCTCTCTCTCAAATTGTTTTCTTAAGCCTTTTAATTTAACTTTTAATTCCTCAACGGCCTGTATATAAGGCGCTAAGAAATCATCCCAACTTTCCATTGCCACACCACCCACTTCTTTCGAAACGCCTGTTCAAATCTGGTATGGGCAGAACGATTCGAATCATCTGTATGAGTTCCTCCAGCAGTTCTTACCACTGCTTCTCCCCAAGGATATGTATAGTGAAAAATATGTATAATTTTGATGTTGCTGTATACTGAACTAATTTATATGCTCAATGTTTATATTTTATCATATTCGGCAATTGATTCCTAAATATTCAAGTATGATAATGAAAAAATATTCATTCGATTTGACAGCTCGAATGGTTCTTATATGATTAAACTAAAATAACAGCTTGGAGAGGGATAAATCATGGATCAACATATCGAAATTGAATTTAAGAACCTTTTGAATGAAAAAGAATTCAAACAGCTTTTGGACCACTTTCAAGTACATTCATCAACCTTCAAAACTCAGCAAAATCACTATTTTGATACAGCAAAATTTCAGTTGAAAGGTCAGAACTCAGCCCTCCGTATACGGGAGAAAAATGGCCAGTACGAGTTAACCTTGAAGCAACCCGCAAGCGAGGGTCTATTGGAAACCAATCAAGCGATCACGAAGGATATCGCAAATTCCTTCTTAAAAGAAGGAATTTTCCCTGAAGGCCCTGTTCATGACCTGATTATAGAAAATAATCTAATTCCAGAGGATTTCACATGTTTTGGCACTTTACAAACGGACCGTTCAGAATTCCCATTCCAGGGAGGTTTGCTTGTTTTAGATCATAGCTCATATTTGGGACATGAGGATTACGAGCTCGAATATGAAGTGACGGATCGGGCCGATGGGCAAAAAAAGTTTTTTAAACTTCTAGAATCACTTCAAATTCCGGTACGGAAAACCGAAAATAAAGTAAAGAGATTCTATCGGGCGAAATTCAGTGATTAAATCCGACCAAAAATAGATATGGAGGTGGTACATTTGAAAGTTCAGGACTTTAGGACATTGATGGATTTACAAGCCATACAACAATTCTCGACAGGCACTATCACGAATACATCCTCGTCGCGATCAATGTTTCAGGAAATGCTGACGGGACTCATGTCAAGCGATACTTTGGAAAACACATCGCAATCATTGGGGTCCCTTCTGTCTAACGTAGAAACTGAGGCAAAGTCCATCCTTCAATCCAACACGATACATTCACTCAACAACCCGTTGACAACCGCTCTCCCAGAAAAAAAGACAAGCGAGACGGTCACGAACTTTGATGATATGATCAGCGAGGCCGCGACTCTATATAACCTTCCGGAAAAATTGATTAAGTCAGTGATTAAACAGGAATCCAATTTTAACCCATCAGCGACAAGCTACGCTGGGGCAGCAGGGCTCATGCAGTTGATGCCTGCGACCGCAAGAAGTCTGGGAGTAGAAGACATAACCGATCCCAAGCAAAATATCATGGGTGGGAGTAAATACTTAAGCCAGATGCTCTCCCGTTATAACGGGGATGTCCAAATGGCCCTTGCAGCCTATAATGCCGGACCGGGTAACGTCGATAAATACAACGGCATACCGCCTTTTTCCGAAACGCAAAATTATGTTCAGAAAGTGTTCAATAACTTTATGAGCTGAAATCATTAGCCGACCCTTCTTCTGGGTCGGCTATTTTTATCGTTGATATTTTTTCGAAAACAGCTTGAACAACTGCAAAATTCCCCTCCTCCATTTGTGAAAAAACATTATGGGGAAGTATTATTGAAGCTAGATATTTGTTATATGAGTAAGCGATTGTTAAAATATGATTAAATATCAAACATCTTTCTTTTAAAGGAGTAATCAACATGACGAAAGAGAACCCTACACCATATGAATTAATTGGAGAGGGACAATTACACAAGTTAATTGATGCATTTTACTCCAACGTTAGTCAACATCCGGAACTGAAACCGATTTTTCCTGACGATTTATCAGAGACAGTCCGTAAACAAAAACAATTCATGACGCAATATTTAGGGGGGCCTTCCTTATACACCTCGGAACACGGTCACCCTATGTTGCGGGCTCGACATATACCTTTTGAAATTACACCAGATCGTACAAAAGCATGGCTTTCCTGCATGTATCACGCTATGGACGAAATTGGTCTTGAAGGTGAAATTCGCGAATTTTTCTACCATCGCCTCTATTTGACAGCACAGCATATGATCAATACATCCGGTATAGACGGGAAAGGAGAAGACAGTTGAGCACACAAAAACCAGTTTTCAATATTTCCGATTGGATAAAAACACAACATTGTTATGATGTAGGAAAGAAACCATTAGAAATCTATGTTTTTGTTGATCCACTTTGCCCTGAATGCTGGGGCCTTGAACCAATCATAAGAAAATTGCAGGTGGAATATGGCCAGTTATTCAGCCTACGTCATGTTTTAAGCGGAAAGATTAATTCACTAAATATCGGCAATCATAAAAACTTCGAAAACATCGCCCAAGTTTGGGAAAAGACAGCCAGCCGTTCTGGAATGTCTTGTGATGGAAGCTTATGGACCGAAAATCCCATTTCCTCTCCCTACGCTGCATCCATAGCCATTAAAGCAGCCGAATTACAGGGTAGAAAACTAGCCATTCGTTTCTTAAGGCAGCTTCAAGAATACGTATTCATTGGAAAAAAGGATATTTCCAATATCAAGGTACTGACCGAATGTGCTCAAAGCGTAGGGTTGGATGTAGAAGAATTTCTTCATGACATAAACTCCTCCAGTGCATCCAAAGGCTTTCAATGTGACTTGAAAATCACAAGTGAAATGGAGGTCACTGAAATTCCTTCACTCGTATTCTTCAATCAAAATATTGAGGAAGAAGGAATTAAGGTTTCTGGGGTATATTCCTATGAGGTATACGTTCAGATATTGAGGGACATCTTAAATGGTCTCCCAGACCCAGCTGAGCCACCTTCTCTTGAGGAGTTTATACGTTGTTTTAAACTAGTGGCCACCAAAGAAATTGAAACGGTCTATAATATGAGTAAAAGTACCGTGGAGCTGGAAATGAAAAAGCTCGTTTTAAAACAAGTGGCAGAAAAAATACCTGCTAAGTACGGAACATTTTGGAGGTACACCGAAAAGCCGACGAAATGACGGTCTTATCGAACGCCCCCTCTCATCTACACAAAAAGCCCGGCAAATTGGGGAATTTGCCGGGCTTTGTCTTTTTATTCATATATTTGAACAAAAGGGGATGGGAAATTTACACGATCAAACAAAGGGGTATAAGTTTAGATGTGATTCACTTCATTTAGTACTATAACAGATTTTCCATCATTTCATCAACTGATTTGTGTATAAGTTCACAATATGTTCACTTTTTCTTTTATGAATTCGGAAGAAATAGCTTCTTCCTCCATTTAAATACAAGAAAACCGGTGAATTGGGGAATTCACCGGTTTTCTGTATATTTATACGAACAAAGGGGATGGAGAAATTTCACGATCAAACAAAGGGGTATAAGTTTGGTGTGATTACTTCATGTTAGTAATATAACAGATAGCTAGACCATATTTCAATCACTTTGTGCATAATTTCACATTTTGTTCACTTTTTTTCCGTTGGTCTTTCATCCACCATTTTCGCAAATTACTGAATGAAGACATCCAACAACAAGAAAACCCGGTAAATTGGGGAATTTACCGGGTTTTCTTATCTATTAATACGAACAATAGGGGATGGGAGAAATCTTCACGATCAAACAAAGGGGTATAAGTTTAGATGTGAATTACTTCATGTCAGTAATATACCAGGTGAGCGACCCACTTTCAACTACTTTGTGTCTTATTTCACAAATTGTTCACAAGTGAATAATTCAAATTTTTCGAGAATGAATCTCGTTTCATTCTATAGCCAAGTTCATTTTCTTTTATTTTTCCTTACTCACTTTTCTAGAGTTTGATAAATAGATAAAAGCCCGGCAAATCGCGAAATTTGCCGGGCCTTTATCTATTTATACGAATAAGGGGATGGGAGAAATTTCACGAATCAACAAAGGGGTATAAGTTGGATGTGATAACTTCTATATCTGTACTATATCAGATTTCATCTAAACAGTGCAAGTAGATTGTGCTTCATTTCACATTATTGTCATATTCTCCGAATAACCTCTTTCTTCAAAACATATTATTTAAAGAAAGTGTACCGACATCTTTCCATTCCATTTAGCGGAGGTGCTAGTTTTGAGAAGTACGATTTTACTTATCCTCCTGATCAGCTCCTTATTCATCCAACTACTTGGAATCATGCAGCTCATTCCTTTGTATGTCACTTCCCCCATCTTGTTTTTTGTTTTTTTCATTATTCTTCATAGCTTCAATCAGAGAAATCGATTTAAAGGTCTATAGCAACATACATAAAAGAGCCAACCGACTTTTTCTGTAGGCGGTTGGCTCTTTTGCCATTTATTTTGTTAAAAGCTGTTCCAATTCATTTAACTTTTCTTCGAATACGTTCAACGCTTCTTGTACAGGTTCAGTCTTCGTCATGTCGACGCCCGCCTTTTTTAATACCTCAATCGGATAATCTGAACTTCCTGATTTCAAGAATTCCAAATATCGTTTGACAGCTGGTTCTCCTTCTGTGAGAATCTGTTTACTTAGAGCAGTAGCTGCACTAATTCCTGTCGCATATTGATAAACATAGTAATTATAGTAGAAGTGTGGAATACGTGCCCATTCAAGACCGATTTCCTCATCAATCACTACATTCTCTCCAAAATATTTCTTGTTAAGTTCATAATATTCCTTCGTCAACATATCAGCGGTTAACGCTTCCCCATTCTGTGCCTTTTTATGGATGGTATGTTCGAACTCGGCAAACATCGTTTGACGGAACAGTGTACCACGGAAGCCTTCTAAGTAATGATTCAATAAATAGATACGTTTCTTTTCATCATCTATCGTATTCAGCAAGTAATCGTTCAACAGGTTTTCGTTACAAGTAGAAGCAACCTCCGCTACAAAAATCGAATAATTCCCATAAGGATACGGTTGGTGTTTACGGGTATAGTAGCTATGGACCGAATGACCAAATTCATGAACAAGGGTGAATAGGTTATTCACGTTATTCTGCCAATTCATTAAAATATACGGATTGGTTCCATATGTTCCAGAGGAATAGGCCCCGCTTCTTTTCCCTACATTCTCTTGTACATCCACCCAGCGATTCTCAAACCCTTCCTTTAAGACATTTATATAGTCTTCTCCAAGTGGGGCAAGTCCTTTAAGTACATATTCCTTCGCCTCATCATACGTCACTTCCATCTTCACTTCTTTTACGAGCGGAGCGAATAAATCATACATATGAAGCTCGTCTAACTCGAGAACCTTTTTGCGTAAGTCGAGATAACGATGTAACAATGGCAAATTGTCATTGACCGTTTGAACGAGGTTATCGTATACACTTTCTGGAATATTATTATTACTTAATGCCGCCTGGCGCGCGGATTCATATTTACGTACTGTTGCGTTGAAGTTATGATTCTTCACTTCACCTGATAAGGTAGAAGCAAATGTATTACGGAACTCTCCATACTTGCTGTATATGCCCTTAAATGCGTCTTGACGGACACGGCGGTCTTCGCTCTCAAGGAAACGAATATACCTTCCATGAGTGATTTCCACTTCATTGCCCTCTTCATCTTTAATAACGGGGAACTTCAAATCCGCATTATTCAACATGCTGAAGATATTGCCGGAATTATCGAGTACTTCGGAGGCCTGAGCCAGTAATGACTCCTGTTCTGCATTTAAAATATGCGGTCTCTGTAGGTTGATTTCCTCCAAAGAATGTTTATATAACTTTAGTTCTTCTTTTTCCTCCAAAAATTCCTGGACTTTGTTTTCATCAATGCTTAACAGTTCTGGAACGATATATGAGAAGGCTGCGGCAGCCTGAGCATACAGTGCCTTCGCCCTGTCTTCCATTCCTTGATAAAAGGGATTCGTTGTATCCTGGTCGTTACGCATATGTGAATACGCATACACTTTACCCATCTTTTCAAATACTTCATCTTGGAATTGAAGTGCCGCAAATAGCTTTTCAGCGCTTTCACCCAATGTTCCTTTATATGCTTCCGCTTTCAACAGCTGTTCTTTTACATCTTTGAAGGCTGCTTCCCAATCTTCCTCCGTCGCATATATATCCTCAAGTCTCCATGTATCTTTAGCCGGAATCTCACTTCTTGAAGGTAATGTGTTCACTTTAGTTTCCTGTGTCATAATAAATTCCTCTCCATTCTAATAAAACTTACCCTTATTACCCTTATCTTTACCAGGGCATGTACGACTTATTTACTTCCTGAGCCATTTGCATTTCCCATGCAATACGATACTTCTCTTACTCCATACTATTCTGCGTTCACCATCATAATCCTGCTACAACCCAGTCAAAAGGAATAGAGTGGTTATAACTCATTATAATGGATATATGCCTTTTCTATCATAATCTTGCTCTGTTGATAGAAAATTCTTTCTAAAGCCTCACTTTGATCACTTGTAATCGGCACAGTAAACGGAGTGGTAACCGTAAAGATTCCTTCTTTCCACTCTTTTAAATATCCCAGCTTTTCTAATAACTGAATATACTTTCTTACAGGGTTTCCCACATCTTTCTCTTTGATAAGAGGTAAAGGGCGCTGCCTGATATTCCCCAGCTTGATTCGTCTATTGAAATGACCGAGCACTTCATTCATTTCAATTTTTTCCCCGATTTTTTTCTTTTGAAACACATCCATGTATAGCCAAGCTTGCCATTCGATTGCCGGTGTCTCGATTAGGTGCATGCCTTGAATTGGAACACCGATTTCTATGGGAATCGTTGCAGGAGAAAGGTGATGGGTATAGAGGCCATAAAAGATAGGATCGCTCCTTTTTGCTGTTCTTACCCGGTGGAGGCACCAGCTTTTCCGTTTCTTTCTCCAAGCCATCAAAAAAGGAAAGGCATCACAATATCGAGGTGTCATTTGATTGGGGGATAGAAGATTTAAAGGGGCTGTGGTCAGTTCTGCCAAAACGCTTCTTTTTGAGAAAGGGGTCATGTTTTTCAATGCGGATAGTTGATGAGATTCAGGACAATACATCCACAGAAATGGATGCTGATACGTACCACTGACAAATAGCCACTGAAAGGCAGATAGACTGAATTCATATTTACTCTTTCGTTTCAATTGCTTGGCGCCCATGATCCAAATGGGTATGACTTTCACACTTTGATAGGCTCTTGTCCGTTCATGGAAGTCAGCCTCGGAAATGATGGAGCACTGGAATTCTATCGCGTAGCGCTGATCATCGATTGTCAACAATATATCCGTCCTTCTCTTGATTGCGGGAATATAGGCTTCTAACTTCGCATGAAACTTATGTGATACCAACCATTGATACAGGTTTCTTTTCCCCATTAAATGATAAGTGGATTCAGGTTCCGATGAAGCATGGCACGAAGTATTATTCTTGTGGGCAAAATGAGGGATTTTTATCATTCCGGCTTTGATCATCACTTCTGTTTTACAGCAGGGACAGAAATATCCTGTTGATGCCTTCATTGCCAGGAGCTGGTTTCCCGTCAGTTTTTCAGGAAGGGTGATCCATGTCCCATCCTCTTTCATTGCACTAAGCATATTTCTCCTCCCCTCCTACTATATCCATTCTCCCTTGGCCTGGAAAATTCCTTTAAAATAAAAAAAATGCCGTGATGGCATAAATGGATCATCATAGGAGCGGTGACAATAATCTGCAAGTGGATTCCAAAACTTTCAGACCAAAGTTACGATTGGAAAATACTTTCAACTGTATTTCCTGTGATACCTTTAGATCCTTCAAATAATCATCTACTAGCGTCTGTGTACTCTCTGTACGGTAAAGGAAGGCATTGACTTCGAAATTCAAATGGAAGCTCCTCATATCGATATTAGCGCTGCCAATTGAAGCCAATTCGTTATCCACTATGACAATCTTGCTATGCATGAAGCCCTCATTATATTGAAATATCCTGACCCCTGCTTCCAAGAGCTCAGAAAAGTACGTTCTTGAAGCATGGAATACAATCCACTTATCTGGGTTCCTCGGGACCAGTATTCGCACATCCAATCCACTCAGGCCCGCCACCTTCAATGCCTGAAAAATATCCTCATCAGGGACGAAATAGGGAGATGCAATCCAGATGGACTTTTCCGCCGAATTTATCATGCTGAAAAAAAGGTTCTTAATAACCGTCCATTCACAATCAGGACCACCGGCTATCATTTGTACGCCACCAAGGTCCTGCAAAACTGGCTGACTTGTACCAATATAGGCATCCGACAAATAGCTTTGGTTTGTACTATAGTACCAATCCTGTGAAAAGATGAGCTGTAGCGTTCGGACCGCTTCACCTTCTACCAAAAGGTGAGTATCACGCCAAGCCCCGTAATTCACATTTAGCCCCAAATATTCATCGCCAATATTAAGGCCACCGATAAAACCAATGGTCCCATCGACAATAATCATTTTTCGATGATTCCGAAAATTGAACGTACTATTTATGAAAGGAAGATGGATGGGTCCAAAGGGAACAATCTCTACGCCTGAATCCCTCATTTCATCAATATAAGGGCGGGCCAGGGACCAACATCCCACCGCATCATATAAAAAGCGTACCCGCACCCCTTCTTTTGCCTTTTGGATCAAGATATCCTTCAAAGTGCAACCACTGTCATCATCCCGTACAATATAATATTCCAAATGAATATGGTGTTTAGCTTTCCTCAGTTGCTTCAGGATACTAGCATACGTCTCTTTTCCATTTGTTAGTATTCGGGTTTTCGATGCAAACGAAATGGAACTGTTTCCAAGCTTTTCAGCGAGGGAAAATAACCTTCGATGACGCAACTTCACTCCCCGTTTTTCCCAGGTATCTACTTCCGTGCCGCGTTTAAGGAACTCATGCTTATCCAAAAAATACTTCCTACGAAACTTTCTCTCTTTTCGAAAATTCCCGCCAAACAACAAATAAAAGATGAACCCGATAACAGGAAAAGCCCCAAATGCAATGATCCATGTGATCGTTTGAATGGGATGACGATTTTCGATAAAAATATTAAATCCAATGATCACCAACGAAAGGGCCAACAACAGACTTAGATACCCCCTAACCCCCACTTCTTCCAGTAGGAGATACCATGGGCTACCTAACATGAGTACAAGTACTAGAAAACTTAAACCAACCTTCCCGTTCATTTATGACTACCTCCAATTACAAAACGCAGGTGCACGTAAAAGCTTCTGTTGAGGTGCATGACTTATCAAGGGTAAAAAAAACCGATTTCTAAGAAATCGGCCTAAAAATATTATGCGAAATATTTATCTACTGTGGAGAGTACATCATTTTCTATGACTACTTTTCCGTATTCATCAAGCATGTGTACCGTTATTGGGGATTCCTCGCTGTATTCCAACAATAGACTTAAGACATTATCAATTTCTTCCTCGTCAATTTCAGCTTCGGAAAATTCAATATATAGATAATATTTATTTTGATAAGCATAAAGCTTCGTTGTCCAGGTATCCAAACCAGAACGCTTGCTTAAAGAAATGACATCTTCAAAATCCTCGAATATTGTGATGAATTCAATCATCCCATCTTCAAATGTCATGGTGCTCTCTTCATCTTTACCTTCAAAGTGTTGATCAAGAAGCGTATCTACTTTGTCTGTTACACTTAACTCTTTTAACTTATCATCCGATAGAGGCAACTCAAGTTTCTGACCATCTTTGGCAAGTTGGGCTTTTGTGACCAAGACTTCCAAGCCTTTTTCCAATGCTTGAACTTGAATCCATAACGGACCTTCAATCATGAATTCCTCTTCCTGATGCACTTCATCCATCATTTCCCAAAAAAGTTCTTCACTTCTCTCACGGCTATACCAAATTTCTTCCCGGTCGAAGCCTCTTTCCTCGATATCTATATAGGATATATAAAATTTTACTGTATCATCATTAATACGTTCGATTTCCATGATTCCCCTCTCCCTTCCTTTCTCATTTTGAAGGGATAATAACCCCCAAGCGAAAATTGCTCTTAAAAGCTCTTTACCCAAAAGTTCATACTGTAAATCATGCTACATTAAAACAGACTATTTTACCTCATTTTATGACAAAACCTTGAAGAAGGGAAATAAAAAACATCAATATCATAAAAACAATTGTTTGCCTAATATTCCATTCATTTTATAAAAAAAATCGTTCATATGCAACTTTCACGAAGACGGTGCCGTATTTCATTCATATTCTATATTGTATACAGTTAATGGTTATTTACATGCTTTATTTATCCAATCCCGCCCTGACCATTGTCACAAGAGCCTTGTCGCCCCAAGAAAAAGATATATGTATAAACAAAAAGCTCTGCACTATTCTCAGCAGAGCTTGGAAAACACTTATTCATTAATTTACCATACGTTGTGCTTCTAGCAATTGGAACGTACGTACTTTCCGTGGTAAGAAACGACGAATCTCATCTTCGTTATACCCAACTTGAAGACGCTTCTCATCAAGGATAATCGGGCGTCTTAGCAAACCAGGGTTTTCTTTAATCAATTTATATAACTCTTGTAGAGGCAAGCTCTCTAAGTTAACATTTAACTTTTGAAACGTTTTTGATCTGGTTGAGATGATTTCATCCGTACCATCTTCCGTCATACGTAGAATTTCTTTGATTTCCTCTATTGAAAGAGGTTCCGAGAAAATATTTCTTTCTGTATAACCAATCTCATGTTCCTCTAACCATGCTTTTGCTTTTCTGCATGACGTACAACTTGGGGATGTATATAATGTTACCATGTTTACCCACACTCCCTAAATATAGAATCGGTGATCTATGAGGGGAAATCTATTATCATTCACAACTACGATTCTAATTTGAAATAATTTTAAATAAGCATTTCTTTTAATTAATTATACACTAATTCATTTAAAATGAATACCCTTTTTCAAAATTGAAACTATCCTTTATAACTTCCTATTTCATCTGTACTATAGGCACTTCGTTTTTTTATGTAATACATTACAACGCTATTTTCTAATTGAAAATATGCACCTATTATTCTCATTTAAGTTGCAAATTGCCCCTCATTTTCCCTTTATTTTTTTCATTTGCTCATTACTTTTTATTTACCCCCTTTTTTTAGCTATAAACTAGTGATTATCATTTATAATTTCTTTAAGTATCCTTTAATTCCTTCTTCCTTCTTAAAAACCCTCCTTTTGACTGCTTAAATCAATTAAATTAAATGCATGCTCCATACAAATCATCATTTACAGGGACGGAAAATAAATATGCATTCCGCACCACGATATAAAAGAGCCGACGAATTTAGTCGGCTCCTGTGTCATTTCATATCTTTTTAAACCCTATCACTTTCCACTTCTGTTTCTATATTCAATACTTCGTCTACTGATTGATACGATTTTCCATATAGATGCTTATCTTTATGCGTATGAATTTCAGAGTAAATCTTTTTCATATAATTGAATACATCTTCTTCTTTAACAGCATCATGTGCCGGCCAATAAAGGATTTCCATCGGCGTATCTTCTTCAGTAGCCAACGATTTTCTATTATAGGCGATAGAAGAAGCATGTAAAAAGCCTTCTCTTTGATAAAATCTTAATCGTTTTGACGTGTCCACGTCATTTTCCTGCACTGGCTCGACTTCAAGGAAAATGGTCTTTTGTTTTTCTTGCAATTGATGAATCAATTTCTTTCCAAGGCCTTGACCCCGGGCATTTTTGCCGACGAATAAATAATCGACGAAAATAAATTCCTTACCTTCCACATATAGTAGAACATGGTCAGGCCCTTCATCCTTTTTATAGATGTCTTGTTTATCCTTCAATAAAATTTCTATATGTTCTTTTGACTTCATTTCTTCAATTGGAAAATATTGATTTAGTTTATCATACCAATTCACGATTTCATCTCCTCTTCAAATTTTATCTTTCCACGCTTTTGCTTATCGTTTACAATAGACTGTAAATAAATTGAAATTATTGAGGGGGTATCCATGCTTACTTACCTTATAGATTTAATTTTAGTTGCTGTCTGCGTAATTGGGATCACAGCCATAAATGGTGTCCTGACGAATGCCATTGGGGAAAAGTGGTTTGGTGGTAAAACTCATTCCCACATTTTCAATCAATCGAAACGAATTCAGTCGGGATGGAATCAAGTCGGCGGGAAGAAACATAAGCGATGATTCTTCGGGAGTCCAGATGACCGCTTGTGTACATATCGGTCATCTGATGGTTTATGGGGTGTAGTCTACCCCTTTTGTATAGCGGTTTGCAGCATTCCATAATAGATATTCATCAATTCCGTTATCATTTAACGCTTTAATTTGGGCTTCCACTTGTTCCTTACCATACTTTTGATAATTCCCCTCACCCAAGTATGAAGCAGTGAAGTCCTGAATCCACGGTCTAGAGGTAGGCGGCGTTTCTAGTTCCTTCAATTTCTTGTTCTCCAATTTTGCATATTCCCGAACAAGTTCATACGGTTTTAAATCCGGCTTTTCGATTCCGAAATAGGATGTCCAGTGACTTGGATAAATCATCGAAGAGATGACATCTACATTTTCAGAAATCTTGGAGAAATTTTGCCCAATACCAGGAGCTTCAGGTAATGTAGCGGCATAGCCGAAAATATCGACTGATACTTCCACACCATATGGCTCTAATTGTTTTTTTGCGTAGGCCACAAAGTCGGTTACGGCCTGTACCCGTTTTTCAGTATGGGTCTTATTGCCTTTTTCATACTCTCCCATATCATATTTTAGGTCATCCTCTTTATTCTCGAACCCTTCAGGAAAACGGACATAGTCGAATTGAATTTCTTTGAATCCCATCTTCGCAGCTTCTATGGCAATCCCCACGTTATAATCCCATACCTCTTTCAGGAATGGATTCACGAAAGATTCACCACGTCCATTCTTCCAGACCTTATCGCCATCTTTAAACGACCATTGTGGTTTTTCCTTTGCAAGAAGGGTATCCTTGAAAACGACGACACGGGCAATCGGATAAATCTTCTTATCCTCAAGCTTTTTTAACATGTCCACCGGTTTCCTTATGTAATCCTTTCCAATATTCGAATAAGGGGAATCCTTGTCTTCCGGTTTATAGGTAACATTCCCCCTGTCATCCTTAATATCGATGACCATTGCATTCAAATCGGTTTCGTCTACATATTGTATGAGTTCATTTAACTTGTTTCCACCAGCTACATGCCCTGTAACATAAAGCCCTCGTACTGCATCAGGATAATCAAACTTCAATCCAGAATCATATACGAATCTAGGGGCCAACTTTGGTAGTTCTTTCTGCTCAAGCGCCACAGTTCTTGCTTGTTCCAAATCCTCAGCATGGACCGGTTGCTGAACCAAAAACAAACACATTCCTGCCACTATACATTTACTTAACGATTTCACATCTTCACCTCATTCGCCCTTCAAATCTACAACAGACTCTTTTGTTTAATACCACAACAGCAAAACTTTATTCCTATAAAATAAACTTTTTTAAAAAAAATGGTGTGTAACAATCTCCTATATCATTATCCTACCCTAAAATCGATTCCCCATTGATGGTTAAAAATCAATAAGTTACGAATCCTTCTTTTTTTACCCCATCGTATATATTAGTTGTAATAAGGGCATGCTGTTTGGATTACATTTCTTAAGAATAAATGCTAAAATACAGGTATAATGGAAAATTCGTATCTCTAGGTAGACATTCCCTGGCGAGTACTGCCTTGCAAGACATAAATGAGCTCTCTTACACTTGCTGTACAGGAAGTGGATTACTTCCCTATTTATCCTTACAATAATGAAGAGCGAATATCCAATTAGTTAATTAAACGTATTTAGAGGAGTGACTAGCAGTTGAAAAGGATTTTCTCTGGCATTCAGCCATCTGGTTCTGTTACATTAGGAAATTATATCGGAGCAATGAAGCAATTTGTTAACTTACAGGATGAATATGACTGTTTCTTTTGTATCGTTGACCAACATGCAATTACAGTTCCGCAGGATCGACTTAAATTAAGAAAAAACATTAAAACACTCGCTGCCTTATATTTGGCAATCGGCATTGACCCTGAAAAGAATACGATCTTCATTCAATCAGAGGTTCCCGCGCATGCCCAGGCAGGCTGGATTTTGCAAAGCATCGCTTATATTGGCGAACTTGAGAGAATGACCCAATTTAAAGATAAATCAGCCGGCAAGGAAGGCGTTTCTTCTGCACTTCTTACCTACCCGCCACTGATGGCTGCAGATATTCTCCTGTACAATACAGATGTTGTTCCTGTTGGGGAAGATCAAAGACAACACTTGGAATTAACGCGAGATTTAGCTGAGCGATTCAATAATAGGTACAACGATATCTTTAAAATACCAGAAATCAGCCTTCCAAAGGCAGGAGCGCGAATAATGTCGCTTCAAGAACCGACTAAGAAAATGAGTAAATCCGACCCTAATAAAAAAGCTACGATTGCTCTACTTGACGATCCTAAACAAATCGAGAAAAACATTAAGAGTGCAGTAACTGATTCTGAAGGCATCGTTCGTTATGATAAAGAAAATAAAGCGGGCGTATCGAACTTAATGTCCATCTACTCCATCTTCAGTGGAAAAACATACGCTGAAATTGAAGAGATGTATGCAGGAAAAGGATATGGCGACTTTAAAGGTGATTTAGCTCAAGTGGTACTAGGAGAGATTCTACCCATTCAAGAGCGTTACTATAGCTTGATCGATTCCCCTGAACTTGATGAAATTTTAGATCGTGGGGCAGAGAAGGCGAATATCGAAGCCAATAAGATGATTAGAAAAATGTACAACGGCATGGGACTTGGAAGAAAAAGATAATGGAAAAAGACGATCCGCAACGGATCGTCTTTTTTTGTGAACCTATAATATGGATGGACTATCGCCGGCTTCTACTTGCCAAAGTTTTTCGAAAAAGGGTTGCCCTTTCACTAAATTTTCACATAGCTGAAGGTGTTTTTCAGACCAACCTGTTTTCATTTCCTCATATAACTCAAGCCACGCTATCTGAAAGTCCATATCCTGAATGCTCTCATATTTCTCAGGAGCCCATTCAGTATACCAGTATCGAATTTCAGCCGTATTCTTTGCTGTGAATAACTGATCCATGGCCATGAAAAGGAGCTGTTTCAATTGCCTTTCTTTTCTTGTCAATCCATTCATAAATAAGGGCGATGGAGACAGAATATGATATTCTTTCTCGCTTTCAGGATTTTCCGTAAAAGTATAATCCATCTCTTCGTGATTTTCGATCATGTCATAAACAATTTGTTCCTGCCGAGGAATAATTCTGCTTTTCCGGATGGGAATATGGTAGCCTATTGTATCCACAGCAAGTATTCCATGTCCATCGGTCACGACAAAACAGTAGTCAAGCTGAATGCGTTCATGATTTTTCCTTGCATATGCTTTTTGGTAGACATCGTTCAGTAATGCCTTCGGTAATTCAGATAGGTCATTTTCTATGTAGTGAAACAAAGTTGTTGAAACTTTCATCAGAGGAACTTGATCTAGCAGTTCAATGCCATCATCCTTCCTCCATTCATGAAAATGACAAATATTATAACCATTTTCCTCTCCTTCAAACCAGTTAACCCATACATCATGAAGATATAACATTATCCATCCCTCACTTAAACAAATTTCTGTTTGTCAATCAGTATAGGCAGGAACCATACAATTTATTCCTATTTCAGAAAACAGATTTTGAAATAAACCACGTATAAATTAACTCTTTTCTGTTATGAATTCTTCAGATTGGATAGCAAAGGATTTTTTGACGGAGAAATTTTTGAATTGTTTCACTAAATGAAAACCACTGCAATACCCCAACATCTCCGGATACCCTTTTTTTCCCAGAAGAAGGGCATCATGTAGCGGATCCGTGCGTTTCTTGTTCAGGTTTTCTACTAGATAGCTGTCCCAAAAATGCTGAAGCTTTTCTTCTGAATATAATTGTGTCCATTTTGCCAGGTATTTCGTTCCTAAATACTTACCGACTGTCCTCTCGGCGAGTCCTTCCATGATCATTGTATCGAGTAGGGTATAGTTTTCTTCCGCCTTTTTTAAATGGTGCAAACGGCAGACGTGATGGTATTCGTGAATCAGCACTGCTTCCATCTCTTTTTCGGTTATATCGATATCGTAAAAAAGAAATAATTTATCTTTAAAGGCCAATCCTGATTTACTCTCATTCGGTTGCTTCCTTCCAGAGGCTACGAGAGGAAAGATATAAATGGGGATATCGGGTCCCCCCCATAATTTCTTATAAGTTGTAAATAAACTTTGTGTTTTGACCCATACATTTTTTTGTTTCAGTTCATCGAAGGTTTTTTTCGTTTTTGGATTGGGCAGGTACATTCCATGGTTTTGTAAATGGCGGTAGATCATGTCTTCTTTAACCTGTTCATAGAATTCCCCTTTCAACTTCTCCATCATCTTAACCGGATGGTCAAAATCCTTTTCCATCCACTCATTAGTTGAAATAACTCCCATCCGTTTCGCCCCCACTACTTCATCCTCTTTTATTGTATGTTCCAAAAATGCTTAGTGATACATCATTCCCATTACTTATTCCCAACATAAAAAGAGCAAATCCCAAGATTTGCTCTTCCTCTTCATTACTCTTGATTATTGATATTTCTTGAATAGGATAGTGGCGTTATGACCGCCAAATCCTAATGAATTACTGATAGCTGCCTTAATTTCACATTCCCTTGCTTGATTTGGCACATAGTCCAAGTCACACTCAGGATCCGGTGTTTCTATATTGATGGTAGGGGGCAAGATGCTATCCCTGATTGCTTGAATCGTAAAGATGGCCTCTATACCACCTGCTGCACCCAGCATATGGCCTGTCATTGATTTGGTAGAGCTTAATGCTAGTTTAGAAGCATGCTCCCCAAATACTTCTTTGACCGCCATCGTTTCATATTTATCATTGTAAGGTGTGCTTGTACCATGGGCATTAACATATTGGATGTCTTCCGGTGTTAACCCTGCATCTTCAATCGCAATTTTCATTGCCCTTGCCCCACCTTCTCCACCAGGCGCTGGAGCCGTAATATGAAAAGCATCTCCGGTCGTTCCGTATCCAGCTATTTCAGCATAAATATACGCTCCGCGGTTTAACGCATGTTCTAACTCCTCAAGAATGATCACGCCTGCTCCTTCCCCGATGACAAATCCATCACGGTTAGCATCAAATGGGCGGCTCGCCGTATTAGGATCTGGATTGGTGGATAGAGCTGTGTTCGCACAGAATCCTGCAACTGCCATTTTTGTAATCGGCGCTTCTGCACCACCAGTAATCATGGCATCGGCATCTCCACGCTGAATGGCCTTAAATGCATCACCGATGGAATTCGTTCCCGTTGCACAAGCCGTCACGGTGCAAGAGTTGATCCCTTTAGCGCCCAGTAAAATGGATACCTGGCCCGCTGCCATATCTGGTATCATCATGGGTACGAAAAATGGACTAACCCGCTTATAGCCCCTGTTCAAGAAATTTTCGTGCTGGGTTTCAAGTGTCTCAAGCCCACCGATTCCAGAACCGATCCAGACTCCTACCCGCGTTGCATTTTCATCCGTTATTTCTAATTTACTGTCATTTAAAGCCATGACTGAAGCTGCAATCGCATAATGCGTAAAACGATCCATTTTGCGTGCTTCTTTACGATTAATATATGTTTCGATATCAAAGTCCTTTATTTCTGCAGCCACTTTAGCAGGAAAATCATCAGCATTAAGACGAGTTAATGGCCCAATCCCTGATTTCCCCTCAATTATATTCTTCCATCCAGTTTCTGCATCATTTCCAACTGGAGAAATAGCTCCAATCCCTGTTACAACAACACGACGATTCGTCATTACAATGGCTCCTTCCTTTACTCAAATATTTCTTTTATTTTCATTTTCCCCATCTAAGGGCAATAGCTCCCCACGTGAGTCCTCCACCAAAACCAACCATGACGAGCAAGTCATCTTCTTTGATTCTACCTGCTTCCATTTCTTCCACAAGAGCAATTGGTATGGAAGCTGATGAAGTATTCCCATATTTATGAACGGTCTTTGTCATTTTTTCAACGGGTAGGCCCAAACGTTCTCTTGAAGCCTCCATAATTCGAATATTGGCTTGATGTGGGATTAGTAAATCCACATCCTCTTTGGTCAATCCTGCTTTATCCAATACATTCAGGCTGGATTCTCCCATTTGACGGACAGCAAATTTAAATACTTCTCGTCCATTCATCGTGATGAATTCCCCATCTTGGAATAGATGCTTAGCACCAGATCCATCTGCACCTAATTCAAAAGAAAGAATTCCCCTGCCTTCTGATACAGGTCCCACGACAGCAGCCCCAGCTCCATCCCCAAAAAGGACAGCGGTATTGCGATCATCCCAGTTAGTGATCTTGGATAGTTTCTCAACCCCAACAATCAATACATGCTTGTAAGCACCTGTCTTAATAAATTGCTGCGCCGTAATCATAGCATACATGAAGCCAGCACATGCTGCACTAACATCCATTGCAGCTGCTTTCTTCGCACCCAACATTTCCTGGATCATACAAGCGATGGAAGGAAAAGGCCGATCGGGTGTAACAGTTGCGACAAGGATTAAATCTATATCCTCAGCTGAAATGCCTGCATTATCTAAAGCAGCTTTTGCTGCGCCATAAGCCATATCGGAAGTTTCTGTTTCATCATTGGCTATTCTTCTTTGTTCGATACCTGTCCGAGTACGAATCCACTCGTCCGACGTATCCATGACTTTCTCTAAGTCCGCATTTGTGACGATTTTCTCGGGTAAGTAACGACCAAGCCCTAATATACCAGCATTCATTTCAGCCAACCCCTTATATTTTTATGAGTTATTATTATCATCTATTATTACCTGGTACTAATTTTATAGAAAAATACGCTTTCTTGCAAGAGCTATCAGTTTGAAAGTCTAATTAATCTGCATCTTAAGTCGGACAAGGGCCTAATCCAAGGACGCAAGCGTGCATACATTATAGTAAAAGAAGGGAGGAATCACAATGGATATTTTTAATCGCAACAATCGAAGGAACCAGGACGATCCCTTTTCCAAAATGATGTTTGGCACGCGTAACAACGAGCCCGAAGAAGAACCTGAGAAAGAAGAGACCCAGATTGATTATATGCAATTGATGGCAAGCGTAGAGACATTAGTGGGTTTGTACGATCAATTTAAGCCTACCATCCAGAAAGTGAACCCCATCATTTCAAAGATGCTGAAAAAAGAAGAATAAACAGAAGGCTGCCCGATTATCCGGACAGCCTTCTCTTACTTAACGTTGGGCATCTTGTTTGCCAAGGTCATAAGCTTCTTGCATCACTTTCTTAAATAAATCCATGAATGGCTCTGCCATGTCCATTGAAAATGGAATCCCGCTTGCCTCTAACTTTGCTTTTGCTTCCGGGAAGTACTTCATAGCAATCCCCATAAATTCAAGGGTTTTATCTGAACTCATTTTTTTGCCTCCTTACCATACTTGGTCATTTTGAATGCACCATTAGTATCCTTTGATGACACTTGGAACATGATTCTACAAATGGGTATCCCATAAACCAAAAATCAGGTTCATTCTTATCATAATTCCCCAAAGTCCATTCGTAAAGCCGAAACTTGCCTGAATGAATATTCTTCATGCTATATGCCATCTTGAAAGTACAGAACAATTCCCAGGTACTAAGGTATGAGTTCCCCCTTCACTTTATGACTTTCTTGATTAATTCCACACATTGGGCACTCCTGGATAATGTTTAGTCCTTCTTATCGCGCATCCTCCACTTTGTAAGGAGGTTTAACCGTTTATTTTGCTCGATTTGCAAGGTGATGCCTTCCTCTGGACTCGTTTTATTAGGCACTTCATATACGGTTCCTTTCGTTGCCTTGATTGGAGATTGTGGGGGAAGTGAGTCGATCACCTCTTGTTTAAAAATGAGCTTGGCACATGTATTCCAGTGGTCGTCAATGCTGCTTTTGAGGTGAAGGCTTCTATCAGTGGAAGAAAGGAGCTGTTCAAGACCCTCGATGAAATCGGCTATAAAAAGCGCATCCTCCCTGTATTCTGAAGCGAGTGTAGCTTGGATAGTTGATTGCTCTAGTTGGCTGATACCCGCTTCAAATCCCATGGTTGCTGGTTGCCAAGGACCATATATCGTCGGTAAATATACTGTTTTGACTGAATAGAAGCCTTCACAAGCGTTTAATACAGTCTGAAATCCTTCCGTATCAGCATCGATTGGAAGGAGCACCACAATTTTCAGGCTATTACCATGACCGTTTTTCTTGCATTTTTCAAGAAAAGAAACAATATCATTTATATGAAGATCCTTTAAAGCCGTTTTCCCTCTTCTACTATCATAAAAAGATAATAGAATGGTGAATGGCTCGGAAACATCCAATAACCGAAGTTTATTAATTGGCAGATAAGTAAAGTTGGCGTTACGCCCTATTTCTAGCTCCTTTTCTTCTATAATATATTGATTGGTCTTTGTATCCTCCCAATCAATTCCGATTACCTCTTCCCCCTGCCCCAACAAATATTGTGTCACATGAAAACCTACAAATTGATAAGCCCCAACAACAATATATGTCCCCATAAATACAGCCTCCCCTTATGCAATGGCTCGCTTATCCGTCACCGCAAGTTTTTTCGGATGCTGTATCGTATGCAAAGTACCGAGAAAATATATCCATTCTCATAAAGACTCTTCATTTTCATGAAAAAACTTCTGGATTTGATAAGGGATTTTATACCGTTTTTCTGCTAGCAAATAGGTTAACTGCAAATGGTCTTTCCTGGTTCTCTGAATCCTCCGATAAAATGAGGCTTGTTCTTTTCGAAAACTGCCGAAAACAAGAATCACCTTCACCGGTATATGCTCCGTGAATGCCTGCACATTGGAATCCAAAATTTCTTTCTCCATATCAGCTGGATCTACCTCATATGCTGCGGCTATTTCCGATAGCCACTTTTTATAAAAGAACTTATTATCCTTTTCTTTTTCCATTTGAACCTTCAAAGATAAAATCGGGTCAATGAGGACAACCGAACGGATTTGGCTTCCCATCTCTTTCATTAGTCTCAATGCCAGCAGGGCTCCTGTCCCCTCTGCAAGAACATGGATTTTCCGATTGACTATTTCATTTTTCATAAAGAGGATATATAACTTCAACGAAAGATCAAGAGCTTTGGGGCTCCCCCAGTTCGCCCCGTAAAAATTCGAGGAAAAAAGGGTGTAACCGGTTTGTTTCAAATATTCTAATATACGTAACCTACCCGGATGCTGAAGCCAAAAGCTACTGTCCTTATCTACAAAAGAACTTCGGTCCCCAATTACCATGACGGAAAATCCACTGGGTTGTTCTGGATAATAGACGATATTCCATTGGTCTTCGATTTGAAAAGTTCTCTGTTCCATCTAAACTAACTCCTTTTAGGAATATTACTATTAGTTAATTTATGTCGAGATATCAAAAGGGTAAGGGGGGACGCCTATCTTCGAGTCTTAAATTACTTTTCTCCATTAATTTTCAGGAATCATGCCTGCTGGATTCGTGACTGATATCGCCCGTCGTTCAAAAGACATGAAAGGGCAACGATGAATTATTTATCAGTTATTATGAAAAAGCCGTTTTAACTGTATATTAATTATGGTAAGATAAAAAAGACTGTAGTGGAATGAGGTGAAATTCGATGCGTTATGCTTGGACAATTCTTTGGACATTCGTATTAGTGCATATGCTTGTATATGTTGTTTCTTCCATGATCGGAGTTTCATACGATGCTACACAGGGAACAATTTTAGGACTTATTACGGCTGTTCTAGTTTGTATCATCCCTGCTGTTATGCCTGAAGGGCCATCAAAAGACTCACATCAACATTAAGAAGCAAAAGAGGACATCCTTTTAGGATGTCCTCTTTCATATACCGTTTTCAGCTATTTTCTAAACTAACTGCTTACATTTACCTCAAAACCAATCCCTCTTGGTCATAATCTATCGTCATACTTCCATGATCACCAATCGTACCCGATATAATTTTACGGGCAATCATCGTTTCCAGATGCTTTTGGATAAAACGTTTCAATGGCCTTGCTCCGTATACTGGGTCATACCCTTGTTCAGCAATAAATTCCTTAGCGGCATCCGTCACACCAAGCGTGATATCTTGTTCAGTCAACCTTACTTGCAACTGTTGAATCATCTTTTCAACAATACCGACAATCTCTTGTTTTGTGAGTGGCTTGAACAGAACGATATCATCCACACGATTTAGAAATTCAGGACGGAAATGTCCTCTTAACTCCGTGAAGACCTGCTCTTTTATTCCTTCTTCAATGGCTCCATCTTCTCGATTGGACTGAAGCAAGAAATGTGAACCGATATTGGAAGTCATAATGATCACCGTGTTTTTACAGTTGATCGTTCTACCTTGAGAGTCCGTGATCCTGCCATCGTCGAGCATTTGCAATAAAATATTGAAGACTTCCGGGTGAGCCTTTTCGATTTCATCAAGTAACACGACCGAGTACGGATTTCGCCTAATCGCTTCCGTCAACTGACCGCCTTCCTCAAACCCTACATATCCGGGAGGCGCCCCGACCAAACGGGAAACGGAATGTTTCTCCATGTACTCAGACATATCAATCCGTATCATATGTTCATCACTATCGAATAGCGTCTCTGCCAACGCTTTGACCAATTCTGTTTTACCGACCCCTGTCGGTCCAAGGAAAATAAAGGAACCTATTGGTCTGTTTGGATCCTTGATCCCGGCTCTAGCCCGTAAAACAGCATCCGATACAAGTTCCACCGCTTCCCCTTGACCGATTACCCGTTCATGAAGAATATCCGAAAGACGAAGCAATTTATCCCTTTCGCTTTCCACTAACTTACTTACCGGAATACCCGTCCATCTAGCAACGATTGAGGCAATTTCTTCCTCGGTCACTTCTTGGCGGAGCAAACGGGATTCCTGCTTCCCATTTTCCACCTCTTCTTCCATGGCCTCCAAATCCTTTTGAAGCTGTGGAATCTTCCCATGTCGAAGTTCAGCTGCACGGTTCAGGTCATAGTCATTTTCCGCCTGTTCCAGCTCATGCTTTAACTTTTCAAGTTCTTCCCTCTGATCCTGGACTTTTTGAAGGGACGATTTCTCCATTTGCCATTTGGCTTTCATACTGGTAGCCTGATCCTGCAATTCCGAAAGTTCTTTTTGGAGTACCTCGAATCTTGCTTTGCTTTGAGCATCCTCTTCGTTTTTAAGGGCGGCTTCCTCTATCTCCAACGTCATGACTTTCCGCGTAATCGCATCAAGTTCCGCTGGCATCGAGTCGATTTCCATCCGGATCATTGCACAAGCCTCATCCACAAGGTCTATTGCTTTATCCGGTAAGAAGCGTTCCGTGATATAGCGATTTGATAGAACAGCTGCTGCCACAATGGATCGATCATGTATTCTGACCCCATGATGGACCTCGAACCTTTCCTTCAGACCACGCAAAATGGAAATGGTATCTTCTACGTCTGGCTCTGGAACGAGCACTTGCTGGAAACGCCGTTCAAGAGCGGGATCCTTCTCAATATACTTACGATATTCGTCAAGTGTGGTTGCACCAATGCAATGCAATTCACCACGCGCTAACATTGGCTTCAGCATATTTCCGGCATCCATTGCCCCTTCCGTTTTACCAGCACCGACAATGGTATGCAATTCATCGATGAATAATAGGATGTTCCCATCGCTCTTTTTCACTTCATTCAGAACCGCTTTCAGTCGTTCCTCAAATTCACCGCGAAACTTAGCCCCGGCAACCAACGCACTCATATCAAGCGAAAACACCGTTTTATCTTTAAGCCCTTCCGGTACATCTTTTCGGACAATTCGTTGGGCCAGGCCTTCGACAATGGCCGTTTTACCAACACCAGGTTCCCCAATCAATACGGGGTTATTTTTTGTCTTACGTGACAAAATACGGATGACATTCCGGATCTCCGTATCACGGCCAATGACAGGATCCACATTCCCCGCCTTCACTTCAGCAACAAGATCTCTTCCATATTTTTTTAAAACTTCATATGTGTTTTCCGGATTTTGACTAGTCACTCTCTGATTCCCCCTTATCGTTTGGATAATTTGCTTTGCTTTCCCATAGTCAATCCCATAGTCCGCAAATAGCTTTCTTATGTTCGGTTTATCTTCTTTTAACAAAGCAAGCAAAATATGCTCAACTGATAGATACTCATCCTCCCAGCTCTTCATTTCCTTTTCAGCTGCCGACAGCACATTCTGAAGGGAATTCGACATATAAACTTGAGAGGTGCTTCCGCTCACTTGAGGCAACTTATTTATTTCTTTATTCAGCTCCGTATCGAAATGACTGAGCGATTGATTCGTTTCCGACAAAATTCTAATGAGTAGGCTTTCATCTTGTGTCATCAGGGCTTTTAATAGATGAAGCTCGGTAAGTTCCGGGTTTTCCCTATCCTTGGCCAGCTCCTGCCCACTTATAAATGCCTGCTGGGTTCTTTCCGTCATCGTATTAAAATCCATCTTAAAACCTCCCATTCATTGTTTCCAAAAGAATGCTTATGATGTTTGACCAACTTTGACCTTTATATTTTAATTATACTGCTTATTATTCCCTTGTAAAGAAAAGTTATATGGGACATTGATAATTTCTGCTATTAACCCTTTACAACCCATCCTACCAGAGGGTTTATACAATCTGCTTACTCTAAAAGTTAAAAGTTAAAAGCAAAAAACCTCTCTTCAATCAAGAAGAAAGGCCAAATCATCCCGAAAAGCCTTTAAGTAAATATTTGCGGAAGAGTTTTTTAGAAATCTCGAATATTTTCGGATATACTCAAGAATAATGTTCCAATAATAACGTCCACCCGTGATAATGGGTGGTTTTCTCTGCGGCTGAAAGCCTTTATTACTGACCAGGCCCTAAAGGGCCCCTGATCGTACTACTTTTACTGGCCAGACCTTAAAAGGCCTTCCACTCACTTCCTTTTCTTTTTCTGTATCTCTTCACCTGTGAACGGATCTGCGACTATATCATCTTGTATCTGGTTCCGTATGTATTCTTCTATACCTTTTTGTTTCGTCCAACTGTATCTACAATCCCGTACACCAAAACTTTCGGTTTCCATACCTGTATTTCAAATTCGTATGACGGTCAAATATATTCAAACTACTTTTCCCTTTAAATAACCCACAAATGAAGTTACACTTATTTTTGGTGGGATGCTCACGAGCATATGTACATGGTCTTTACATGCCGTTGCTTCAATGATTTCCACTCCTTTCCTTTCACATAGCGTGCGCCGACCGATATCCTTTTTTATCTTTCTTGTAAATCACTTGTCTTCTGTACTTCGGTGCAAATACGATATGATACTTACAATTCCAGGTAGTGTGTGCTAAACTATTAGTGTCTTTTGACATAAAACTCCTCCGTGATGCTGATATTTTGGTTGGCGAACCAAAAATATTTTAGCACCATGGGAGAGTTTTTTTAATACCACGCTGAAAGCTTTTTAGAACCGTAGGCCTAGCCTAGGGTTTTCTTTTCTACAAAAAAAGCAGGAAAGGGAATGATCATCCTTTTCCTGCTTTTCCATTTCATTATGGCTTTCTTTGATAGGTCCATAGCCGGTTATGATTCGAAGTCTCAGGAAAGGTGTCCCCTGCTTCGAGCTTGACCATTTTCGGATTGACTACCATACTTCCTGTTTCACCGATTTCTACGTATGCCCCATTATTAGGTGCTTTTTGCCCTGGCTTAAATTGACGATTTTGCCCCATGTATTTCACCCCTTTACATGCTTTCCCTATTATTATTGCCACCTTTTTTTCTTTCATGACCGAAAATTTCAAAGGGGAAAAGAGGATGGTGGCAAAAGTAAAAAGCGCCTGCTATAGAGCAGACGCTTAAATTTATTATGATAGTAAATCTACGAGAACCGCCTTTTGGGCATGTAGACGGTTCCCCGCTTGATGGAATACGACCGAATTCGGCCCATCGATGACTTCTGCAGTCACCTCTTCTTCTCTATGAGCAGGTAAGCAATGCATGAATAGATAATCATTCTTTGCATGTTTAACAAGTTCACCGTTGATTTGATAGCCCTTAAACGCTTCTAAACGGATGCTATTCTCAATTTCTTGCCCCATGGAGGTCCATACATCCGAATATACGATATCTGCGTCCTTAATGGCTTCAACCGCTGAGGTCGTAACAGTTACTTCACAATTGTTTTCAGCTGCTACTTCCTTCGCGTAGGCAACGATTTCTTCGTCAGGCTTATACCCCTCCGGACATCCAATCGAGAAATTCATGCCCATTTTAGCGCAACCGACCATCAATGAGTTGGCTACATTATTCCCGTCGCCAATGTAACTCATTTTTAATCCTTTCAATTTCCCTTTCAATTCTATGATGGTCAGGAAGTCCGCCATCACTTGGCTAGGATGTGCAAGGTCAGTCAACCCATTAATAACGGGAATGGTTGCATGATCAGCCAATTCCATGATTTTTTCATGCCCGAAAGTACGAATCATGATACCATCAATGTACTCGGAAAGGACTTTTGCCGTATCGGAAATGGGTTCTCCACGTCCGATTTGCAAGTCATTACTGCTCAAAAATAATGCATGGCCACCTAGCTGTAGCATTCCCACTTCAAAAGAGACCCGGGTACGAGTCGATGATTTTTCAAAAATCATCCCTAATGTCTTACCAGCTAAAGGTTTATATTCCTCGCCCGCTTGTAATTTGGCTTTTATATTTTGCGCCAACTCCAATAAAGCTGCAATTTCCTTTGATGTTGTTTCCTTCATCGTCAAGAAGTCTTTTCCACCCAAGATTTTCGAGTGCGACTGTGCCATCAGTGCATTCATACGTGTGACACCCCTTTCGAATAAGTTAGAAGCCATTCCTGCAATGAGGTAACGCTTGGATCCGCATGCTTCAGTGATTGCAAATACGCTTTAAATGTTTCCTCTTCTGAAAAGGCCAATAGTCTGTATTTGGCTGCTAATAACCGTAACTGCTTATCTTCATCCGTTGCTCCATAAGCCAAGACGACGGCTGCATTGCCTGCCTTTAGCCATTCGTCAAAGTCCGAATGGGTGATTTCCAAGTCGGCATCATGGATTAGCTTAAGTAGTCCTTCGCTTAATTGCGCTGATTTGGCTTGATACACACCTGTCGTATGTTTAGCCTTTTGAGCGTGAAATACTTTCGTTAACGCTTCTATCATGGTTTCCCCGATTGCGATGCCTTCCCCTGTGGACTTCATTTCCGGACCGACTTTTGAATCCAGTCCACTTAAAGCAAAGGTTGAGAATACTGGATATTTAACGACCGAATACGGAATATCTTCCATTAATCCTGTTTTTTCAACCAAATTTGCTAAAGAATATTTCCCAAGCAATATTTTTGTCGCCATTTGCACTAATGGAACGTTCGTGACTTTACTGATGATTGGAATCGTACGGCTAGCACGCGGATTTACTTCCAGTACATATACATCACTGCCATCAATGACGAATTGGATATTCATGAGTCCTTTATATCCAAGCTCTCTCACAAGCTTTTCTGCATAAATGGTCATTTTCCCCTTAATATCATCCGATAAGGACTGTGAAGGCAGTAAAGCCAGGCTATCTCCTGAATGAACCCCTGCTTTTTCAACATGTTCGGCTACGATTGGGATATAAACTTCCTTACCATCCGCAATCAAATCGATTTCTGCTTCCTTACCAGGAATATAAGAATCGATCAATACGGGATACACAAGTTCTGCACCATTTTCGATTCGGTTCAACAAACTTTCCTTTGAACGGATTATTTCCATTCCTTGTCCACCGATGACATAAGACGGACGCAACAGCACAGGGAAGCCGATTGTTTCAGCACTTTCAACGAGCTGTTCCACACTGTCAGCCATTGTTCCTGGGACATGCGGAATGTCCAGCTTTTGTAACAGTTGATAAAAACGATCGCGATCTTCTAACTGATCAAGCATGTCAAATGAAGTACCAAGCAAATTGATTCCGTAGTCTTCCAATCCTTTAGCCAGATTGATAGCCGTCTGACCGCCAAACTGGACAATGACATCCTCAATATTTTCCGCTTCAATGACGTTCAAGACATATTCCAAAGTTAAAGGCTCGAAATACAAACGGTCTGCTGTCGCAAAATCCGTACTGACCGTTTCGGGGTTATTATTGATCATGACCGTTTCCACATTTTCACCTTGAAGGGCATAAACGCCATGAACGGAACAATAATCGAATTCGATGCCTTGACCGATTCGGATTGGCCCGCTGCCAATCATCAGGACTTTTTTCTTATCTGTTTTTTGCTGTTCATTTTCTCCAAAATAAGTCGAATAATGATAGTTCGTATGTGAGTCGAATTCGGCTGCACATGTATCCACCGTCTTGTAAACGGCTGATATGCCCAGTGTTTTACGAAGTGCCCTCACGTCGAATTCACTTATATTCCATACGGAGGCAAGGTAGCGATCTGAAAAGCCCTTCTCCTTGTAAAGCTGCATCTCTTCCTTGTTGACCAATTCAGCAGTCTTGGAAGAGATATCCTTTTCTTTCTCGATTAGCGAAGCGAAAGAGTGAAGGAAATAGTAATCTATAGCGGTTGCTTCATGGATTTCCTCCATCGTCACACCTTTACGAAGCATTTCAAAAATGACAAAGATTCTTTCATCCGATTTCTCGGCAAGCTTTTCCCATAGCTTGGGTACTGACTTATCCTTTAATGACAGGAGCTGAAGCCCGTTTGTCTTTAATTCCAATGAATCAATAGCCTTTTGTACTCCGCCTTCGAAATTGCGATGCAGGGCCATTACTTCTCCTGTCGCTTTCATCTGTGTGCCCAATTTACGGTGTGCCGTCTTGAATTTATCGAATGGCCAACGCGGGAACTTAACTGCTACATAATCCAACGCCGGTTCAAAGCTTGAATACGTGCTCTTCGTTACTGGGTTGATGATTTCCGATAAATGATAGCCCACAGCCAGTTTTGCAGCGATACGGGCAATTGGATACCCGGTCGCTTTGGAAGCCAATGCAGAAGAACGACTGACACGCGGATTCACTTCAATCAAATAATATTGTTTACTGTTAGGATCAAGTGCAAATTGAATATTGCAGCCCCCGATAATCCCTAAAGCGGAAATGATTTTAATAGAGGCAGAACGTAGCATTTGAAACTCATCATCAGACAATGTCTGTGATGGTGCAACCACGATCGAATCACCTGTGTGAATACCGACTGGATCAATATTTTCCATATTACAGATGGTGATGCATGTATTGTTTCCATCACGCATGACCTCGTATTCGACTTCCTTAAAGCCCGCGATGCTTCGTTCAATCAAGCATTGAGTAATCGGGCTTTCCTGAAGACCACCCCGAACAAGTTCTTTGAAAACCTCCATGGATTCTGCGATTCCACCACCGGTTCCGCCTAGTGTGTAGGCTGGTCTGATGATGATGGGAAAGCCAATTTCCTCAGCAAAAGCTACCGCCTCTTCCAAAGTATGGACAATCTTACTGTCCGGCACTGGCTCATCTATTTCAAACATTAGTTGACGGAACAGCTCACGATCTTCTCCCTTTTTGATGGAGTCAATCGGTGTTCCTAGTAATTTGACATTATATTTTTCAAGAATCCCAGCATCATCTAACTGATAGGCAAGATTCAATCCCGTTTGACCGCCTAAAGTGGCAAGCAAGCCATCTGGTTTTTCTTTGGCAATGATTTTTTCCAGTACATCCACCGTCAACGGTTCGAAATAGACGGCGTCCGCGTTCATTTCGTCCGTCATTATGGTTGCCGGATTGTTATTGACAAGAATGACTTTATAGCCTTCCTCTTTTAAGGCGAGGCAGGCTTGTGTTCCTGCATAGTCAAATTCAGCGGCCTGCCCGATGACGATTGGCCCTGAACCAATTACTAATATGGTCTGTATCGTGTTGTCTTTAGGCATATGCTTTTTCTCTCCCGCTATAATCATTTATCATTTGTAAAAAGTCGTGGAACAACAGTGAACTTTCAACCGGTCCTGGATTTGCTTCAGGATGGTATTGAGTTGTGAAAATTGGAAGGTCTTTATGCATAAGGCCCTCAACGGTATGATCATTTACATTACGGAACCGGACTTGAAGCGATGTTCCTTCTAAACTTGGTTCATCCACTTCATAACTATGGTTTTGTGAACTCATATAAACCCTTTTCGTTTTCAAATCGACCACGGGCTGGTTCGCACCTCGGTGCCCAAACAGCATCTTTTTCGTATTGCCCCCAAAAGCAAGTGCGGTCAATTGATGACCTAGGCAAATGCCCATGGTAGGAAAATTCGAAATGATTTTCTTTATATTATCCAACAGATATTCAAGCTGTTTTGGATCCCCAGGCCCATTTGAAAGCAAAATGCCATCCGGTTTCAATTTCACGATCTGTTCGAATTTCGTATCGAAGGGAACGACTGTAACATGGCACCCCTGCTCGATCAATGAAGTTAAAATGGATTTTTTATAGCCAAAGTCCATCAATACAATATGCTTGCCGCCTTCTCCATATTCCTCATATTGTTTCGTGGAAACTACAGCGACATGTGCGGCTATACCATCGAGCTTGGATTCGAAGGTATAGTTTTCATTCATGGAGATCGCCGCTTGCATGGAACCTTCTTGACGGATATTCTTGACGACAGCCCTTGTATCCACATGACTCAATAGAGGAATATTCCATTTATCCAAATACTCAGCAAGTGAATATTCGGCTTGATAATGTGAATGATTCCTAGTGCCTTCATACACAATAACGCCAGCCACATGAGGCTTCTTACTTTCGAAATCGAATGGATTGATTCCGTAATTCCCAATTAAGGGATACGTAAAGATGACGATTTGATCTTTATAGGACGGATCAGTCAATACTTCCTGATATCCGGTCATTCCGGTAAAAAAGACAATCTCTCCAGTAATTGTTTTCTGAGTCGATTTAGTTAACAGATTCCCTTCGAATACAGAACCATTTTCTAAGCATAAATAATTTTTCATGTTTTTCACCTCTTAGGTAGATGATGTATATTTATATACATAGTAGCATAATTATTCATTTCATTCTATAAAAATTCAAATAATTTAGATTATTTGTTTTGTTGCCACTGCACTTTTAATTTTCACGATTGCCTGATCTATTTCTGATTGATTCACCGTAAGCGGTGGAAGCAAGCGAAGTACGTTCGGCCCGGCACTCAATAGAAGTAGACCTGCCTCTTGCATCTCCAATATAAAGCCCTGGACTTCCTGTTTGCATTCAATGCCAATCATCATCCCAAGACCCCGGACTTCTATTACATCGTCAAGATCCTCTAACGCCTTGGTCAATTCACTTTTCAGATACTCAGCTTTTTCCTCTGCTTCTTTTAAGAAATCCGGTTGGAATATTTCAGTTAGAACCGCTTCGGCAGCTGCGACACTCACTGGGTTTCCTCCAAAAGTGGACCCATGGCTTCCAGGACCAAAGAATTCCGCCAATTCCCTTTTACCTATCATTGCCCCGATAGGGAGTCCGTTTCCAAGCCCTTTGGCCGAAGTAAGGATATCTGGCTGGATATCGAAATGAAGGAAAGCGAATGGCTTAGCTGTCCGGCCAATTCCCGTTTGAATTTCATCAACGATAAGAAGGGCTCCATGTTTTTTACATGCGGCAGCAATTGCATCCAAATAAGCTTGCTGAACAACATGAATGCCACCTTCCCCTTGAACGATTTCAATCATGACCGCTGCCGTGTCTCCGTCTACTGCGGCGGCTAAAGCGTCGTTATCATTAAAAGGAACATATTCAAAAGAGTTTAACATCGGGCCGAAACCTTTCTTGATCTTATCTTGCCCGGTTGCTGCCATTGTTGCGAAAGTACGCCCATGAAATGATTGTAAACAAGTGACGATCTTACTTCTCCCTGTCGCTTTACGAGCAAGTTTAATTGCTGCCTCATTTGCTTCCGCACCGCTGTTGGCAAAGAAAACGTGGTCCAATCCCGATGCTTCTGCCAGCATGCCCGCAACCCTTTCCTGTGCAGAGCTCTGGAACATATTCGATACATGCCAATACTTATTCAACTGCTGAGTAACGGCATTCTTCACTTTTTCGTGACAATGACCAAGATTCAGCACTCCAATTCCTGATGTAAAGTCCAGATACTCTTTCCCATTCTTACTCATTAACTTCGTACCGTTCGCTGTTTCTGGTTCTATGTCCCATCTTGCATACGTTGGAAATAAAGAACTCATTTGAATACCCCTTCTTTCTGTAAAAATTTCGTACCGATGAACTGTCCATCCTCGTAGAAGATCTCTTTTCCACTTACAATCATCACTTCTTCGACGCCCTTATTCAACACGGATAATGCAGTCTTTACCTTTGGAATCATTCCTCCATATATACTGCCATCTGTAATTAAATCTTGCGTCTCCGATTCGGTCAGCTTTTCGATGACTTGATGATTCTTCATTACCCCTTTAACATCTGTTACAAATAAACACATGGCCGCCGAAAGGGCTTTCGCCACTGAACCTGCAGCCATATCGGCATTCACATTCAGTTTATTTCCATCTTCTGTAGAGGAGATAGGCGTCAACACTGGGCAGAAGCCTTTGTCGAAAAACAATTCCAATAGTTCTGTATCGACCTGATGAATTTCACCGACAGCCCCTAGTTTTTCTTTATCAATGAACTCACCGGTCAGGATGCCGCCATCCGATCCATTGAGGCCAACTGCTTTGATTCCGTGTTCTTCCAACTTGTGTACAAGGCAACGATTAGATTTACCTGCCAGCATCAGTTCAACCACTTCCAGCACGTCTGATGTCGTTTTTCTTAACCCATCTTCGAATACTGGTTCAATTTCAAATTTCTCAAGCATCGAATTGATATCCGGACCGCCTCCATGAACGAAGACGATTTGATACCCACGGCTTTGTAGTTCTTTTATACTCGTAAAAAATGATTCGGATAACTCATTAATAATGCTGCCGCCGCATTTGATGACTAAAGTGTCCACCCATTCATCCCCCTTATGATCGATAGCTCCCATTAATTTTCACATAATCATAGGTTAAGTCGCAGCCCCATGCCGTACCTGATTCGTTCCCATCTTGTAAATAGACATTAATCGTTATACTCTTATTTTCTAAATAGGCTTTCGCCTCTTCTTCGGAAAACTGTACCGGTTCGCCACCCTTCAGGACTACGATATCACCAAAGGCGATCGTTGTTTGTGTAGGTTGAAAGGCCACTCCGCTTCTTCCCATGGCCGCGATAATGCGACCCCAGTTAGCGTCAGAACCAAACGCTGCGGTTTTCACTAAATTTGAACCCACAATCGTTTTTGCCATCATCTGTGCATCGGTTTTCTCATTCATTCCATGGACATTGACTTCAATTAGCTTCGTAGCCCCTTCTCCATCTTTTGCAATTTGCTTAGCAAGGTTTTCAGATGTCTGTTTCAATAAATTCAAGAAGACGGACCATTCCGGGTGTGCTTTGGATAATGGTTCATTGCCTGCTTCTCCATTTGCCAAAACCAGAACCATATCGTTCGTGGAACTATCACCATCTACCGTGATTTGATTGAAGGTATCGTTGGTTATGCTAGATAACGCCTGCTGTAAATCGGCTGGTTCAATGGCTGCATCCGTCGTAATGAATCCAAGCATCGTAGCCATGTTAGGATGAATCATCCCCGACCCTTTCGCTGCACCGCCCATTTTTACGACCTTGCCGTCAATGACCGCTTCATACCCACAGCTCTTCGTTACGATATCCGTCGTCAAAATAGCGGTACCAAAGTCTTCTGCGGCTTCTGGTGTATCAGCTATCTCGAGTAAATCTATTCCCTTTTTGATTTTTTCCATATCCAAGTACTCACCAATGACTCCCGTTGAAGCAACAGCAAAAGCATGATCTTCCAAGTCAAACTTTTGTGCCGTAAGCTTTCGCATTTCAAGCGCATCCTTTAGCCCTTGCTTTCCAGTGCATGCATTCGCGCAGGCACTATTCACGATGATGCCATGAATTTTGCCGGTGACGGAAATACTGTCTTTCGTCACATCGATTGGGGCCGCCTGAACGACATTCTGTGTATAAACGGCAGCAGCTGAGGCCGTGACGTCCGAAAAAATGACGCCAATATCTTTTTTGGAGTAACGTAAACCTGCATGAACGCCTGACGCTTTAAATCCTTGTGGAATTAAGATGTTTCCTTTTTCAATTTGTTTGATTGTTTCAACTTGCTGTAATGTATTCATTATTTCCCTCCAAGAAATTTTATGGATAAAGCGGGGTGTTCCATAATCCTGTTGTTTCTTCAATCCCCATTAAAAGATTTGCGTTTTGAATGGCCTGCCCAGCAGCGCCTTTCACTAAATTATCAATGACCGAAACAATCGTTGCCCTTCCTGTTCTTTCATCATAAGCAACACCTATATCGCAAAAATTCGAACCATATACTTGTTTTGTAGAAGGAAAGTGATCTAGTGGCTGTATTCGAACAAATGGATGTTTATCATAAATGGTTTCATACAAATCCCTTAATTCGGCCGTTGAAGTTTGCCGGTTTAATTTAACGTACATTGTGGCCATGATCCCTCTCGTCATCGGGACAAGATGGGTATTAAAAGATATCGGCTGTAAATCTTTCGACCAGCGTCCAAGCTGTTGCTCAATTTCCGGTATATGTTGATGCTGGTTCACCTTGTATATTTTGAAATTTTCATTCATTTCACTATAATGCGTTACGACCGAAGGAGACTTCCCTGCCCCGGACACCCCTGATTTTGCATCGATAATGACATCTGAACCTGTAGCCCATCCTTCCGTAAATAAAGGGGCAAGGCCAAGCAATGTAGCGGTGGGGTAACAACCTGGGTTTGCAATAATAGTGGATTGCCTGATTTCCTCGGCATTCCATTCTGCTAGACCGTATATAGCTTTTTCAAGGATGGATTGAGGGGCAGCCTCTTTTTTATACCAACGCTCATATTCTCCTGGAGTTTGAAGCCTGAGGTCCCCTGACAAATCGATTACTTTCAAGTCAAGATCAGAAAATTGCGAAATCAGTTGTGAGGAAACACCTGAAGGCGTAGCGAGAAAAACAATATCAGATTTTTTTGCGATTTTTTCCGGATCAATGGCTTCCAATTTATCTTTCATATGCATTAAATGCGGATTTTCTTCATGGATACTCCGACCAAATTGGGATGAAGTATGCAATGATTCTATTTGTAAATGAGGATGATTAGTCAGGAACCTTATTAGCTCCAATCCACCATATCCTGTAGCTCCGACAATTGAAACGTTCATAAAACCACTCCTATATTCTAGTCCCTGTCATTCTTTGATTCTATTATTATATGATTGAATAAAAATAAAATCAAATGTATTTTTATAAAATTATTAAATTATATACAAAATTCTATCTTTTGCTACTATTCTTTGATATATTTTTTTCCATTCACAGCCCATTTATGAACAACGTCTTTGATTTAACCCTTTCTTGTTGCTAAAATCACCAGTAGTTCATTCATTGCCTTGTTTATTCATTTCACAACCTCCATATCCGTCCCCCGACAACCAGCAATTATATGCCTACAACATGAAAAGGTTGCGGGGATATCGACCGTATCCATCCAATTGTATTGATCCAGGGACCATTTAATATCTTGTTCCATCATATACATGCATAAAACCCGTATAATTTATTCATTAACCAAACGATGCACATACAAAAAAATACGGGATGGCATCTGCCATCCCGTATTTTTAACTTGTCCTTTAAAAATCAACCACCAATAAAGGACATTTCTATTTTTTCTTGTTTTTTCAAAGTGCCCGCTACCCTCTCGTCCGAATAACGGTCATCTCGATGATTCCAAATCGATATGATGTGGTCTGTTAATTCTTCATCCGACATCTCTGAACGAACCAATGACTTCAAGTCATGGCCTTTCCCATTAAATAAGCAAGTATATATGCTACCGTTTGCAGAGAGACGTGCACGCGTGCAACTTGAACAGAATGATTCCGAAACCGACGTGATGAATCCTACTTCAGTTGTTGTTCCTTTATAACGGAAACGCTTAGCAACTTCCCCAAAGTAATCTTCTTCCACAGGTTCCAATTCGAATTCTTGCTGTAGCATCTCGAGCAGTTCCTTTTTCGTTACCACATTTTTTAGTTGCCAACCATTTGTATGGCCAACATCCATATATTCTATATATCGCAGTTGAATGCCTTCCTGTTTGCAAAAACGAGCCATTGGCAGGATTTGAGATTCATTCGTTTCTTTTTTCACCACCATATTGACCTTGACGCCAAGTCCTGCCTTTTTAGCAGCGGCGATGCCTTCCAGAACCGGTTTTATCCCGATATTTCTGCCATTCATCTTTTTAAACAACTCGTCATCCAGACTGTCTAGGCTGATGTTCACTCGTTGTAAACCTGCTGCCTTTAAATCGGCCGCATGCTTCTTCAGGAACACGCCATTGGTGGTCAACCCTATATCTTCTATTCCTTCAATCAAGACAAGTTCGGAAATAAGCGTGGTAAGATTTCTGCGTAACAGCGGTTCCCCGCCCGTCAACCTTAACTTCTTCACACCTAAGTTTGCGAATATTTTAGAGATCCTTATAATTTCTTCATATGATAAAAGCTCGCTCTTCGGGAGGAACTGGAAATTCTCATGAAAAATTTCAGCCGGCATACAATATTGACAACGGAAGTTGCAACGATCGATGACGGAAATTCTCAAATCTCTTAATGGCCTATCTAAAGAATCTTTTATTTGACTGGTCAATTAACCACTCCTAGCCCTCATGTATTAGAAAAAGCCAAGCCAATAAAAAGCTGGTCCACAAAATGCGGATTCACCGTTTTTTGACTGGCTCTCTATTCATTCTTTTACATGGAATTTATTTTATGCCTAATGCGATTTTTGCATATCTGGACATGCGGTCCTTGGACCATGGTGGACTCCACACAATTTGCACGTCCGTTTCTTTCACTTCCGGAATATCTTCAAGCACCAATTTCACTTGATCGACGATTGTACCAGCTAATGGGCAGCCCATAGCCGTCAAGGTCATCTTCACAGTCGTTAGTCCTGCCTCGTCCATATCCACATCATATACCAAGCCCAGATTGACGATATCTATTCCAAGCTCCGGGTCAATAACCTGTTCCAAAGCTCCCATAATAATGTCTTTTGTATCTTGATCCATCCTAATCACTCCTTTTATAATCAATTATCCCCGTCATTCATACCGGGTGCTGATAGTTAAAACGGTTTACACTATCTACATATTAGAATCATAACAGATTTTTCGCGTTCCATTAAGCTTTTTGTATAGTTGGCAATAAATGTTTCTCAAACCAGTTCGCCGTTTGAAGCACACCTTCTCTGCTTACCTTATGAGATGCTTTCTTGTCGAGAATGAAATTAATTCTATTATCCCCTTCATTATAACTTGATTTAACCTCTTCATAAAAGCGATATGCATATTGATAAGGAACCACATGATCTTTTGCTCCATGCCAAAACAATAGTGGCCGATTAGCGAGCCTGTCGGGATTCAAGCTTAGGTCAAATGGTTTAAGTTGTGCAATCGCTTGTGTGATTTCCTCTTCCGATAGGGGAAAGCTAATCTCCCTTTTTTTCATTTCCCCTATTTGAAGCTCGGCAAACGAAACATATGAAGGGTTCCCCATCAAGCTCACGCCCGCCGATAACCAATCATAAGTCGCTAACGCCCCATTGGTCACAATCCCACCCATTGAGCTGCCGGCTATGCCAATCCTTTTAGGATCGATTAATTTACGGGAAAGTAAATCATCTTTAAGTAGGGGCAACTCTTTGATGCTCTGTAATACCATTTCCCAAAAACGAGGCATCAACTCGGATTCGCTTTCCCCCGTTTCCCTCTCTCCATGGTAGACAACATCGGGAAGAATCACGCGAAAGCCCTTTTCAGCCATTAAATACGCATAATGGAGATTGTGTTCCTTTGCACTCTGAAATCCGTGTATAAAAATGACTAGCGGCAGTTCCTTATTGAAAATGGACCGTTCGCTAACATGTAAAACGGGAATGTGCCCTATTACTTCTTTTTCGATGATAACCAATTCGACCCCTCCGAATCATTCATGTTATAATGCTGATTGTCCCTAAATGGAACAACCAAAATTTTATTAAAAAACCTATTTAAGTAAGTCGTATAATCTCGGGATTATTATAACCCTTTCATTTAGTAATATCATACAAGAATGCATAAAGAATGAAAAACATTTACAATTTCAGTACACTAAACTTAACAATATTCGCCTATAATAAAATCAAAAAAGAACAGAAGGTGCCATAGATGAATGACAAGCATTTAATTGTATTGGATCTTGATGGAACATTACTTACTGATAAAAAATCCATTTCCCCCCGCACTAAACAGACCCTTTTAAAACTGAAAGAGGATGGACATGAAGTCATGATTGCGACAGGCCGTCCCTACCGCTCAAGCGAACTCTATTATCGTGAGTTGGGATTGACAACGCCTATCGTCAATTTCAATGGTGCCTTTGTCCACCATCCCTTGCAGACAAGCTGGGGGACGTATCATTCACCTCTCGACATCAAGATTGCAAAAGAGATAGTCGAGGCCTGTGACCAATTTAGCTATCATAACATCATTGCAGAGGTTAGGGATGATTTATATGTCCATTATCATGACGAAAAATTGATGAATATGTTCAATGTAGGGAATCCAAAAATGACTAGCGGGGACCTGCGGAACTACCTAAACGATTCGCCTACTTCGATGCTCATCCATACAGATAGCGAATATGTCGGGCAAATTCGGCAGCATCTATCGGATGTCCATGCTGAATTGGTTGATCACCGACGTTGGTCAGAGCCCTTTCACATCATCGAAATCATAAAAAGTGGATTAAGCAAGGCTGTCGGGCTTCAGCGTGTATCCAATTACCTGGACATTCCAAAAGACCGGATCATCGCATTCGGAGATGAGGACAATGACTTGGAAATGCTTGACTATGCAGGAACAGGTGTCGCCATGGGTAATGCTATAGAATTAGTGAAAAACGTAGCCAACACGACCACCTTGACCAATGAGGAGGACGGCATTGCCATTTTCCTTGAGGAAAAATTCAATCTGAAATAACACATTTATTTCCTTCATAAATTCCATTCATTGAGCCACACTACTAGGGACAACATCAAACATCGTTGTCAAAAAGCTCAGATTCGGAGGAGATAATAATGGGAACAAAATCAAAACGTTTTGTACAGCAAGGCAAAGAAAGTGTTGCCAAACACGCTGAAAAAATCCCTTATCACACTACGTATGCAGAGGCTGAAAAAGACAGATTACGCATTATGTCAGAACAAAGCTATGGTGGCTTCTAATGGGAAACAAATTATTCCAGATCGCTCGGGACTTTGTTGAAGAAGCTCTCCACTCTGAGCCTGGTGGCGACCAGCAAAAAACTGTAGAAATCGCCAAAAATGCTCTTTCTTCGGCTAATGCCAATACGAATAATGCCGAAAAAGAACAGTTGCGTGAACTTCAGGAAAAGTTGGAAAACCATCTAAAGTAAAAAGGAAAAGCCTCCAGGATCCTGGAGGCTTTTCTCTATTTAACCGTTATTTCCTGTTGTTCCGCCTTTTTTACCGATTTCTTTATAAAAACTTTTATCATGAGAATCGGATGTGGCTTCTCCGCCCTTTTGACCAATTTCCTGATAAAACTCTTTGTTGTGATTATCTGAGGTGGCTTCTCCGCCTTTGCGTCCAATCTCTTGGTAGAAGTCCTTATCGTGATTGTTCGAAGTGGCTTCCCCGCCTTTGCGTCCAGCTTCTTCCCTACTCATCTTTTCATTCTTAGCCATTGTTCATCACTCCTTCAACAAGATTTATTGGCGATACGCTAGTACATTAGCCGTTTGGGATAAGCCTCAAACGTAAAACACCAATATTTATCCATTTGTCAATGAAGTGTAACAGTATTGAAAAATATGGTAAAAATCCTACTGTTCATTCCCTTCGGAACGTACCAACGATTCCCGACGTTTCAATAATGTTGGTGAAGGCATGGGGATCGACTTCTTGAATAATCCTCTCCAAATCATACAATTCATACCGAGTAATGACGATCATTAACATTTCCTTACTTTCATTGGTGAAAGCTCCTTTAGCAGGGAGCCTTGTAATGCCGCGAACCAATTTAGCATGGATGGCTTGCTTCAGTTCCTCGCTTTGCTTCGTTATGATCATGGCTGTCAACTTTTCATGGCGAGTATGTATAGCATCCACCACTCGTGTTGAAGTATAAAGCGTAACGAGGGTATACAAGGCCTTTTCAGGTCCATATACCGCTCCGGCTGTGACGATGATGATTCCATTCAAAAGAAATAAGTAAGTTCCTACAGGCTTGTCCTTCTTGCGTGATAAAAGCATGGCGATAATATCCATACCACCTGTCGATGCCCCGAATTTCAATGTAATCCCTACTCCGACCGCAGCGATCACACCACCAAACACAGCATTCAACAAAATGTCTGGGGACCATCGTGTTAGCGGGATGATTTCCATAAATAAACTCATTAATATAACACTGAGGAAGCTATAAAAAGTGAAGGACTTCCCAACCTTCCTCCATGCAAGAATAGTGACTGGAATATTCAATAGAAAGAGTAAGATACCAGTCGATACATTAAATGGTGCAAAGGATCCAATAATACTTGATAATAACTGCGCTACCCCTGTGAATCCACTTGCATAAACATTTGCTGGAATCAGAAAAAAGTTCATTGCAACAGCATTCAGTAATGCACCAATTATGACAATTAGAATTTTCTTTATTTCATTACCATACAACCAAAAAACCTCCAATATATTCTATTTTTAGTGGCCAATTCCCCTTATTTTCTCTTTCTATAGTCGTAGTGATTGAAATTTCACCGTTACATGCTAAACTAAATAGAGTAAAACTCACATTTACTAAAATATGTAAAAAGAAAGCGGGTGTATTATGGCTATCACGATTCTTGCGGATAGTGCATGTGACTTGCCATTGTCTTTCTATCAAGAAAACAATGTAACATTGATCCCCCTACAAGTTCATTTGGATGGGCAAAATTATGAAGACATCGTTACCATTAATTCTAAGGAGATTTTTCAAGCCATGCTTGATGGTAAGGCTCCAAAAACTTCACAAGTTTCTCCGGAACATTTCTTGGAAATATTCACGGAGTTTGCCAAAGAAAAAAAACAGGGCATTTATATTGCCTTTTCCTCTGAACTATCCGGAACGTACCAAACAGCCGTTATGATTCATAACCAGGTGAAGGAAGAATACCCTGATTTGGACATAGAGATCATTAACTCGAAATGCGCATCATTAGGCATTGGCATGGTCGTTGAACAAGCTGCCAAGTTAGCTCAGAGTGGAGCTTCTAAAGAAGAAATTTTAACACATATAAATTTCCTCCTCAAGCACATGGAACACCTATTCACGGTAGGTGACCTTGAATACTTGGCGCGTGGTGGACGTATATCCAAAACATCTGCCCTTGTTGGCGGGTTATTAAACATTAAACCGCTACTAAATGTGGAGGATGGAAAACTCGTTCCTCTTGAGAAGATTCGCGGCAAAAAGAAATTAGTGAAAAGAGCGATGGAATTAATGCATGAGCGTGGCATAAATCTATCTACTCAAACAATTGGTATTGTTCACGGCGATGACGAAGAATCCGCATTGGAATGGAAAGAAGTGATTCAACATGAATTTGGTACGACAAATTTCATGATCCATTCAATCGGTTCAGTAATCGGGGCACATACCGGTCCTGGTACTGTAGGTATCTTCTTCTTAAACGATACCCCTGCGAAATCATAAATATGCATACTCCCTCTTATAATTGCGAACAATACATATTGATCATGATTATGAAGGGAGTTTTTATTATGTCACACACTAAAGATAACAATAAAAGACCCGAAGATAACCAAGCGAGAAACGCCGAAAAAAACATGGCCTATCAGGAAAATCTTAAAGCGGGAAAACATTCCTACTCCAAAAAAACAGATCATAAATAACGGGGGACATCCCCCGTTTTTTCCTGTATCCCCTTGACAAAGTCCACTTGCTTAACAGAATGAATGGTTGTCTTCCTTACCTATCTTCTCTATAATAAAAGAAATAAAACCTGCTGGAGGTAAGTAATGGCAAAGGAAAATTCATTCGATATAGTATCCAAAGTAGATTTTTCGGAAGTGACAAATGCTGTAACCATGGCAATGAAAGAAATACAAACGCGCTATGATTTCAAGGGCAGCTTAAGTACGATTTCCATCGATAAGGAAGACCTCGTTTTGGTTTCTGATGACGAGTATAAACTTGATCAATTAAAAGATGTTTTAATCAGTAAACTTATAAAGCGTGGGGTTCCCGTCAAAAACCTCGATTACGGGAAAATAGAAGGGGCTTCCGGCGGTACTGTCCGTCAACGCGCTAAACTCATTCAAGGTATTGATAAAGAACAAGCAAAGAAAATCAACACCATCATTAAAAACAGTGGGTTAAAAGTCAAAAGTCAAATTCAGGACGACCAAATTCGCGTTACCGGAAAAAACAGGGATGACCTGCAAGGCATCATCTCTGCCATCCGTGGTGCTGAATTATCAATTGATGTACAATTCCTAAATTACCGCTAAACTAGTAAGCCCACCCTGATAGGTGGGCTTTTTTCATTTAGTTGAAGGCACAAGGTGCCCGTTTCCCCATGCCTATTTCCCCCTCCATTCCTCCCCATACACCCTATCTGGATATCTCACACATAACGCCTTCACATTTCCTGTTATTCAAACCAATGTATCGATTCCAAGGAGTTGTGAGATGCTATTCTTGCTCTTATGTTTAAGCAATTCAAAAATAAGGAATATAAAAAATACAATAAAATATAGGAGGGGTAATCATGACAAACCAAAATAAACAAGGGTTTCCACCACAACATCAACAACATCAACCCGGAGTAGAAACGAAGATGGATCCGAATCCTGAGTCTGTAAAATCGGAATATAAAGGTAGTGGGAAATTAAAAGGAAAAACAGCGATTGTAACCGGCGGAGATAGCGGCATTGGTAAATCGGTCGCCATCTATTATGCGAAAGAAGGAGCCAATGTAGTTGTAGCCTACTTGGATGAACACGAAGATGCAAAGAAAACTAAGGAATTAATCGAACAAGAAGGACAAAAATGCTTGCTACTTGCAGGGGATATCGGTGATGAAACGTTTTGTCAGGATATCGTCAAGCAAACAATTGAAGAATTCGGCGGGTTGGATATCCTTGTCAACAATGCCGGCGAACAGCATGTGCAAGAAAGCCTTCTCGACATATCAGCCGAGCAGTTGGAAAAAACATTCCGAACTAATATCTTTTCCATGTTCCACTTAACGAAAGCCGCCTTGAAGCACTTGAAAAAAGGGAGCAGCATCATCAATACAACCTCAATCACAGCCTACCAGGGTAACCCAAAGCTAATCGATTACTCATCAACTAAAGGCGCCATTTTAGCCTTTACACGCGCTCTTTCGAATTCCATTTCAAAAGATGGCATTCGAGTGAATGGTGTAGCGCCAGGTCCTATCTGGACACCGCTTATTCCTGCTTCATTCGGTGAAGAAGATGTGGCCAAATTCGGACAAAATACACCTATGGGCCGAGCAGGACAGCCGGAGGAATTGGCACCTGCCTATGTATATCTAGCAAGTGATGATTCCTCTTACGTCAGTGGACAAGTCATCCATGTCAATGGCGGTTCAGTGGTAAACGGTTAATAAAGTAAGATCCAGGGCAGCGGATTCCATTTAGGAGATCCGTTGCTTTTTTCGTTCTAAGGAAGGATTTAGAGAGTATCCATTTCCTGATAAAGTGCTTGTAGAAACATAACTTGGACAGACTGGAACCGGTTTCCGTTCAATCAAAAGCGTCCTCAATACCAGGAAATTCATAAAGGAGCATTGTGACACACAATGCTCTTCCCTTTAATAATTCATGACCAACGATTCTTGCTTTAAAGGTCGGCAGGAACTTCTTTCCACAAACTGATGGGGTATGATGATTCCCCCCGGCTCTGCTCCCTTTTGTAACTTTTGGATGATCGATTTGGCTGCCTGATAACCCAGATCAAAAATGTTAATATCGACAGAAGTTAGGGCAGGTAGTGACATTTCAGTGAAAAGAACGTTATTAAAGCTGACAATTGATATCTCTTCAGGAGTGCGTATGCCCATCTCCCTTAGTGAATGGACAAGTCCAAGTGCCATTAAGTCATCACTGACGATTAAAGCGGTCGGAGGTTCCTTAATGGATAGCAACCTATTTGCTACTTCCAGTTCCCCATTATGTACAAAGTTCTCAAGTATCGTATATTCACTTCTTGGAACGATCCCAGCCCGTTTTAATGCCCGTTCGTATCCAGATAGGCGATCGAGTGTCATCACAGACTTTATATCCCCACCGATGAAACCGATTCTTTCATGCCCCAATTGGATTAGATAATCTGAGGCCTGTTCAGCCGCCAAGACGTTATCATTATCCACATATGATATTTCCTCGATAAAATCGTACGGCTTTCCAATCATGACAAATGGAAAATCCCTTGATCGCAAATAAGTAAGGATATGATCATTCATCCTTGAATACATCAGGACGATACCATCTACCATCCCCCCCTGGACCATATTCACGATTCCTTCATAAATCTCATTCTCCGTTTTTCCCGTGCTTAGCAATAGCGAATATTGTTTTTCCTGAGCCCCTTCGCTAAGTCCTTGCAAGATTGTTGAGAAAAATGGATTTTGATATATGACATTCGATGAACTTGGTAAGACCAACCCTATAATTTTCGTTGATTGGTTTGCTAGGCTGCGGGCAATGAAATTTGGGTGATATCCCAATTTCTCCATCGCTTTACGCACGCGCACTTTCGTTTTCTCGCTAATTCGAGGATTATTTGCAATCACTCGAGAAACTGTTGAAGGTGCTACATTCGCCAGTTGAGCTACATCTTTAATCGTAATAGCCATGCATTTCCCGTCTCCCCTCATCGTATTACAGACTTTTTGGACAACTTCGTGTAAAGTCAATAAATACTTTTCCAATATATTAAATAAATATACAATTATATGTATCTATCATACACTCAACTCAATGCTTATATCCATTACTTTTTTTAAATTTTCTATTTTTTTCAGAAAATATCAGTTTTTAGAGTCAGCCTTCACTTTTATCATAAAAAAGAGAGTTGATTTTAAATCAACTCCTTCATTGAAACGTATGATTTGTTTAGAGAAGAGGACAGAAGTCAGACGACTAACTACAGTAGCACCAACGGCTACATAGCTTCAACTAATGATGGTAGACCCTCACCTCGTAAGGACGCAAATGAATCTCACATTCGTCTTCCACATTGTCATAATTGCCCAGTAACAGTTCCATATTCCCCCAATCAGATATATCGATGGAATGGTGATTCGTACTGAAATTGCATATGACTTTCACTGATTCACTATTCATTTTTCTTGTATAAATATAAAGTTCACAATGATTTTCCCATAATAAATCATATTCTCCATAAACTAAAACCTGGTACTTCTTACGGAGATTAATCATCTTTTTGTAAAAATGGTAGATGGATGAAGGATTATTCCTTTGCTCTTCCACATTGATTGCACGGTAATTGGAATTTGCTTTCATCCAGGGTGTTCCTTCTGTAAACCCTCCATGCTCCGTATCATTCCATTGCATGGGTGTACGTGAATTGTCCCGACCGTTATGCCAAATGATCTGCATGATTTCATCATGTGAACGTCCCTTGGAGGTTTCAATATGATAAAAGTTTTTCATGCCAATGTCATCATAATCATCGATAGAGTCGAATTGTACGTTTGTCATCCCAATTTCCTGCCCTTGATAAATGAATGGTGTCCCTTGCATAAAAAAGTACAATGCACCAATCATTTTCGCACTCTCCAACCAATATTGATGATCATTTCCCCAAGTGGACACACTTCTCGGCTGGTCATGGTTTTCAAAAAACAAAGCATTCCAGCCTTTATTCTGAAGTCCCTTTTGCCATTTTGTCATGGTCCTTTTCAGTTCATAGACGTCGACATGATGATCATGTCCCCGATTCCATAGGCCCAGATGTTCGAATTGAAAAATCATATTGAACTTACCGTTTTCTTCCCCGACCCAATCATCCGCTTGTTCAATCCTTACGCCATTGGCTTCACCAACCGTCATGATATCATACTTCGCAAAAGTTTCTTCCTTAAGCTCTTGAAGGTAATCCAATATCCCTTCCTGATTGGTATGCATCTCAAACGCAGGGACATATTGATGCCAATACGGATTGGGCATATCCGGCAACCCCTCACGCTTGTGAATATGGGTGATGGCATCAATCCGGAAACCATCGATGCCCTTATCCAACCACCATGTCACCATGCTGTATAGAGCCTGCCGGACTTCTTTACATTCCCAGTTTAAGTCCGGTTGTTTCTCTGCGAATAAATGTAAGTAGAATTGTTTCGACCTTTCATCGAATTTCCAGGCACTTCCTGAGAATATACTTTCCCAATTGTTAGGTTCCCTACCATCCTTGCCGTCTCTCCAAATATACCAGTCTCGTTTCGGGTTATCCTTTGAAGAACGCGACTCCACGAACCAGGGATGCTCATCACTAGTGTGGTTAAGCACCAAGTCAAGAATCACCCTCATGCCACGTCGGTGTACATCGTCCAGCAATTGTTCCAGGTCCTCCATCGTGCCGAATTCTTCTGAAACCGATTGGTAATCACTGATATCATATCCATTATCTGCGTTGGGGGACTTATAAAACGGGCTAATCCAAATGACATCGATCCCAAGTTCCTGCAAGTAATCCAGTTTGGAGATCAATCCCCTTAAGTCCCCCACTCCATCTCCATTGCTATCCATGAAACTGCGGGGGTAAACTTGATAACAAACAGCCTCTTTCCACCAGGTTTTGCTCATGCTGTAGCCTCCCGTTTCTGTATTCCACAAAGCCAAGGGACATTGTTTTGCAGCCAAAAATCGAGAGGTACATGGTTAGTTTACTTGATTCCTTTTTGAACGTTTAATGACCAAAGCAATGAAAATGGCAAAAATGACAAGGACCAACCCGATAATGATCAAATAGGGAGTATTGATGGTCGATTTAGATGCAAGAGTGTAGACTTCCGTTGACTCCCTGTCGATTACGATCGAGTAGCCATTATCCTTACTACGAACCAAATCTCCATTCAGCATACCTCTCAACTCTTTGTTCTCATCAAGATCCTTTTCACTGAGATTAATCGTTTGCGTTTTGGTTGTATTATTCATGGCCACCACCATTGTTTCGTCGCCATACACACGTTTAAAAACCGCCGTACCGCCCTTTTGGTACAAAGGCTCCATATCCCCTTTTGATAATGCAGGGTACATCTCCCGAAGATCGGAAAGCTTGGTGATATACTCCACTAGCTCTTGCTCTGTCTTAAAATTCATCAATTGATGATTGGTCGGTGCTTCATCACCATTAAGGGCGATTTCCGATCCATACATCACGATGGGTACACCTGGAGTGGTATACATATAGGATAAGGCCATTTTCCATCTTGCCCCAGGGTTTTCATTATGATCGGCAGCATCCTTGGTGAAACGGGGCATATTCTGGGTATCCATGAATAAAGCCTGTGTACCGCTCGTTCCGATAGCATTGAAAACAGGTGCCAGATCCTGATCCGGTGCAGCGAATGCTTTTCTCAGTTCAGCATTTTGTGGGTAATCCATGAAAGCATCGATTCCCGTTTCCTCATATCCTTTTATCAAATCCTCATTGCCTTGGACATCGCCAATTGTATAGAAGTTTGATTTTTCAGACTTGACTGTTTCAACAAACTCCTTCCAAAAGTCCTTTGGAACGTGTTGAACTTGATTTAGTCGATACCCATCAATATCCGTTTCTGCAATCCACGACTTGGCAACATCCAACAAATATTCCCGAGTTTCCTGGTTATCTTGATTTAAGTCCGGCAGGCCATTCACCCAGCCGTTTTCCATGTTCTGCTGATTGCTATCCTTGGAAATGTCCTTTTTTTCGTGAAACCAGTCTTTTTTATCAGGTTCGTTTAGCCAAGAATGATTCTTCCCCACCTGATTAACCTGAAAATCAACAATAACTTTCATCTCACGGCTATGGGCCTCATCCACGAGCTTCTTGAATTCTTGTTTCGTACCATAATGTTCATCCGTTTTATAAAAATCCTTCACCCATTCCCCGTGGTAGCCATTATCTTCATTAGCAAAAATAGGTGATAGGATGATAGCGGTATACCCCATATCTTTAAGGTAATTTAACTTGTTCGTGACTCCTTCGAAATCTCCTCCATTAAAAGCTGAAGGATTCAATACATCTGCATCCCCATTGTTTTTAGGATTTCCATCAAAAAATCTGTCTATCATCAATGAGTATGCGATTTCATCCTTCCATGTTCGTTGTTCTTTTTCAGCTGCTCCTACAGGAATGGCGTAAAAAAGAAGCAACGGAATTAAAGCGAGTGATAACACCCTTTTTTTCATATCCGCTCTCCTCCTAGCTATCTCTTTACGCCTTTAAGATTAGCGTTTTGCCCTCTTGACGTCAAATCCATATTATAAAATTTTTTACACAAAAGAGATAAAATGGAGAGCGGTTGAAAGTGGGGCATATTTGCCGTTTCATTCCTCCTGGTAACTTTTTTCGATCTTCTTTACGGCTTCATCCAAAGCGGCTTTCGGTTTGGCTTTAATCGCCGTTATGTCCTGCATCGCGGAATTCATCGGTCCCCAGACTTTATTCATTTCTGGAATATTCGGTATCGGTTCTGCGTATTGTAATTGTATGGCGATGGCTTGTGCCCTTTCACTATCTTTTATTGCCTCATGCCCTTTGATTGTTTTTATAGGGGAGATTTCTCCCGTTCGTTCAAAACGGAGCACTGCATTTTTTTCATTTGATACATATTCCACAAATTTTGTAGACCAATAGGGATATTTGGTGAATGCGGTAATATGCCAGCCCTGTATTTCCATGATTGTTTTCATTGGCTTTCCATTTGGCAATTGGGGCATCGGAGCGACGCCGACATTCTTCCCGTCCATCCATGCAGTTTTTGAACTCATGATGGAGGCTACCTTCCCCTCCCTAAACATTTTTTCCATATCTTCTTTGTCACCCTCAGGGATGGCACTCGCTTTATACCATTTTTGAATGAATTGCGCACCTTTCACTGCACCTTCATTGTTCAATCCTATATCCAAAGGATTTATTTTCTTCTTATCCCGATCGAATACATACCCTCCCATTCCCGTCATAATTCCATATGCATCATAGAAATCGTTCCATTCAGCCGCAAATCCATACTCCTTACCTGCGCTAGCCTTTTTTGCTTTTTTATACAATTCATTCATCGTGTCCGGGACCTTCGGCATCATCTTCTCGTTATACACCAAAACGGAAGTAACAGCAGACTTGGGCAGCCCAAATAGTTTTCCCTGATACATTTCGGCGAATATGGAAGCTTCTAAAAAGGCATCTGTAACTTCATCATTCACCTTGATTTCCTGTATCAGTCCCTCCTCCACTAGCTGACCTATTTTTTCATGGGTAAGTGTCACGATATCCGGGGATGTCCCGATAGGCCCATTTCGGCGTAATTGTGTGTACATCCCATCGTTCACTTTTTGCTCTTTATATTCCACTTTGATTCCATATTCTTTTTCGAATTCCTTCAGGATCGGTTTTAGGGCTTCCCCTTTATTCTCCTCTTCCCAAACAATCAGTTTTTCCGGCTTTTTTTCATTCGTGGTTTCTTTTTCTCGCGGCATCCTTTCCTTCACCACTTCATTTTCCTTATCTGTATTGGCATCACAAGCACTTCCGATAGCGATAAAGATGAGGGACATGAGTAAATAGATCATCAACTTCTTCACTTTTATTCTCCTTTTAAAAATGTTTGATTCTATCATGTCCCAAAGCTTCGAATTGTTTACACCACCGTTAGAAAATCGAAAGGAAAGAACGTGGATTCACGATGAAAACGATATCAATCTTTATTGTTATCATTATATGAGAGGACTCAATTTTTACAACATTTTCCTTTATCAATTTTATTTCTTAAATGGAAGCGTTCTATTTCATATTTTTTAAGAACCAGGTGCTTTTTTTATATAAAATGGGTATATAATCAAAATGACTGGATAGTTTTTGAAATATTTAATTTTTTTAACTTTTCATCAGTACATAAGTAATGTCCTCTCAATCTCCAGTCTTAAAGTTCATTCAGCTTTCAAAATTAACCTGACTAGAATTGGAGTGGTTTTCTATGGAACGTTCGTCCATCCAGCACCGGCCTACAGACAATTTTGCTTATAGCATCGATGCAGAAACTCTTCATATCCGCCTTCGTACAAAAAAACAAGATATTTCTTACGTTGGACTCCTCTTTGGAGACCCCAATATACTTGATGAAGGTCATTGGCAGTATGAACAAGCGCCCATGTACCTTTCTGGCAGTGATGGCCATTATGATTACTGGCATATTTATGTGAAGCCACCTTACCGGAGAATAAGGTATGGATTTAAGCTACAATCGGGTGAGGAAGAACTCATTTATACGGAAAAAGGTTTTTTTGATGAGGCTCCTGATGATACAGGCTGTTATTTTGCCATACCTTATCTTCATCGAAATGAAGTGTTTAGCGCGCCTGAATGGGTAAAAGAAACAATCTGGTACCAGATCTTCCCGGAAAGATTCGCGAATGGAAATCCCGATAATGATCCTGAAGGTGCAAAGCCTTGGGGCAGTGAAGAACCGAAAGTGGACAACTTTTTTGGAGGGGATTTCGAGGGGATCCTACAGCATCTTGATTACTTAGAGGACCTCGGCATCAATGGCATCTATTTCACTCCCATTTTCCACGCCCATTCCAACCATAAATATGACACGATCGATTACATGGAAATCGATCCCCAATTCGGGACGAAAGAGGACTTGAAAACCCTTGTGGAAGAATGCCACAAACGGAATATCCGTGTGATGCTCGATGCCGTATTTAACCATAGCGGCTATTATTTCCCTCCCTTTCAAGACCTCCTTGAAAAAGGTGAGGACTCAGAATACAAAGATTGGTTCCACCCCCACGGCTTCCCTTTAAAAGGAGGAGAACGTCCCAATTATGAAACATTCGGTTTTTTTGAATCGATGCCCAAATTGAATACAGCTAATCCTGACGTCAAAAAATACCTTTTGGAAACTGCCGCTTATTGGATTAAGGAGTTCGATATCGATGGCTGGCGACTTGATGTAGCCAATGAGGTCGATTCACCGTTTTGGCGGGAGTTCCGGAATACGGTGAAAAGCATTAAACCTGACCTATATATTCTCGGGGAAATTTGGCATGATTCCATGCCCTGGCTAAGAGGCGACCAATTCGATGCAGTCATGAATTATCCATTTACCAATAACGTGTTCCGCCTCATCGCTTCGCAAAAAATCAATGCCCGGCAGTTTATTGAAGAAATGACGGCTGTCTATCACAGCTATCCGACCATTGTATTTGATGTCACCTTCAACCTTCTTGGAAGCCACGATACACCACGGATTTTCACAGACTGCGGGGAAGATGTGAATAGGGCAAAGCTCATCCATGCCATTCTACTGACGTTCAAGGGCAGTCCCTGCATCTATTATGGAGATGAAATTGGCTTAACTGGCGACCAGGATCCCGGTTGTCGAAAATGTATGGTCTGGGAGGAAGACAAACAGAATCGCGAACTCTATAACGAAATCAAAGAATTGATTGCTTTACGGAAAGAGGAAGGCTTGCTTGCAAATGAAGGACATTTCGAATTCCTTGAAAAGATCGATAACACAAACATCGTCGCTTATCGAAAGTTCAATGAGGCACGCTCTGTTGTCATTCTTCTTAACCCGACAGACCGGTCACAGTCTTATAAACTCCCATTTGATGTAAAAGAGGACTCAATGATTGATTTAAGAACGAAGGAAATCGCGAAGGAAGACCACTCTGAATTGGGTGGCTATCAATATAGAATTCTTGCATTTGATCACTGAAGCAAACGAAAAGGGGCAAAGCGTACAATACGCTGAGCCCCTTTTTTTCAATCAATGATTTGGATATCATATTGTTTGAACCACACATCTATTTGAGCCAAGTGGGCGAGTAACTGAGGACCTGACATTAATTGACCGAACCAAGGGACCTTAAAGGCGGCGCCTTTCGAATCAACTATATCGGTCATTTTCTGTTGATCGAATAACTCGTGAAGAACCGAACTTTTGTCAGTCAGGATATCTTTCAACCACGTCTGAACTCGATCAGTGTAGACAGGGTTATGTGTCTTGGGATACGGGCTTTTCTTGCGGTATAACACTTCATCTGGCAACATCCCTTCTAATGCTTTACGTAATATCCCCTTCTCCCGGTTACCGGTCATCTTCATTTCCCAAGGGATGTTCCAAGCATATTCAACAAGTCGGTGATCCGCAAACGGAACGCGCACTTCAAGGCTTGCACCCATACTCATCCGATCTTTCCGATCGAGCAATGTTGTCATGAACCATAATAAATTTACATAGAATAGCTCCCTGCGCTTAGCCTCTTCCCCACTTTCCCCTTCTAATCTAGGAGTTTCCAGAACCGTAGTCAAATACGCATCATTTGCATATTCCTCCAGTTTTAATTTTTCATGCCAGCCCTCTTTCAATAGCGATTGCCTTTCACCAGTCGACCTCATCCAAGGAAAACCAGTGCGATTTAAATCATCGGCACGATGAAACCATGGATAGCCGCCGAAAATTTCATCCGCACATTCCCCTGATAACCCCACCACGAAATCTTGTTTTATTTCTTTGCAGAACCAAAGCAAAGAGGAATCGACATCCGCCATTCCCGGTAGGTCCCGGACTTGGACAGCTTCGATTAAATAGTCGGTCAGCTGCTCTTGAGTAATGACGGCAGAATGATGCACGGTGTTGAATGTATCCGACATCTTTTTGATCCATGGTCCGTCAGAGTTAGGCTGGAATTCATTTGCCTTGAAGTATTTTTCATTATCTTCATAATCAATGGAATACGTATGAAGCCTTCCTTTGCCTTCATCCATATAGGCATTCGCTGCTATGGCCGTAATCGCACTTGAATCCACCCCACCTGACAAAAAGCTACAGAGCGGAACATCGGAGACGAGTTGCCTGGTCACGGCATCTTTTACTAGAAAGCGTACTTTTTCAGATGTCTCATCTAGTGAATCACGATGTTCCTCACTCTGAACATTCCAGTATCTCCATATTCTCATCCCTTTTCTTGATAAAGTAAGGGCATGGGCCGGCCTTAATTCTTTAACATCATGAAAGACACCAGAACCCGGCGTCCTGGATGGGCCCACCCCTAATACTTGGGCTAAACCTTCCCTATCAATTTCTGTTTTGACATCAGGATGGGCTAGAATGGCTTTTATCTCAGAACCAAAAATGAACCCGCCTTTCCTTTCAGCATAGAAGAAAGGCTTAACTCCCATTCGGTCCCTTCCAATGAATAATTTCTGTTCATTTTCATCCCAAATGGCAAAGGCGAAAATCCCATTGAACAATTCGACGCATTTTTCTTTCCATTCTATATAAGAAGTTAGTAAAACTTCTGTATCAGAATGCCCCTTAAAGGAATATCCTTTTAATAATAGCTGTTTTCGAATGTCTTCGGTGTTATACAATTCGCCGTTGTAACAAAGGGTATATCTTCCGTTTCCATGTTCCTTTGTCATCGGCTGTTTTCCACCCTCTGCATCGACAACTGTTAATCTTTTATGACCAAAGGCGACGTGGGTATCACTCCATACATTCTCCTCGTCTGGACCCCTCTTAGCCAAAGTTTTCGTCATCTGTTCGAGTGTTTCAGTTTCCGTCCGTAAATTCTTTTGAAAATGCACCCAACCTGTAATTCCACACATCACACTTCACCCTTTCCATCTGGACGATCAAATCATATAGCCTTCTGCCTTTTAAGCAATTAGGTATCCATATTTATGTTCCGGCTTCAAATCCCAGCATCGTTACAGCACCATTCCGTGGAAGCCCTTTGCCCCCACCCTTGTTGTGACAAAATAGAGTGGGAAAGGAAGGCATCCCTGTTTAACATAGCCTATGCAAAGATGGAAAGTTGGTTATTTGTCCATAATATTTAAAAATATACCGTTATATTTTCATTGGATTTTGACTAAAAAGTAGGTGAGGATTCCCCTATTGGAGGTATAAGCATGAGTCAGCAACATCGAACGAAGTTAATGAACAGACAAACACGAGCGTTTACCGAAGGAACTGTGGAAAATATCAATCAGCAATGGATCTTTTTTGACGATGAAACCGATGAGGCATCATCGATTGAAGATCACGTTCAGAGCATCATTGAAGTTTATAGAGGGGGAAGATGGCAGCAGGGCATATTGGAAGCGGAGGGGAAAATCCACCTTCACAGGGATTTCACTTTCCTGAGGGACAATGAACCCATAAGGATTCGAAAAAAACTATTATATTCGTTTGAACGTTTATTGGAGGAATTGAACGATGATTCTTTTTTCCAGTTTGTCACGACCCTGAATTCGCTGGACTTCTCTATTTATGATTGTATATATAGCTACAATCAGCTCACTTTTTTAAGGGAGCTCACCAATCAATCCGGCGTGAATTTCTTCACTTTTGATAACGAGACCCAAATCTGTCTCGTCCAGCACCATTTTTCCTATGGTAAAAAGGATCATGACCGTTTTGAATTCACCCTTAATACAGGGAAACGGATCATCATCGAAAAAGTGAATTCCCACTAATTCCTTGTAAAGTTTGCATACAAAAAAGGACAAATGAGATGAAACCCATTTGTCCTTTTTCAATCATGATTAAAACAAGTCAAAACCTTGTGGTAGGGATAATCCTAGATAAAGGACGAATATAAAAGCAACGACGAATAATGCCCACATCGCGCTTACAGCTTTTCCTTTTTTCCTACGGACCAATACCATTTCCATCGCGGCAATCACGATGATTCCTACAATCATTTTCACTGCATATGCACCAAAGTCAGTAATTAGCATTCCACCTGTAAGGAAAATCAAAAGGAAGAATACACGTGTGATCATGTGCATCATTTTGGCTTTCGGGCTTCCATTTTTAAGCATGGAATATGTTACAAAGAAAAGAATGATTCCGATAACCCAAGTCGTTATGTGTAAGTGAGTTCCCATTTACTTGCCCCCTCGTTCAATATCAATCTCATCATAACATAGGCTTTTACATAAAAACAAAAGTAAGGTGCCCGTATCTCGCTCAAATAAGGCAGTTTTGCGAACATTCCTCCCCTCACTTATCATTCCGTATCATAACGGGCTTTTTGCCATACGAGACATATCGCCAGACAAATTCCACCGGACCGAACCGGAATCGCTTCATCCACCAGAAGCTTAACAAGACTTGTATAGAAAAGACTACGATCATCAGGAGAAACCCTTCCGTATAAGTCACTTTCCCATACAACCCAAAACCATATGAATAAAAAATGAATGTACAGACAATCGATTGAAATAGGTAATTGCTCATCGACATCCTTCCTACTAAAGCTAAGGGATATAGCAACTTGTAAGCCCACGCCTTTTCAACCAACAGTGTGATTGCAGTAATATAAAACATCGTCAGCAGCGGTCCGCCAAAGTAATCCTGGATGAATGTCGTCCCATAACCGTAATCCGTCACATACGGTAGGATCTTGATCGCCACCCCTGTTAACAGGCTTATAATCGCTATCACCCTTATTGGACGTTTATAACGGGCAGGATTTTGAAGCCATCCCTGCTTGGCTACACCAGCTCCAATTAAAAAGAAAGGAAAAATGGAGAGGAAGAGGAAGATGACATTCGTTGGACCATTAACCATATACCAGTCTGCCATTCTTTGTCCCGTTACTTCCATAAAAGAGCCCGCAGAATATATCTCTTGCGATTGTTTTATCAACTCGACCTCATTTTGAATGTCCATCAATCCACTATCCACAAAGCTCATGATCAGGAAAAAAAGCCCGAACACGCCGAAAGGAACGATATATAAGAACGATCCAAGCCAAATCAGATACTTCCCTTTCCATTTATAGAATAATAAAAACGCAAACCCGAACATTGCGTAATTAACAAGGATGTCTCCATGCCAGATGAAAAAGGCATGGATGCATCCTACCCCTAATAAAAAGCAAAGGCGCTTTGTAAACAGCAAAGGAAACGAGATGCCTTTATCTTCACTCCGTGTAGCCAAGATAACGGACCCAAACCCAAACAAACATGCAAACAAGGGGTAAAAACTCGCCTGGGCGATAATATCGCTACCTATGTACAAGATACGGTCCCAGCCTTCATCCCAATATTCAACACCACTACTATACAAGATGGGTGTATGAAACGAAGGCATATTCACTAAAAAAATTCCTAAAATGGCCAAACCTCTTAATAGATCAATACTGGCAATCCTTTTGCTTTCCTGTAAAGGGGCCATTGCAGTTTTCATCATTTCACATCCTCGCTCACTAATCACTCCATTATAAATGAGACTGGAAAATTTAGTTGTATATTTCCTTTCCCATTCATTAAGGCTTACAAACTACTAGAAAAAACGCTGCTCATCATAGAGCAGCGCGGACCGTCTTTTAATTGACGAATCTTCCCGTTTTCCCTTTAGCTTCCCAATAATCATTGCGAAGATGGATTTTCTGGATTTTTCCCGATGCCGTTTTTGGCAACTCCCTTACGAATGAGACGCTGGTCACTGCCTTGAAATGGGCTAGTTTTTCTCTTGTGAAAGCCAGAATATCGGCTTCCGTTAATTGAACGCCTGGTTTTGGCACGATGAAAGCATGTGGCGTCTCCCCCCATTTTTCATGGGGCACTGCGATGACTGCCGCTTCTAAGATGCCCTCGTGCTCATATAATGTCCCTTCCACTTCAATGGATGAGATATTCTCCCCACCGCTTATGATAATATCTTTCTTGCGGTCTACGATATCTATATTCCCATCACTATCCATGGTCGCCATATCGCCTGTATGCAACCACCCATTTTTCAACGCCTGCATCGTGGCCTCTTCATTTTTCCAATATCCCAACATGACTCCATGACTTCGAACAATGACTTCACCGACATCAACCCCGTCACGTGCTACTTCGTCACCATTGTCATGTACCACCCTTACCTCACTGCCTATGGAGGGGTAACCGGCTTTCGCCTTCATTTTGTATTTTTCCCTTTCCGGAAGTCCATCGAATTCAGAGCGGGGTACCGAAAGCAAACTCATTGGAGTGGATTCCGTCATGCCATAGATTTGGATGAACTCCCACCCCAACTCTTTTTCCACCCTTGTGACAAAGGCGGGCGGGGGTGCCGAACCAGCCACGACGATTCGAATTTCCTGTTCCAGCTTCGGTACATTCTTTTCATAATATTGGAACAATGAATTAAGGACGGTTGGCGCCATATGCATGATAGTCACCTTATGTTTCTCAAGCGCCTTGAATATGGAATCAGGTGTTGTTTTTCTCAAGCAAACTTGCGTCGCACCATTGGCCGTATAATAAAAAGGAGCACCCCAACCATTCACATGGAACATCGGCAGGACATGCATATATGTATCGCGGTCATTGACCCTGAAATGGTGCATGGCACTAAGGGCATGTAAATAGTTATTGCGATGGGTGAGCATGACCCCTTTAGGGTTACCGGTTGTGCCACTTGTATATAAGAGACTCGATACGTCATTCTCATCCACTTGTTCCCGATGGAAGCCTTCTTTGTCAAACCTCTCCAGCCAGACATTGTAATCGATTTCATTTGTATCGCTTGCTTTATAGTGCACGATGATATGCTCCACTGATTTCAGCTGGTCCTTAACCGATGAGATAAGGTGATACAAATCCTGATCCACAAAAAGGACCCTTGATTCACTATGATTCAAAATGAATACATAATCCGCCGGCGTCAACCGAATGTTCAAAGGCACCATTACAGCCCCAAGCTGGAACGCCCCATAAAAACCTTCAAGCATTTCAATCGAGTTCGGTGCAAGATAAGCCACTTTATCCCCTTTTTTAATCCCAAGGTCACTCAATCCATGGGAAAGCTGGTTGACTCTTTCATTCAGCTCCTGATATGTCAGGACCTTATCGTCCCCGATAATCGCTTTCTTGTCAGCATAAAGTGAAGCTGCCCTGTCCAGAAAATGTGATAGCACTAAAGGCACATTCATCCAATCACCCCTCATTCAATTTGTTTGAAAATTATGAATTTATCATTATATTACCATATTTGTATATCGTTTACCAACACCAAACATCACAGGTTTCTAAGCTGCTAAGGGATAGGCAATTGAATCACATCAATAAAGGAAAATCATAGAATACAGTGAAGCATCCATTCAAAATAGACTTGCTGCTTGTAAATAAGGGATAAACCAGAATAAAAAAGGGTGATTTTCATGCCGGCCATCGTAGGAGTTATTCAAGTGATCAATGTCGGGAGCAGTGGCGTTGTCCATATTGGCGACGTTTTTAAGATCAGCCCATATTCCGCTTCAAAAACGTTTGCAGGTGCTGGCTCTTTTAATACAGGCGAATCCATTTCACTTTACAACGCTTACAGTACCACTAACACAAACGATTCAGATGGTGTCGATCAGCCAGTAGCATTAAACCTCTAGCATTTTTTTGAAAGGAGGACATCATGATCTTCAATATCCACCAAACGATCCAAATCAATATGATAAAAATCGAAAGCATAACCAATTCATCTGTTTTTCAAATAGGGAGTGCCGGAGTGATTAAGCCTTACTCCACCTTAGCCAATACAGGTGGATTCACTGAACCCGCTCCGCTTCTTGAAGATGATATGGTCCCTGAGACTAGCTTCGTCCCATTTAGCCCTCCCTAATCCTAATCCATAGGCATTCACCTACATGAGGCAATTTCATATACTGCCATATATGAAGTTATCATTAGGTGAAGGTGAGGTGTTTAATCGTGAATCATGATTTATATTCGTACTCCATACAAATGCAGCGATTTCTTGAAGCCCAGGATAAACGAATTATGAAGCTTGAACACGAACTCAAACGCCTGACAGATGAACTTGCCGAAATGAAGAATAAACCCCCAATCCACGTGGATAAAATTGAATATAAATTTGATCAGTTAAAAGTCGAGTCATTAGACGGAACGTTGAATATCGGTTTGAATCCTAATGATTTAAATAATATTGATGAATTCGCTGTCAACAATCAACCCATCCAACCTGCCCCTTTTCTATTTCCAGGCCGTGAAATTGTCGCTCAGGAGATTTATAATGATATTCTTTCAGGATTGGAGGATATGATCCGTGATACGGAAGGCCAGCTTCAGATCACATTGGAACCCTCATATCACGACTTCATGAGACAGGATGTGGAACGCCAGCTTCATCAGCGTATCAATATGTACTTTGACAATCTATCACATGCTGAACGTGCACCTCAGCAACGAGATAATGTGAAAGAAAAGATCACGGAAAAAGTAAGATCGGATATTCAAACAGCATTGATACAATTCATTACAAACTCACATTCCGAGACAGGAGGAAATCCAAATGGAGTTTAATGTAACAAACCATCAGTTATGTGTCGGTGATATTAACGTGACGGGGGTAGCGAGTTCCGCCTTATTCCTCATTGGGGACGTACAAACCATCCAGCTATCATCAGCATTCGACACTCCCCCCGAATCACTCATCATCGGACCATTCGTTCCACTCACTCCAAAAGGATAAAATCAGATGTTCACAAGAATATCGAAAGTAAAGTCTTTGTCAGCCAAGACCGTCACATTTTCATCCAACCTGCAAATTGGAGACACTGCTTATATCGACGGGGCCGCCAAAGCATTGGCAGTCCAGAAAAAAAGTGATAGCTTTTCCGAACTGGAACCCGATTTCAGTGATTATGAAGTCTTTACACGTCCTTTCTATATCCCGAGGATTTCTGAACCAATCGCGACAACATTCTCGAATCCCAACCCCTTCATTCGCGTTGGGAATGTCGATATCATCGGGATATCTTCATCTTCTATCGTAAGCGTAGGAAACGTAGGTCATATCCGCATGGAATCAAGGATTAAACACATCCGTCAGATTCCGAGGAAAAACGATGAGGCAGGAACAGGCGATAATACATCAGATGGAACAGAAACTGTATAAAGGAGAAATCATATGCCAGCCATTGTAGGTCCAGTACAAATATTTAATGTCGGGTCAGGAAACCTCTTATTCGGGGATGCGGCCGTCATTTCACCGAAATCCGCCAGCAAGTCCGTCACCGGCTCCGGCTCATCGAACACAGGTGCATTCGTTTTTACCGCCAATGGTCTGAACGGAAGCAACGTCCTTGATGTTAATGGGGTAGATCAGCCTATCGCCGGAAATAATTAATGCATGGAAGCCTCCTATTTCTAGGAGGCTTCAATTTGTTGAATTGATGATTTTATTAATAAAGTTTAATAGTGATGTTTCTGTTATATTAAAAAAATATAGATGATGAATGAATTATGAAATGATACACGTTCAAAGGCATTTATCCCTCAGTGATATCATCTGTATAAGGGTTCCGTTATTTTACACGGACAAATCCAAAACCGGATGCATAATCATCACCAGTCGCTGCACCGTATCCACCCTTGATGTCATAAGCTTTTGCTTTTGTTTGTAATTGAGCTCGCACCTGCGCATTAGTCAGGTTCTTATTAGAGGACCAGATTTTAGCCGCCAACCCTGAAACATGTGGTGTTGCCATCGAAGTTCCGCTAATCGTGTTATAGCCGTCGTTTAGCCAAGTTGATTCAATGGCTGAACCCGGAGCTGATACTTCGACATCTTTTTCCTGAATCACATAATCTCCGTCCGTATTCGGATTCCCTCTGGAAGAATAATTAGCCACTCTATATGTCCCGTTAGCCTGAACATTTTCAAGAGCCGCTACAGCCACTGCATTGGGAAGAGCTCCTGGATAACCGATTGTATTCGCTGAATATCCGCTGTTTCCGGCAGCCGCAATGACCAGGACACCTTTGCCATAAGCATAGTCCACTGCACTTGAAATCAAGGAATCTTTCCTGCTTGAACCCAAGGACATCGAGATGATGGTCTTAGACCCTGTGCTCACACTTTGATCGGCTGCATGACGGATAGCTGCCGCAATATCATCGGAATATCCCGAACCATCATCACCCAGTACTTTATATGCCCAAAGTTCGGCTTCAGGAGCCACTCCATATACCCCAAGTCCGTCAGAGCCACCGTTTGCCAAGACAGTTCCGGATACATGTGTTCCATGTCCGTCCCTGTCTGTACAAGAGTTATTGGTGTATGTGGATGAGGTAGTGAAATCTTTGCATTGCTCCACATTTGCTGACAAATCCGTATGCGAAACCGTTGTTCCAGTATCCAACACTGCGATTTTAATACCGTCTCCCCCCGATGTTTTAGTGATGGACGAATCATTGTAGATAGCCTTGATGCCCCATGGCGTTCTCGCGGAAGGAACCGCAGCAGTCGTGGCCTGGCTAGTCGGTTGAACCGTTTGCGCAGTTGTATACTTGTTTACCTTTTCAACTTCTAGATTGCCATTCTTAGTCAACGCTTCATATTCTTCGCTGCTTACGTTTGCCGTAAAGCCTTCCTTTCCAAAACTCCGCTCATGCCCAAACTTCTTCTTGGCTTGCGTTATCTCATTCTCAGACCCTTTTAGGTAAACGCGAATATCTTCCTTTTGTACCTTCTCGCTTTGTTTGGCATCCGCTCCATTGGCAAAAATGGAGAAGCTCATCCCGAAACACAGCATAGCCATTCCAATCCTTTTTCCAGTCTTCATCCCGTTTCCCCTCTCTCGCTTTCGCTTTGTATTTGCTATGTATGAAGCTCTCAAGCTGTAAAACTATTTTATTTTAATTTGCCATTAATTAACTATCGGTCGAAACACTCAATTACACTACAGGACAAATATAGGTAAAGCCACCTGCTTTCCGCACAAATAATCGGACTACTAGTCTAGACTCCTCACTTTGAAAGACATGTGATAAGACTAAATACGACAAAATATTCAGAAATCTTATCGTCAAGAATGAAAATAGAATAAATACCTATGTAGATCTTAGCCGAAATTATTTTGATAGAGAAAAGACAGGGCAAAAGATTCATCTCATTCATCAACACTAAATAGCTTCTAGACCTTGTTTCAACAACAAATTCGGGTGGCGGCGATGCTTCTTCAAACGATTCATATGTAGGTAAAACTCTTGGACTCTTAATCTTTAAGCAAATTAAAAAGGGTTTCAGGACGAATTCATCCCGAAACCCTTTTGTCTCTATACATCATTCACTCAGCATCTTGAATACTTGCTCAACGTCTTTATCGCCGCGTCCTGATAAGTTCACAATCAACACGTCATCCTTTGATAGTTCTTTTGCCAAGACCAGGGCACACGCAACGGCATGCGAACTTTCAAGCGCCGGGATGATTCCCTCCGTTTTGGATAGTACTTGAAAGGCTTCGAGCGCTTCCTCCCCTTTTATGGTTAGATACTCGGCCCTGCCACTTTCCTTCAAGAAACTGTGCTCCGGACCTACGCTAGGGTAATCCAAGCCTGCCGCAATGGAAAAAGTCGGCTGTGGTTCCCCTTCCTCATCCAATAACGTCAAACTTTTAAATCCATGCAGCACTGCTGGAACTCCCTGAGATATACTCGGGGCTTCGGCGGGTTCTACACCAATCAAACGAACCTCTGCGTCATCGATATAGTGAGCAAAAGCACCAATGGCATTACTTCCACCACCCGTACACGCAATGATTGCCGTTGGCAGTTTCCCTTCCTTTTCAAGGATTTGTTTTTTCGATTCTTCACTGATGACGGACTGAAAATACTTGACGATTGACGGATAAGGATGGGGCCCGACAGCAGAACCCAGGAGGTAAAACGTATTTTCATAGTTTTGAACCAAGTCACTCAGCGCCTCATCGACCGCATCCTTTAACCTGCCCTGGCCCTTTTCCACCGGTATGACCTTAGCCCCTAACAATTCCATTCGAAATACATTCAATGCCTGCCGTTCCGTATCCAGCTTGCCCATATAGATGACGCATTCCAAGCCGAACATCGCACAAGCCGTCGCAGTCGCTACACCATGCTGTCCGGCTCCGGTTTCTGCAATGATACGCTTTGCCCCCATCCGTTTAGCGAGCAGTATTTGCCCAATGGCATTATTGATTTTGTGAGCGCCCGTATGATTCAGGTCCTCCCGCTTCAAATAAATTTTTGCACCGCCTATTTTTTTTGTTAGATTTTGTGCAAAGGTCAACGGATTTTCCCTTCCCACATATTCTTTTAAATAGTATTGAAACTCCTCTTTAAATTCAGGATCATCTTTATATTTCATGAAAGCCGCTTCTAAATTATCCATTACTTCTTGAAGTTCTTTAGGTACAAAACTACCACCGAAATCTCCAAAGTATCCTCTGCTCGTCTGTTCTCTCGTCATACTCAACTCTTCTCCTTTACATGCACTATTTTATTTTACAATTCAAGTATACGTGAACGAACCGCTTTTTCTCAAATTCTTTTATTTATATACCTAAAAATGGTCGTTTTGGAAAGACGTAACGGCTAACTTTACCGTTTTGCCAAAACACGAATTCTTCTCCGATGAAGAGGAAGAAATGAAAGATGCATTTACTGCAAGTGGAGAAACACGCTTCAACGAAGGGTTAGCCTATGTCCATTGTGGCAATTAAATTTCATCATTAACTTTCATTTATTCTTTCATGTATAATTAGTTTACTAAATATATCCATATTGACAATGGGGGGAATTAACTTGAAAACACTTCAAAATAAGAAAGATAGCTGGAATGCAGATTTATACGATAAAAAGCATTCATTTGTTTCTGAGTATGGTCAGGACTTAGTAGATTTATTAGCACCAAAGCAAGGTGAAAAAATTCTTGACTTAGGCTGCGGGACGGGTGATTTAGCAAATGAATTATCTAATTTCGGTATTGATATCGTTGGTATAGATAACTCAGAAAATATGATTACTCAAGCAAGACACAAATACCCAAAAATAAAGTTCATGGTTCAAAATGCAGTAGAATTAGACTTCCATAGCGAATTTGATGCTGTATTCTCTAATGCAACTCTTCATTGGGTAAAACCACCAATCCAAGCCCTACAATGTATTTACCACAGCTTAAAAGCAGGGGGAAGATTTGTAGCTGAGTTCGGAGGAAAAGGAAACGTTCAAATCATAACGGATGAAATCATTCAACAAATCGAAAGAGAAGGTATAACGTTTAAAAAAGAAAAATTCCCGTGGTTTTATCCTAGTATTGCTGAATACGCAACTTTAATGGAAGAGGTAGGATTTAGAGTAACCTTTGCTCAACACTACGATAGGCCGACACAATTGGACGGAGATAAAGGGCTGAAAAATTGGATTGCTATGTTTGGTAATCATTTATTTGATGATGTTCCTGAACATAGGATAAAAGATATCATTACAAACGTTGAGAATAATTTAAAAGATACTTTGTATAAAGACGGAAATTGGGTAGCTGATTATAAAAGATTACGTGTAATTGGTGTAAAAAAATGAAGGAGGAAGGGAATCAATGGTTCCCTTCCTCCTTCATTTATGAAATTTAAATACCTACCTACGAAAACAGCCATTCAAAAAAAGGGGTGTCCCTCAGCTGCAGACCCCCCTTCTCTTTTACATTTCCAATAAGTGCGAGCCATCAAAGAAAAATAAATAACGGCTTGTCACTTTTTTATTCAAAATCCCTTCAACCGCTCTTGTGTAAAGTTCCAATTGCATACGGTAACGGTCGGCAAGAATGTCTTTCGCACCTTCATATCCACTAGCAAAACGTCCAGTTATCGCATCCGTTTTATAATCCAGCAGAACAAGGCCTTGTTCATCTTCAAAAATACAATCTATGACACCTTGGATCAAGACTTCCTCTTCACCCTTTTCCCAATCACTATAAGCCTCTTTAGCTGGAAGTGACATCGTGAACGGTACTTCACGTCGAATTGTCGGCGCCTTACGCAGCCTCTTTCCAATATCGCTTTCAAAGAAATCGATAATCGTTTCCGGATTCACGGCTTCTCTCTGTTCTTCAGTCAACAACTCGCGCTGGATCAAGTCAACGAGTAATCGCTCAATGGAAGGAATGGTGATGTCCGATGTCAAATCGATATGCTGCATGACTAGATGCGTAATCGTTCCCCTTTCAGCGGGTGTCAGAGATTTTTCTTGCATGAAGACAGGGCGTTTCGTTATCGGGCTCTTGAATTTACGCAATAACTCCGTAGAACTCTGCTCGTCCCTCAGCTCGTATTGACGCTTCAACTCTGAAACGGACTGCTTGGATCGATGCACAGTCGCCTCATGTTCCCCATACTCCCAGTTCAGTTGGTCCTTAACAGCAGCGACAAACTCAGATTCCAAGTCCACCTTTTCGGATTTCCGAACATGTTCCAGCAATTGCTCCTGTAAAATAGCTTCTTCCTCATCCAGAACGGTCAATTCCTCCATTGGAATGACAGAGATTGACCAATTTGACGGATGGGATTCCATTTCAAAACCAAACCCAGTAAAGCCCTGAAAATCACGATGACGCACAAGGGATGGACCAATCCAGTCGAGGTAACTTTTAGCTCCTGCCCGCGCATGGTCTTTCAGGAGCCATTCTCCATGCGTTGCTTGACTTATCCATTTTTGCTGTGTTTTTTCGGCATCACTTATGCTGGCAATCAGATGGAGCTTTTCCTTCGCCCTCGTCAACGCTACATAGAGAACACGCATTTCTTCGGCAATTAACTCTAACTGTTTCTTTTTCTTGAAAGCGAGCTGTGGGAGTGATGGGTACGTTATCCGTAACTCGGAATTGACATACTTCGCCGCAAATCCATAATCCTTATCCAATAAATACGGCTTCCGCAAATCCATCATATTGAATTGTCTCGAAAGGCCTGCAATGAATACAATCGGAAACTCCAATCCCTTTGAGGAATGGATCGTCATCAGGCGGACGACATCTTCCTGTTCACCTAAAGCCCGTGCCGCGCCTAAATCATCTCCACGCTCCTGCATTCTTTCGATGAAACGCAAGAAACGGAAGAGCCCACGGAATGAACTCGCTTCATATTGTCTGGCCCGATCATACAAGGCCCTTAAATTGGCCTGGCGCTGTTTACCGCCCGGCATTCCACCAGCAAAATCGTAAAATTGGGTTTCGCGGTACAAAAGCCAAATTAAATCCGACAACGCTTCCTGTCTAGCCAGTTTCCGCCACTTCACCAGCTTTTTATAAAAGGTAGAAGCTTTACGATATAGGTCCGGATGCTCATCCGGGTCACCCTTCCTATAGAAATCGGCTAGCGCCTCATAATACGTACCTGTGTGGTATAAACGAATTTGAGACATTTCCTCCTCATCCATTCCTACAATCGGAGAGCGGAGAACGGATGCCAATGGGATATCCTGCTGCGGATTATCTATTACTTTCAATAAAGAAATCATGATAGCAACTTCGGTAGCTTCAAAGTATCCAGAGGACAAGTTGGCATAGACAGGAATCCCTTGCTTCTTGAATTCCTCCATAATTTGCGGAGCCCATGGCATAGAACGAAGAAGAATGACCATATCACGGTATGTTGCAGAACGGTATTGCTTGGTTTTCGTATCATAGATTTGCTGTTTCTCGTTTATGGCCTGCTTTATGAGCCTCGCCATCATCCTAGCTTCCAGTTGCGCTTTTTCCAATTCCTCGGCTTCAAAACCTACCTCTGAATCCTCGTTATCCTGTCCGGCTTCACTTGTATCTGCTGCTCCATCAATTAAATGAAGTTCAATGGGATATTCCTTATCTTCGGGATATGGCGCACCTTTTTTCAATTGCGCATCCTCATCATAATCAATCTCACCGACAGTCAGCCCCATTAGTTGCTGAAACAAGAAATTCGTCCCATCAAGCACTTCTCTCCGGCTCCGGAAATTACGGTTTAGATCAATTCGCAATCCCGAATCAGTGCCATCATGGGTAAAGCGCGCATACTTTCCAAGGAACAAATTCGGTTCAGCAAGCCTGAAACGGTAAATCGATTGTTTAACATCGCCCACCATGAACAGATTTCCACTATATTCACCATCTGCCGTCACCAATCTTAAAATGGATTCCTGAACTAGATTCGTATCTTGATACTCATCGACAAGCACCTCTTTGAATTGATTCCGATATTCAATGGCGGCCTCTGACGGCGTGCGTTCCCCATCTATGGTTTCACCCGTCAAAATATCAAGGCAATAATGCTCCAAATCGGCAAAATCGACCAAGTTCTTTTCGGACTTTGCAGCAAAGAACCTTTGTTCAAACTGTTTTACGAGCATGATGAGTGTATCGACATACCCCTTCAATTCCCGGATATCACGTAAATAGCTTTCAGGCTTACGTGAAAAAAGCTCTTCTTGCAGAGATTTAATAATTTTCTTCGCTTTATCACGTTGCTTCGTGGCTTCATCCACAATTTCCTTATTAAAATCTTCTCCCGTACAACGCTTTGCCGTTCCAAACTTCACGTTTTGAATTTCTTCATAAAGAGCATTCCAGGAAGAATCTTTCACGCGGGCCAGTTTCGCGACCAAATCAAGATCGGCTAAATAGTTTTCTGCCCTTGGAGCAGGACCACCCGGAACCTTTGTCAATTCTAGAGATCGCTCCAACAAATCCTTTGCCGTATCCAACTGCAAACCAATATCGAATTGTAGGGACTCGATAAATGGAAGATCATCTATCCCTGCCCCTTCCGCCAGATCATACATCTGGGCTGCATGATTTAGCCATTGGTCGGGATCTGGATTCGAACGGGAGAAATCATACAATGACCGGACAATATTTTGCAGTGCATCATCGTTTCGATCGCTTGTAAAGGCATCGACCAATTTAAAGAATGCTTCATTGTCACCTTGGCCATATTGCTCCTCGAAAAGTTCTTCCATCACTTCATCGCGCAGAAGCTGCGCTTCCGTGGAATCGGCAATCCTGAATCCAGGATCAATATCCGTCAAATAGTAATATTTCCTGATCACTTCTAAACAGAAAGAATGAAGCGTGGAAATGGACGCACGGTTAATCAGGCTTAACTGTTTACGCAAATGCTGTGAATGGGGATTTTCATTGATTTCCTTTTCTAATGCTTCACTAACTCGATGGCGCATTTCGGCGGCCGATGCATTCGTGAAGGTCACCACCAATAGCTCATCCACATCGATGGGATTATCTTCCAATATGACCTTTTGGATAATCCGGTTTACAAGCACCGCTGTTTTCCCGGAGCCTGCAGCGGCGGCCACCAAAATATCCTGGTCTTTCGCCCAAATTGCTTTCCATTGTTCTTCTGTCCATGTCACGCCTTCAGGAATGGCGGGAATCATCGTTTTACTCATCTTTCACCCTCCCCCCTTAATAAATCGAGAACATCATTTTGCTTTTTCTGTGGCAAATTCCTAAATTGATTCTCTTCGAGCGACTGATCGAATTGGCAGACGGATTTGAATGAACAGAAAGTACATGGCGTTTTTTCTTTCATTTTATATGGGGTTATGCCAACATCCCCGTCGACCATTCGGTCACCTGACTCTTGATAGACCTTTCGAACATGCTGGTTAAGCAAGGAGAAGTCTTCACGGCTGGCCACTTTAGAGGCTGCTAAAAGAGAACCGTCTTTTTTAAATCCGGCAGGTATGACATCCGATTTACTGGAAGTATCTATATCAAGGGACGTGTCCATCATCTTGATTACGTTGGTTTGATCTAATACTAGGCCGTTCATTTTAAAACTCTTATAAATTTCTTCATCGATTTTATCCAAGCTAAGCATGCCTTTTGATTTCACGACCGGATTATGAACATGGAAATAAAGGACGCCGGCTGGAATCGCCTCTTTACCGATAAGCGATTGGGATTGTGAAACGACGATATCGAGATAGGTCAGCATTTGCAGGGCAAGCCCATGGTAGACTTCACTCATGTTCAATTCCTTTTCACTCGATTTATAATCAAGGATACGCAAATAGACGCCACCCTCATCCTCATCGGCCTTATCAACACGGTCTATCCGACCAATCAATTCCATTTTCGTCCCATTTTTCAAAGTGAACGTAAGTGGGGGCAGTTCTCCATTTTTTCCGAAGCCCAGTTCCAAACCGATTGGGGCAAACCCACTAACCTTGGCATGTTCACTCAAGACAATCGAAGCCCGGCCAATCACATGCTCCAGCTTTCTGCGCAAGTAATGATGGCGGTTCGTACTTAGCAGGATTTGATTCTGGAGCTTTGGTGCAAGCTGTTCCACCGCTTTCCTAGCCAACTCCAAACATTGCTCCTTGGTCAAAGAAGACCACGGGATATCATGCTCATTTAAATAATCCGAAATCATTTTTAACGCCCCATGGAACATCTCACCGATATCCGGTGCGTCCAAACGGAAAACCTGTCGTTCCCTTAGTTTCAAGCCATGTGCGGCATAATGGGAAAACGGGCAGCTATTGAACATTTCCATTCTCGATACACTAGTCAGAATGGTTTCGCCATATAATTGCTTACTCGTTTCCTCTGATAGTTTCATGGTTTTATTTTGGTAAAAAAGACTCGATAGCACCTTAGTGGCTGTCGGTCCAACCGTCTCGTCCTCCATGATGGAATTATAGACATCCCACCAAAGCGGATGGATTGGGTAGTTCCGTTTTTTCAACTGTAATTGCGCAGCCAGATAAGACAGGGCCACTTCTGAGTTCGCTGCATATTTCACCTGTTCCCCGGCAGGCAGATCAGATGGATCGTTCATATAAAAAGCCTCGTTCACATGAGGCAATACATCCCTCACTCGTTTTAAATAAGAGGACGGGAGAAGGGATTTTCCCTCTTCATCAGCGAGTGGATAAGATAAATAAAGGGATTCCGAAGGTGTAGTGAAGGCTTTATAGGCCGTGAATTCCTCATCCAAAAGACGCACTTTTGAACTTGGGGCAACATCAAGCCCGCTCGCCAAAAGCATGTCGCGGTCACTATCGGAAAACACTCCATCAGAAACGGCTTTTCCTGGTAAGACCCCTTCATTCAGGCCAATGACGAAAGCCGTCTTCACGTCATCCAATCGGGACAGGTCCAGATTAGCGACAAGGACTTGATCGATTGCCTGTGGCACTAAGGAAAATTCCAATGATTCCAGACCTGCTTCTATAATGATTGCAAACTGTTTCATCGAGATTTCCTCTTCACTTAACAGTTCCACGAATTGATCAAGCAAATCAACAACCGCATTCCACGATTGTTCATGTTCCCTGGCTGACACCAGATCGCCATCCTCTTCTGCTTCAAGCTTCATCTTTTCCAATTTTTCCGGTACATGCAATTCTTCCAAATACAAATAAAGGGCCTCGCATAATTCTCTTCCATTCGCCGACTTCTTCACCCGTTTTGATAGCTTAATGATGGGCTCTGTAAATAGGTGTTTCAGATCATTGAGCTCTTGCTCCAGTTGCATTTCCTTACTCGTCTGGGGACGGTCCTCAAGCTCCAATCCACGGAAGCGACGGTAGGTCCAACGATCTTTTGTGGTCCATCCAGCCCCTTTGATTCCCCTGGCAAGCACGTAGTTCTCAAGTTTGTCTACTTGTTCGCGCATTCTGTCATGACTTTGTTGCAGGGGAAATAGAAGTTCGGTCTTAATGGCACGAAAGACCGGTTCATAACGCCAGAACCCATTGATGATCTCAAGTGTTGACCGGATCAGCTCAATCAATGGGTGATTGAGCATCGTCCGTTTGGAATCGACGAAAAGCGGAATTTGATAGTCACGGAAGACCGTCTGGAGGATATCTTCGTACGCATCCCCATTTCGCATTAGAATCGCAATATCGCGAAAACGGCACTGACCTTGTCTGACAAGCGTCAGGATGTTCCGAGCCACCCCTTCAATCTCCGCTCTTCGGTTAACGGCCTGAGCAATCGTTACACCAGATGGCTGATCGTACTTTTGTGCGGGACGAAGCGCAAAATGTGTTTCAAGGTGTTTCAGCCCAGGATTTCGATTGAACTTCGCCGTGCTGTTCAGAATGTGGTCCTCTTCGATAAAGACCCCCGTTCTTTGTCCCGCTTGATAAAGTTGGTTATAGAGATTTCCCGTTTGCCTGAACAAATGCAGATCATCCGGCGCAAATTGCCTATAAGGCTGGTCGAGCGTCAATGCGATGGTCACACTCTTACATAGCTTCATCATTTCCTCCACGATCATTAATTCCTGTGGCGTCAGACTGTAAAAACCATCTATATAGATATCTGCATTTTTTATATACGAAGACTCTGCCATTTTTTCTATCAGTAAAGTGAAATAATCCTCTGAATCTAAATATTTTCCGATCATTTCATCCTCAAATGACTGATAAATGAGCTCAAGATCAGATAATTTATCTTGTACTCCACCACCACCCGGTGACTTTTCGTCCAAATACCTCCGAATATCACCCGGCTGGATGCAGTACTGCTTGAATTCGGCAAGCATCTGCTCCATCTGGGAGACGAATCCTTGCTTGTCCGCTGATCGGCGGAACATTTTCAATTCATCTTTTTTATCCTCCATGATTTTCCGTATCAACATATTAACGCCGACACTGTCCAAATGGATTCGGCTCATGCCACCTGTCTCCTGGAGAACTCGCCATGCAAGCCGGCTAAAGCTGAATACTTGCGTCCGAATCATCCCTTCGAGTCCCGGCGTCTTAATTAATTTATATTCTGATAAAAATGTCATCTGATCAGGAACCAGATAGATGATCGGATTCCCTTCAGGATTCTCCATTAGCCCGTTGCGGATTTCATCCAATACCTTCGATGTTTTACCTGTGCCCGACCTTCCAATTAAAAACCGGAGTGACATCTGTTTCCCCCCTTTTTATTTCAATATCTCTAGACCTATCATACCAGAAATACTGTCTATTTTTTGACACGATTCTTCTTCCAATTATGACTCTTTTCCCTATAGTTTACCGCTTTCTAACGACGAAAACCAACCATACGTTCGTATTCCGTTCAAAAAAAAGCCCTTCCTATAGAGGGCTCCCACAGTCATTCACCTATAAAATCCACATTAAAATCTTGTATTGGCCAATATCTTACATCGACTTTGCCTACTACCTTATCCATTGAAATATAACCTAGGTGCCTGCTATCTTCACTTTCGAGTCGATTATCACCCATAACGAAAAGCTTGCCATCAGGAACTATGGATTTGCCCGTCAATTCTTTCAATGTAAAATTACCCGTAAAATCCTGGCCCGGATATCCTACCTTTAAATGATCAAGGTATGGTTCAGGCACTTTCTTACCGTTTATGTAAAGCCAATCATCCTTATAACGAATATCGTCTCCTTGAACACCTATTACCCGTTTTACATAATTCTCCCCGACATGCGCATGGAAAACTATAATATCAAATCGATTGATATCGCTGATTTGGTATTTCACTTTATTTACAATGAGTTTATCGCCTTCACCCAGTGTAGGTTGCATGGACTCCCCTTCTACGGCATAGCTTGAAAAGAAAAAGGTACGGATCAAGATGTAAATGATAAAGGCTATCATGCCTGATTTTATCCAGTCGGATACTGAATGCTTTTTTGATTTTCTCAGATTCCCCAACCCCTACTAGTTGTATATTCTAAGTTATTTCCCTTCTTCTTTTTTCATGCTTTTATTTAGCCTTACTTCCAATCTTTTTCCGACAACCCAAAGGATGAAAATGATGATTCCGACAATCACGGTACGTAATGGTTTTTGAATCAATGATACAATATCGTATCCGACGAAACTGATCGTAAAGATCATCACTGCCTTTCCGCCGATTACCGCCAGCGCATATTGTAACGTGCTAACCTTCGAGAGCCCTGCAACGATATTAACGAGCGCAGATGGCGTGAAGGGGAAACAAAGCAAGAGAAACAATGGACTGAAACCATGGCTTTCCACCCAGTTCATCAATCTTTGCACCTGTTTATGTTTCTGAAGAAAACGGAAGAACCTCATCTGTCCGTATCGTCTAAAAACAAAAAAGACCAGAAACGCACCACCTACCGCCCCAATCCAAGAAAATAAAAATCCCCACCATAGGCCAAAAGCTGTAGCATTGGCCACCACAAACACAAATAAAGGTAAAAAAGGCAAAAACGCTTCTAACATCGGCAGTAAAATTCCTGGAATCGGGCCGAATGAACGATATTGCTGAATAAGCCCTGATATATGTTCAAGAGTAATCCACTCAAATATAGTATACAAATTCATGACAATCTCCCTTGGCTTGCTTTCTATCAAGCAGCATCACATAATAAAACCGTTCTAATTTAGATATAACACTTTCCTCTTAAATTGCAAGAATAATTACCCATCTATCATCATACTTTCCCTAACTCAGGAAATCATAATCTTATTAACGAAAATTTCACGTGATTGACAAAAGCGCTTGCATATCAAATCCACTTAAGTTAGGATATTAAAAAGAACATACGTTCTATAAATTATCCGACATACATAAAATAAGAGAACGTTAATTAGAAAGGGGCGGTCATGATGACCCGTATTCCAGAGGCTGACCGAAATATGATTGAAAAAGCCATCTACCTTCCCATGGTGATTACAATCTTAAACCGGGATCTCAAGGTCATCGAATCAAGTCCGTTTAAATTAAAAAGGCCCTATTCAAAACTTATTGAGCGTGCTCTAAAGTCAGTCCAGGAGGATCTCGTCGAGGTTCGTCGCTATTTGCGCAAGGGGAATATCAAGGTAAGCAAATTAAACGGCGACGAATCATTCACGATGTATTGCTTTTTATATAAAGGGTATGAAGAGCATCATAACTATTTCAATCCCCGCCTTCGTAATAAAACGGAAGAGATTCTGTGTTATTACTTTTTTGAAAGGGTGCATAAACCTGAAAAAATTTAACACCCCTGCTTTTTTCGGTGAACAAATAAAAAGCCAACAAAAGCTGTTGACTTCCTCTTATAACTTATCGGTAAATTGATTGAGCTCATCAGACATCTTTTTGATTTCTTCTACAAAAGTTGAAATTTCCTGAATGGAAGCAGCCTGCTCTTGACCCACGGAAGCGATTCGATTAATCGAGGTCCCCATCAGTTTGGTCACTTCTTGGATTTGCACGAGTTTTTCACGAATCAATTCCGTGGATGCGACAGTTTCTTTAGAAAACTTCCTGATTTCCTTAGCCACCACTTCAAACCCTTTGCCTTTTTCACCAGCTCGCGCGGCCTCTATGGCGGCATTTAATCCCAATAAATTGGTTTGGGTCGCCACCCTTTTAATCATTGACAAGATCTCATCCGTATTTTTAACGTCCTCTTCGGCTTTTTCGGAAGATGTAAGAAGTTGGTTGGAAACATCCGCTAAGGTATAGGATCCCTTTGCAATATCCGTAATCCGCTCATTGGCCTGGCTCAGCGATACAGAAATTTGATCCGCAATCGTTCTTAATTCACTTTGCCTGCGTAACTGGATAGCTATGCCACCGATGACTTGATTATTTTTATCATGTAGGGGCACGGCCGTTCCAGTAAACTCGAAACCATAAAAATCAGCTGGTACATCAGCCCTTAATGGTTTATCCTCACTCAATGCCACGGCGAGGGGTTCTTCTGGATTTAACGACTGCCCTTTTTGGATATGCATATTTATACTTTCACCTGGAAAATAAGCAATGAATTTCTCTAAATCACATATGGCAATCGACAAATCAGAAGGCACAGCAGCTTTAATTATAGGTACCATATTTACTAAACTTTCTAGCGATTCGACTTTTCCGTACATTCTGTTAAACATTGCTGTAACACTCCATCCTTATTCTAAGGCTAAATATTACCAAAGATTCCCCCTTTAGTAAATATTTTTTCACCCCCTATTCTTTATCATGAATCGAAGGAGGTCCTCCTCCCCTTTGAAAATAACCTAAATAAAGACATTGCCTCCACTAGAGAAACAACGCCTTTTCCTGAACACACTGATTATTTTAGCAATGGATATTTCGATGTCATTTCGGAAGCTTTAAGACCATCCGTTTCGGTAAATAAGTAAAAGGATTTCCTTTTTGTTTCCTCGATCCTTTGAATCAATTTGGATTTCAAAAAGGAGGTCCGGTGCAGCTGATTTTCAAATGAACTGCTTGATACATCTATGTCGAATGTTTTCCTGTTCCTGAATGTGACGGTGGTCTGCTTGGAATTTAGTCGGACAAAGGAGACTACATGTTCATGTGCTAACCAGGTGCATTGGGGGCGCAAGGGAGATGTAGTCGGAAAGAAGAAAATGGAACTGGTTGGATCGATTGCTATTGGTGCCTTATGGGTGATATTTATGAGTTGTTTTGTACCATCTTTCCTTCCACCATAGCTGGAGCCAAAGTACTCACAGCTTTTCTTGATTATATCCAAAGGCTTGAATGGGGAAATGAACTCATCTTCCAATTCAATGATCCGGGAGTAAATTTTACTTCCATAATTAATGGGCATGACCATAAGTGTATACGGGGTGATTTCATATTCCTCGATTAATCCCTGAGTACTTTCATTCAAATTACATCCACCTCTACCTCATTTATTTTTGGAATATCAACTTTGCAAAAAAGGATGATGACTTCCACATGAAAGATTTATCCGAAAACTTGTTAAATTCTCCACTATAATAGCATAAATAATACAGGTAACATTTAAGTTCACAAAAAATTAAGAATTCTTTGAGTAGCCGTGTTACCTCGTCATTTTAACGACACATTTATATTTTTTCTAATTATTTTAAATTTTCTGTTGATTTTACATCCTCAAATCCATATACTAATAAAAAGGGTCAGGGGTGGTTACTTTGAAAAATGATAAATCATATTCAGAGTCAGTGAAGTCTTTATCCATGAGTGAAGTTAAAAATGATGCTGCCGTTCAGGAAATGTTAATCGATATGATTATAATGGAATCCATTCTCACTACTAAAAAAAATATCCTGGCAAAAGAAATCGATCATGCTCTAGATACTAAAGACAAACCTCTATTCCTAAAACTGAGTAATGAAATGAATACTCTATTGAAACAATTTGGAAATTAAGCAGCCATGTGAAATATAAAGTCAAAAAAGCCTCCCTTATATGGGGGGCTTTTATCCGTTTATCATTCTTTATGAAACATTCCCATGACTTCAGTCGTTTCCGTGATATTAACGAAGGCATCCGGATCCACTTCTTTGATCATCGCCTTCACATCGGTTAACTGATAGCGTGTAATGACCGTCATCATCACTTTGCTCTGCTCACCCGAATAGGCACCTTGCCCGTCCATGACCGTAATGCCACGGTATAAATTAGTAAGTAGCCGATCCTTCATCTCATCACCTTTTTTTGTGACGATCATTAACGTCAATTTAATATGATTGGAATGGATCGTATCGATCACTTTGCCTGCCGCGTAAATCGAAATCAATGTGTATAATGCCGCATCCCATCCAAACTTGAATCCAGAAGCAATCACCACAACCGCATTCATCCCTGATAGCAATGTCCCAAGCGGGAAGTCCCTCTTCTTAGCCAGGAGCATGGCAATGATATCAAATCCTCCCGATGACCCTGAAGCACGAAAGATAATGCCGATGCCAACGCCCGAAATGACTCCCCCGAACAAAGAAGATAATATCGGCTCCGTCGAAACGCCATGAATCGGTATAACATACAAACTCACCGATATCACGACAACTGATAATATCGTATAAGTGATAAAACGTCTCCCCAACTTTAAATAGCCCACAATGAGTAGCGGAAGGTTCAATATAAAATTCAATATCCCTGTATTGATTGGGGTGATGATTCCTAACATGATCGCAATTCCACTGAGTCCGCTGCTCAAAATTAAATGGGGAATCAAGAATAAATTATAGGCTAAGGCAACAAGCACTGATCCTAACGTGATTAAAATTATATTATACATAGCTGGTCTCCTTAAAAACGCACTGGGAATTTTCATTTATTATAGTAGAGAACGGTAAATTTATAAAATGATAGTTTTTTCTGAAAATAAACTCAGAATTTTCCTTTTTCCTGAAGTTAGGCAAGAAAAAAAGCCAGCCTGTTAAGCTAGCTTTCAATCACCCGTTGTTTCCTCATTTTCTATCGTAGATATTCTTTCAAGCATCGTGGGATGTGAATAACGAAGCCATTTTACCAGGAGCGGAGGGTTCACCTGGCTAAGCCCTGACCTCGTAAGTTCCTGGAATGAAGTGATGGCAGCCTCATGGTCTTCTGTCATTTCAATCGCATACCGGTCCGCTCTCGTTTCCTGGTAACGGGATACATAGTTCGATAGCGGGCTGGAAACAAACAGCAGTACAGAGATAATCAAGAGAAAAAGAGGCAATGAAGCGATTCGATCAACGGATCGTACCTTAAGTAAATGGCCCCATCGCCTTATGACGTAGTTCATGATTTTTGCTGTCAGCCATAGACCCACCAATGTCATGCCGATATATCCTGCTATCCCGATATAAATATCCTTCTCCACATAATGAGCCATTTCATGTGCCATGATGAACAAGATTTCATCTTCGTCCAGCCTGTTTAATGTGGTATCCCAAAGAACGATCCTGGAGTTCGAACCTATTCCCGTTACATAGGCGTTGAGAGCATTTGTTTTTTCTGCCATATTCACTTCGTATACATGTTCTGCGGGAATATCTGCTCGCTTTGCAAGCGCTAAGATTTCAGTTTCCAACTCTTTATTTTTCAGTGGATAAAAATCATTATACAAAGGGTCGATTAATACCGGTTGAACAAACATGAGAAATAAGGTAAAGGGAATGGATAGTAACCAGGCATAAAGCCACCATTTCTTTGCACTTTTTTTCATCAGCCAATATAGCACGGAAACGATGATGAACATCGTACCGAAATTTACCCAAAAATCGATGATATCGTCTTTCATCCATGAAGAAAAACTCTGAGTGCTTATATGATACCGTCTACTCATCTGATAGCCCATGAAGCTGATTGGAAACAACGCTACATAGGAAATCAATGAGAGCCAAAATAGATATATGGTCGTTTGAATTCCTTTTCGTTTAGAAATCGTGGTAGCCGATTTTTCAAAACCCCTTGAAAGTCCAAATAAAAGTATGAAAAAATACATTAGCCATTCATAGGGAGTCGCAACAAAAAAGATGAAGTTTCGCAGCCCGGAATACTCCTCACTAAGTTGAAGCTCCCTGGCGCTTAGAAATTCTGCAGGATCGGCCGCCGTACCGCGCAATGCCTGAGGGATTGCCGTATCTGCACCATAGAATATATACCAAAACATAACGGCTACAAAAAGGATATATATAAGAATTGCTCTTCCAGCCCATTTCCTTACCATGAAGCCCCTCCTTTAAAACAATCGTGCCTTTTTTATAGTTTAATCCAAAATGGACAGGTTAGAACCGTATTTCCAATCCCTTTGATAAATAATTGTCCATAAATGTTCATGATTACACCCAATTTCATTCCTTCTATAGGAATTTCATCCTGTATAGTGAAGATAGAATATCAGACTTGAGGTGGAAGATACGATGAAAAAGATTTATATTATTTTCACTACATTATTGGTCATTGGAATTGGATCGGGCATCTACTATTTTACAGAGTACCGCCCGGCAAAAATGGCGTTTCCCGAAGAAATTACGATGAATACCCATAACGGGGGTACATACAGCTTCTCCAATTTAAAGCCCAAAGTTCGCCTATTAGAATTCATATACCTTGATTGTCCAGATTTATGCCCAAACACCACCTATCAAATGCAAAAAATTCGGGATGAACTTGTGAAGCAAGATATTTTTGGGAAAGAAGTGGAGTTTTTGACCGTTACGTTTAATCCGGAAATGGATACCATAGATAAAATACAATCATATGCCCAAGCGTTTGAAATGAACAAAACGGAAGGGTGGGAGTTCTTACGGGGGACACCCGAGGATACGAAAAAACTCACGGATCAATTCGATTTTCTTTTTCGGGATTCGGGAACCGGGGGGTTCGTTCATAGTACGGCCACTTATTTACTAGATGCAAATAATCGTGTTGTTGAAGTTTTCGGCATGGGGGAATATGATTTTGATAAAGATGAGGTATATCAAGCCATTATGAAGGAAGTCGAATAAGATCATCCCACTCAAAAGAAAGATGAAAATGCCGATGACTCCGAATACTCGAATCATCATAAACTTATTTCCTGTAATAGAAAAAGCTATCATCCGTCGATACTTAGGATGATAGCTTTTTCCTTTCCTCTTCATCAATGAGTGTGTCTAATTGAATGATGCTTTCTTTTGCACGCAGGAAATCAATTTTTCGGTAATGGTGTTTTCCGCCTTCTTCTTCATCTTTCTCATCGGCCCATTTGACGACCTGCTGAAGTGGCGTTCGAGTTATATCATTTGAAGGTAAAAATGAATCGGTGTGAAATAGGATCGCGAGGGAAATGGTCTTGGCTTTAATCGGGTTTTCTCCAAGCCGGATTAACAACTTATGGGCTCTCTCAGCCCCTTTGATTGGATGGATGTCGTTCTGTTTATACAGGTCATAGTCCCATTTTCCATTGCTGTACCATGTGAAGTGGCCCATATCATGCAGAAGTCCGGCCTTTGCGGCGATATCAGGATCTACATTGTATTCTTTTGCCATATGAAATGCATGATAGGATACGGCTATCGCATGGGCCATCCCTGAACGGTTCAGGTATTTTTGAGCAATGGGGTGGGTGAAAATATCTAAAAGTTTTACATCTCTCATTCTTCCTCTTCTCCTTTCATCTAGGGAAATTTTTAATAACCATAATATCTCTTTTGAAAAAAATAAGCAAGATAAAGGCTCATTTCATATAATTTATGCTTTTACTAGTCAAATCGGCTGTACAAAAAAGAAGACAATAGCACATAAGGCCATTGTCTCCTATCTAATTAGGTATCATTCATACTTGGGTTACATGGGCTTTTAAGCTACGACGCAAAATCTTGCCTGTCGTATTTTTCGGGAGCTCGTCTATAAACTCGATTTTGGCCGGAACTTTATACTTGGCTAAATGCTCTAAACAATAAGCAAGTAATTCTTCCTCGATCAACGCGTCATTTTTCTTCACTACAAAGCATTGGACGACTTCGCCCTGATTCGGATCTGGAACACCTATCGCTGCCGCTTCCACGACTTCGGGATGGGCATACAGAACCTCTTCTACTTCACGAGGGTAAACATTATATCCACCGACAATAATGAGTTCCTTTTTACGGTCCACAATGAAAAAGTAGCCTTCTTCATCCATACGGGCTAAGTCTCCGGTATAAAGCCAGCCATCTTTTAAAACGGCAGCCGATTCCTCAGGCATTTTATAATACCCCTTCATTACGTTCGGCCCTCTGACAATTAATTCGCCAACTTCATTGACCCCTACTTCTTCTCCCAATTCATTCACGACTTTATTTTCGACATTGACTATATTGGTCCCAATCGAGCCTGCTTTCCTTGGGCGATCCAAGGGGTTGAAGCAGGTTACGGGAGAAGCTTCGGATAAACCATACCCTTCTGAAATATTCACATTGAATTTTTTCTCGAAGGATTCAAGAAGGGATACAGGCAAAGCCGAGCCTCCCGAAATGCAAAAACGTAATGATTCAAGTTCTTCAGCCGTACCATCAGGATATTGAAGCAGGAAATTATACATGGTAGGAACACCAGCAAAGACCGTCGCCTCATATTTTTTGATTAGCCTGAAAATTTCCTTTGGACTGAATTGTGGAACGATTAACAGTGTGCCCCCGCTTAATAATGGGGCATTCACGACGACAGTCAGGCTGAATACATGAAACATGGGCAACGTTGTCACCACACGGTCATCTTCCGTAATGTTTAAGTACTCACCCGTATCGTGTGCATTCGAGTAGATATTCTTATGGGAAAGCATGGCTCCTTTTGGTTTTCCAGTAGTACCCGATGTGTATAGAATAATGGCTGTGTCTTCCGGATCTAAATCGGGTCCTTTGAACTGGACATCCCCTGATGCTATCATCTGTGTAAACGATTTCATTTTAGGGTAAATGCTAAGTTTACTCATCTCGCCATTATCTGGTTGCGTTTCACAAATGACGTAATTCTCAACACTTGAAAGAATCGGATTCAACTTCTCCAGTAATGGTGAAAGCTTGTCTAAAGCCACCACTACCTTGACATCACCGTTATTCAATATATACCCGATTTCATCTGGCGAATAGATTGGATTAACAGGTATGACAGTGGCCCCTGTTCGTAGTGCGCCATACATCGAAATAATGAAATGTGGAGAATTGCCGAGAAGCAAGGCAATATTATCACCTTTTGAGACACCAAGCTTATGTAGTTCGTCTGCAAACTTTGATACGGCCGCATCCAGTTCTCTATATGAAGTGGATTGATCCATAAAGTAATAAGCTGGCTTATCAGCCTTTATTAAAGCTGTTTGATGAAGCTGTTCAGATAAATTCATCGTTCTCCCTCCCCCTGTGTACATAGCATGAATGAGCAGTCATTCATTTTTAACGCAAACTAAATACATTTTTATTATAGTAAAAGAAAGAACCAACATCAACAATTTTATCCATTTTTAAGCAATTATTGTCATAAATAGACACAAAAGCCGTCTCCATTTACGAGGACAGCTTTTGTAATCATTAAAAGATGAGTGCTAAAATTTCTTCTTTTGTTACATTGCCAAAATAATGGTGGACATCCATTTCATCTAAAATACGATTAATCGATTCCTTTTCATACCGGACGCCGATCAGTTTTTGCTCGATATCCGTAACTTCCCCCACTCCGAAAAAGTCACCATAAATTTTGCAGTTCCTAATGATTCCCTTGCTCACTTCTAGACGGATATCCACCGATCCAACGGGGAATCTATGAGAATTCTGCACATTGAATTTAGGGGACTTCCCGTAGTTCCATTCCCAGTTTTGATATCTTTCTTTTGAGATCTCGTGGATTCTTTTCCAGTCGTCCTCTGTTAGAACGTACTCCGGAATGACTTCACTATCTTCAAAAATATTCTTCAAAAGGAAAGAACGGAATTCTTCCACTGACATCGGTTCTTTAAGAAAGTCGGCAATATTTCCAACCCGGCTCCTAATCGATTTAATGCCCTTGGACTCAATTTTATCTTTCCTCACCTTCAAGGCCGAAACGATGTGGTCCATTTCCGAATTAAACAGCAAGGTACCGTGACTGAACATCCTGCCTTTCGTTGAAAACATCGCATTACCGGAAATTTTCTTTCCTTCGGCGAGGATATCATTACGTCCGCTTAGTTCAGCATGTATTCCCAGTTTTTCGAGCGTCTGAACGACCGGCTCAGTGAATTTTTTGAAATTATGAAAGCTGTCCCCATCATCTTTCGTGATGAAGCTGAAATTAAGATTCCCCAAATCATGATAAACAGCCCCTCCCCCTGAAAGTCGGCGGACAACGGTAATCCCGTTTTCTTCAACATAATCCGAATTGATTTCCTCTATCGTATTTTGGTTCCTCCCGATAATGATGGACGGACGGTTTATGTAGAATAAAAGAAAAGTTTCATCAATATTCAAGTGTTTGAGCGCATATTCTTCAATAGCTAAATTAATCTGTGGATCTGTAATCCCTTTATTATCAATAAAAAGCAACGTAGCTCCCCCTTGTCGGCGTTCTTCATCCATTTGTTCGTTCAAATATTTTTATAATTGAAATTCAAGATTGCTTTTGGCTATTGCAATTTCCCGTTTAAAAACCTCGGAAGCCTCTTTTTTGAGTTGGTTGAGGTCTCCATAATGTGGGAGGTGGGTCAACAACAAAAGTTGGGCGTCGGCCTTATCGGCGAGCATTCCCGCTTCCCTTGCCGTCATATGACCAGCCTTTGTGCCGTCCATGTTGCTGTAAAAATTACTTTCACACAATAAAACATTGGCGTCCTTCGCAAATTCAGCCAATTCATCCATATAGGCACTATCCCCCGTATAAACAAGGGCATGATCTTCAGCTTCGATTCTCATGGCAAAGCATGGCACAGGATGTTTCGTCTTCATAAAAGTAAAAGTGCACGGTCCAATCGTTAAAGGTTCATCAGTGGAATAGGCCACTCCATTTGTAATATCCTTATATGTTAACTTTTCGAATTCCGTAGTATCCAAATCATGGCCATATATAGGAATGGTCCTTTTCTCACTGCCCAAGATTTGCTGTATTAGTGCCGCATGCTGTAAGACACCAATATCCGCTACATGATCTGGGTGATAATGTGATAGCACGACCGCATCAAGTTCTTCAGGTTTCATGTGATTTTGTAGCTGCGATAAAACACCGCTTCCACAATCGAGCAGAATGCGAAAATCTTCATATTCAAGCAAATAGCCGGAACTTGCCTCATTTTTAGCTGGGTAGCCGCCCCAGCAGCCAATTACGGTGATTTTCATCTTTGGCACTCCTTTATTCTCTCATGACTTCCCCATAAATATAAACTATTCTCCCCCTCATTTCATCTTTTTCACATATGTTATAAAACATTCATTGACATTATCATGCTGTTATAATACAATAAATCTATAGAAATCAGATTAATAAAAAAATTCAGGAGATGATGTTCATGATTCAAAGTAGCGTAGAGTTCTTTAGAAACTTACCTCCAAAGCAGTGTGTGGATTGTGGAAAGAAAATTGAAGAACAGCACGAATGTTACGGAAACCAATGTGATCATTGCCTTACTGGAGAATGAGAGTTTAAGTGTTTTACCATCCAGTAGGATGATCCATATAGGGTTACACCAACTGACCTATCCCCAGATAAAAAGGGGCTGTCTAATAAGTCCCTAAAATAAAACAGGTGGAGAAAAACGAGTTGTTTTTCTCCACCTGTTTTTCTATTTCTATAATAATTTACTGAAA
>NZ_JBNNST010000005.1:0-252924 GCF_050278025.1 Peribacillus sp. NPDC097197 | reverse complement strand
TACGCTCGACGAAAAATCGAGGTAGAGAGTGTTTTTGGTCATATCAAGGGCAATAGGTCGTTCCGTCGCTTTTCGCTTCGGGGCTTAGCGAAAGTACAAACGGAGTTTGGCATCGTAGCCATGGCACATAATTTACTGAAGATAGCTGGGTTACGTCAGCTACTTTCAGTAAATTATTATAGAAATAGAAAAACAGGTGGAGAAAAACAACTCGTTTTTCTCCACCTGTTTTATTTTAGGGACTTATTAGACAGCCCCAAATCAAGCTATGATTTTACTGCTTTATCCCAATAATTCATGTAACTTCTGTGCAAGTTCCGATGTTTCCAGTTCAAGCACTTCACCTGTTTTACGGATCTTCACTTCCACGATGCCTTCGGAAGCTTTTTTACCGACCGTTACGCGGACAGGAAGTCCAATCAAGTCAGAATCGGCAAATTTCACTCCGGCACGTTCATGACGGTCATCCATCAAGACATCCATGCCTTGTTTTTTAAGTTCAGCATATAGTTTTTCTGCAAGTTCAGCTTGAGATTGATCCTTCATATTAACCGGAATCAAATGGACCTGGAACGGAGCCAAATTCACCGGCCATACTAAACCTTTCTCATCATTGAATTGCTCAGCGACAGCTGCAAGTGTACGAGATACACCAATACCGTAACAACCCATGATCATCGGTTGCGAACGGCCGTTTTCATCTAGGAACGTCGCGTTCATCGCTTCGGAATATTTAGTCCCAAGCTTGAATACGTGACCGACTTCAATTCCTTTAGCAAACTTGATTATTCCGTTGCCATCCGGTGATGGATCTCCCTCTTGGATAAAACGAAGATCGATAAAACTTTCCACCTTAAAATCACGGTCAGGGTTTACATTCACAAAATGATAATCTTCCTCATTAGCGCCGCATACTCCATTAACCATTGCTTCAATGGCCAAATCGGCGATGACTTCTACGCTTGAGGCAATATTGATTGGTCCAAGAGAACCTACCGCACAACCTAAGACTTCTTTCGTTTCGTTAGGGTCCACTAACTCCACGACTTCAGCATTGTAGAAGTTTTTTACTTTGATATCATTCACTTCATGATCTCCTCGTACCAAGACGAGTACATATTTTTCATCCACTTTAAATAACAAGGACTTGATCAATTTTGAAGCATCGGTTTTTAAAAATGAAGCTACATCATCAATTGATTTCTTCCCAGGAGTATGAACTTTATCAAGTGTTCCCTGCTCTTCGGAATCTTTTTCATATTTTACCGCTACAGGCGCCATTTCAATATTCGCCGCATAATCGGATGTATCTGAATAGGCAATCGTGTCTTCTCCAATTTCAGAAAGCACCATGAATTCATGTGTATCCTTTCCACCCATCGCTCCTGAATCGGCGATGACTGCACGAAAATCAAGGCCACAACGGCTAAATACATTTGAATAGGCCGCATAAAGTTTTTCATATACAGCATCAAGACTTTCTTGATTTGCATGGAATGAGTAAGCATCCTTCATGATGAATTCGCGTCCGCGCAATAAACCAAAACGAGGTCTTTTTTCATCACGGAACTTCGTTTGGATTTGATAAACCGTCAATGGCAAACGCTTGTATGACTTCACTTCGTCACGGACCAAGCTTGTAACGACCTCTTCATGTGTAGCTCCAAGGGCAAATTCACGGTTGTTACGGTCTTTTAATCGCATTAATTCGGGTCCATATGTATACCAACGACCGGATTCCTGCCAAAATTCCGCTTGTTGAAGGGCTGGCATCAATAATTCTACGGCACCTGCATTGTCCATTTCTTCCCGAACAATCGCTTCAACCTTTTGAAGCACTTTATTACCAAGCGGCATAAAACTGTAAACACCACTTGAATTCTGTCTCATGAATCCTGCTCGCAACAAAAGCTGGTGGCTTTTAATTTCTGCATCTGCAGGGACTTCCCTCAATGTAGGGATTAACGTCATACTTTGTTTCATATCTACACCTCTTCAATATTTCCTTTAAACTTCCATACGGAAATTTACGGGTCATGTAATACAAAATTACATTATTATTGTCTGATTGATTTAAATTAAGTTGATTTCATTCGCTCTTTTTCGATTATACTTACGAATTCCCGATAAAACAAACTATTTTGCCCAAACTCTTCAAAAAGTTACAAGTAGATTCAAACAGCCAACAGATAGTTCTGCTGGCTTGTTTGGTTTCATTCATATCAGCTTATAGGAAGAATCTCTGGATGTCATTCCATGTCACGACGATCATTAACAACATCAGCAAAGCAAATCCGATGAAATGCACCATTCCTTCTTTTTGGCGATCAATTGGTTTTCCTCTTAAGAACTCAACCACGAAGAATAATAATCGTCCGCCGTCCAAAGCAGGTAACGGTAAAAGATTCATGATTCCTAAATTTATGCTGAGCAACCCAGCCCATTTCATCAACGTGAACAAGCCCTGTTTTGCAACTTCCTCAGTCGATTTATATATACCTACTGGACCAGATAGACTGTCAATCGTAAAGCCACCCGTTACTAGGTCACCCAGAATGATGAAAATCTGTTTCGTCCAAAAATACGTCTCCGTCGCACCATATTGAATGGCTTTTAGTGGAGCTTTTTCAACGGGCGGGTATACCCCGATGATTCCAATTTTCTGACCTTCCCTCTCGACTTCCTGAGGAGTAACTGGAACTTCTAACGTTTTACCGTCCCTATATACAACGAATTCGATTTCTTTACCGGGACTTTTTTGGATACTCGCCTGTACATCTTCCCAGGTTGTGACTTCCGTACCTTCAATCGATTGAATGGCATCCCCTGATTTAAGTCCAGAAGTAACGGCTGCACCGTCCTTAGTTAATTCACCTAGTTTGGCTTCGTCCACCACGACGCCTTGAAATAAACCAATCAATGTAAAAATAACAAAAGCTAGAACAAAGTTCATTGCTGGGCCCGCTAAGATTGTTAAAAAGCGGTGTCCAAGAGATTTAGATGCAAACTGGCGATCATAAGGGGCAATTTGGTTCTCGACCCCATTTTCAACGATTACGGCTTCCTTATGGATCGAAAACGTTTTTAACGTGTCTTCTTCTCCCTCTTCATATCCCGTAAGTATCAGTTTATGATCTAAATCTATCACTTCCACTTCGACAAGCCGAATATCCGGGTATTTGTCTTTGTTGTTCAAGATGATTTTCGTGACGGTTTCTTCTTCATCAAACATCAATCCCACACGGTAACCAGGTTTCAATTCAATATTTTCCGCATCTTCTCCGGCCATTCGAACGTATCCACCTAGAGGAAGAAGACGTATCGTATAGACCGTTTCCTTCTTTTTATATGTGAATACTTTTGGTCCAAATCCGATTGCAAATTCGCGGCATAGAATTCCAGCACGCTTCGCAAATACTAAGTGTCCAAGCTCATGGAAAAAAACAAGAGCGCCAAAAATGATAATGAACGCTATAAGCGTTTCTAGAGTCTGCATGTTCTGGTCACCTATCTTTCACTAAGGATTCTATAAACTTCCTTGTCATTTTATCGACTTCCTGGATCGTTTCTAAGTCAGGACTCGCTATGACAGAATGTTTGTTAAGCGCTCTTTCTATCAGGGTTTCAATTTCTAGGAAAGAAACTTTTCCAGATAAAAATGCAGCTACTGCAGCTTCATTTGCAGCATTCAACACCGTTGTCATCGTGCCGCCCATTTTACCTGCTTTGTAAGCGAATTGCAAACAAGGATATCGAGTGAAGTCCATTTCACTAAAGTGGAGTTTTCCCGCTTCAGCCAAATTCAAACGCTTCCGTCCTACAAGAGGCAGTCGATCTGGATATGTAAGTGCAAATTGGATGGGTACACGCATATCAGGTGTACCTAACTGTGCCATCACACTGGAATCATGAAATTCCACCATTGAGTGGATAATGCTCTCCCTATGGAGAAGCACGTCAATCTTTTCGTATGGGAGATCAAACAACCAGTGTGCCTCGATTACTTCCAATCCCTTGTTCATCATGGATGCTGAATCGATGGTGATTTTAGCCCCCATAGACCAGTTTGGATGGTTTAAAGCCTCTTCTACCGTGACGCCTTTTAGCTCTTCACGGGTGCGATCACGGAAACTTCCACCAGAGGCAGTAATGACTAAGCGCTCGATATTTTTTTCTTGTTCACCCTGAAGTGCTTGAAAAATTGCTGAATGCTCACTATCGACCGGAAGCAGCCTTACCCCGGCTTTTTTCGCTTCATCAATGACCAAATGGCCCGCTGTTACCAAAGTCTCCTTATTGGCAATCGCAATATCCTTACCGGCTTTAATCGCTTGCAAAGTCGGATAAAGTCCTACGCTGCCGATGACCGCATTCACTAAGACTGTTGCTTGATTATACACAGCCACTGCCGTTATTCCCTCATCGCCATACATGAACTCAATATCTTTCCGGTTAGAGAACTCGCTTTTCAAAACCTCATAATCTTCTTTTGTCTGTACGGAAACTAGTTCTGGTTCAAACTCTTTTATATAGGTTCTGACCAAAGCAATATTCTTTCCGGCCGAAAGTGCCACTATCTTAAATTGATCGGGATGGGCCCTGACCACATCCGCCGTTTGCTTGCCTATCGAACCTGTTGCACCCAGAAGGCTGATATACTTCAAATCCGTTCATCTCCTAATTCATATAACCTTACCTTTTTAATTATAATACATGCAATAAATGTAAGATTGGTAAAATAAATATTAAACTATCCAGCCTGTCTAAAATCCCGCCATGACCAGGTAGGATCTTTCCTGAATCCTTTACGCCATAATGACGTTTATAAGCCGATTGAACAAGGTCTCCCAGTTGGCCGAAGATTGCTATGATTAACGATATCAACAACAATTGCCATATCGAATAGTCAAGGGATGAAAATACGTAAAAAAGCACACCTACGACTAACGCGGAAACTACGCCTCCAAAAAATCCCTCGACTGTTTTATTAGGACTGATTTCAGGCCATAACTTCCTCTTACCGATTGCTTTTCCAATGAAGTATGCTCCTGAATCGGTTGCCCATATCGTAAATAAAGTAAGAAGGATATAGACTAGACCTAGAGATTCATTGTCACGTGTTTCAAAGAAATAGTAAAAGCCGATGCCTAAGTAAAGAATCGCAATGACCAAAAATCCTGCATCATCGAAAGTGAACATATTTTTCGAAAGGACCGTATAAAGCAATAGCACTAAAACGCCGATTAAGAAAAGCTGTACTTTGTCATAATTATTTTCAGTTAAAAACGTGCTATATTCATTCGGCAGTAATAATATCCAAAGTAAAACATGTGAAAGAATCGCCTCAAAGGAGAATACACGCATCTTTTTCATTTTCATCAATTCATACAAACCGATAGATGCTAGAAGATAGATTACCAATAAAAAGGGAAGCTTCCCTATCATCACGATTGGAATGAAGATGGCGGCAGCGATGACTGCCGTAATAATTCTCTGTTTCATTATTCCTATTTCCTCGCCTTCTACATTAAACGCCACCGAACCTGCGTGAACGTTTTTGATACTCCTCGACAGCCTGTAGTAAATGACCTTCACTAAAGTCCGGCCATAACACATCCGTAAACCATAGCTCGGTATACGCTGACTGCCAAAGCATGAAGTTGCTTAACCTTTTTTCGCCGCTTGTACGGATCAACAAATCCGGATCGAGCAAATGTTGTGTCATTAAGTAGCTTGATACTATTTCCTCAGAAACATTTTCCTTTATTATACCATTTTTCACATCATGTATGATGCTGTTGACCGCCGCAACTATTTCTCCACGGCTTCCATAATTAAGGGCAAAGTTCAAAATCATCCCGTTATTATTTTTCGTATCCTCCATCGCTTGTTTAACTGCTTTCTGAGTATGTGACGGGATTAACGATAAGTCTCCCATCATCTCCACCCTTACATTTTCAGCTATAAGCTCTGGCAAAAAGGTGCCTAGGAATTCCTGTGGAAGTTTCATTAAAAAATCGACTTCACTTTTCGGACGTTTCCAATTTTCTGTGGAGAACGCATAAACGGTCAACGTTTTTATTCCCAACTCATTAGAAATCTTTGTTATTTTTCTAACGGTTTTCATTCCTTCATGGTGGCCTGCCACACGTGGCAGCGCACGTTTTTTAGCCCATCGGCCGTTTCCATCCATAATAATGGCAATATGTTGAGGAACATTAGACTCCTTAATATGCTGGATCCTACTTGCTACATCGGAAGAAGCATCTTTTTTAACGAAACGCTTCCATAGTGAATACATATGTTAGTCCCCCATTAGGTTGTACTTATCTCTACAAAGGCAATATTTACGTGCACTATGTATATTTTTTGGATTCTACATAAGAACAGAATCTATATTATAATATCAAAAAAAAACTTGTTCTCATATTATTATTATGAAAATATTATCTTCATTAGAAGTTGGCAAGAAATAAATAATGCATATCCTTTCAAGAAGAAAAGGCAAAAAGGACCTCCTCCATCATTTTCAAGCTCTTACTAACTCAGGCGTAATCATAATCGGAGAAACCTTATTATAACAGTTTTCTCTTTTTAACACACCTATATGTTAGATCAAAGACATGACCACAATGGATTCGGCCCTTTTATTCAATGCTTTTAGAAGGGATTAGACTTCTAGAATTTCTTTTTCTTTATCTTTTGTAATATCATCGATTTTTGAGATGTTGCCATCCGTCATCTTTTGAATGTCATCTGCATAACCGCGCAAATCATCTTCTGTGATATCGCCATTTTTCTCAAGCTTTTTCAACTCATCGTTAGCATCACGGCGAACGTTACGAACCGCGATTTTTGCTTCTTCGGCTTCTTTCTTAACGACCTTGACAAGTTCTTTCCTACGTTCTTCTGTTAACGCAGGAATGGCAATCCTGATTATAGAACCATCATTAGAAGGATTTAATCCTAAATCCGATTTCAAAATTGCTTTTTCAATCTCGCCCAAAATCGTTTTGTCATAAGGCTGGATGACTAAAAGTCTTGCTTCTGGTACAGAAATGCCCGCCATTTGATTGATAGGTGTTTGGGATCCGTAATAATCAATTGAGATTCTATCAAGCAATGAGGCATTTGCTCTTCCGGCACGGATGCTGGCTAATTCACGTGTGTAAGCGCTAATGGCTTTTTCCATTTTCGTTTTCGCATTCGAAATAACTTGTTTCGGCATCTTTTATTTCCCCCTTACAATAGTTCCAAGCGTTTCGCCTAATACAGCGCGCTTAATATTACCTTTTTCCATAATAGAGAAGACAATCAATGGAATATCATTGTCCATACATAGCGAGGACGCAGTAGAATCCATGACTTGTAATCCGTCTTTTATCACATCAAGATATGAAAGCTCATCATACTTCACTGCATTTTTGTCTTTAACAGGATCAGCATTGTATACGCCATCCACATTGTTCTTCGCCATCAAGATGACATCCGCTTCAATTTCAGCTGCACGTAATGCGGCAGTCGTATCCGTTGAGAAATATGGGTTTCCTGTTCCTGCTGCAAAAATGACTACTCTCTTTTTCTCCAGGTGTCTAATTGCACGTCGTCTAATATATGGTTCTGCCACTTGTCTCATCTCAATGGACGTTTGGACGCGCGTTTCAATCCCAAGCTGCTCGAGGCTATCTTGTAACGCCAATGAATTCATGACTGTAGCGAGCATGCCCATATAATCGGCATTTGCACGGTCCATGCCCATTTCACTACCGATTTTCCCGCGCCATATGTTTCCGCCACCGACAACCACAGCTACTTCTACATCCAATTCAGCTACTTCTTTTACTTGTTCTGCAATCGACTTTATAACTGCAGGATTAATTCCGAAACCCTCGTCTCCAGCCAATGCTTCACCACTGAGTTTCAATACGACACGTTTATATTTAGCCATGAGAACCTCCAACTATGTAATCTTTTTGTTCGTCCATCATGCTCATTCTTGCATTAATCAAAAATTCAGGACATTTTAAAAAATAGGGAACACTATAGTGTTCCCTATTTAACCATTTTCTTACAATCGATTAGTCTTTTTTAACTTGGTTCATTACTTCTTCAGCAAAGTTTTCTTGACGTTTTTCAAGACCTTCCCCTACTTCGTAACGTACGAATGAAAGGATTTTTCCGCCTAGTGCTTCAACGAATTGTCCTACTTTTTGATCTGGGTTTTTAACGAAAGCTTGTTCGTTTACACAGATTTCTTCGTAGAATTTGTTGATACGTCCTTCAACCATTTTAGCAACGATTTTTTCTGGCTTGCCTTCGTTTAGGGCTTGTTGAGTAAGAACTTCACGTTCGTGCTCTAGCTCAGTAGCGTCTACTTGGTCACGAGAAACATATTTTGGGTTAAGAGCTGCGATGTGCATAGAAACACCTTTAGCTGCTTCAGCATCAGTTGTACCTTCAAGAACTGTAAGTACGCTGATACGTCCACCCATGTGTAGGTAAGCGCCGAAAGCATCGCTGTCTGTTTTTGTAACGACTTGGAAACGGCGAAGAGTTAATTTTTCACCAATTTTAGCTACTGCTGCATTGATATGATCAGCAACTTTCACACCGTTTTCCATTGTTTGCTCAAGAGCAGCTTCTACAGTTTCAGGCTTGTTAGCCAATAAGAATGAAGCCAATTCTTTGACAAGAGTTTGGAAACCTTCGTTTTTAGCAACGAAATCAGTTTCTGAGTTCACTTCAAGGATTACTGCTTGGTTTCCGTCTACTACGATAGAAGTTAACCCTTCAGCAGCGATACGGTCGCCTTTATTGGCAGCTTTTGCAATTCCTTTTTCGCGAAGGAAGTCAATCGCTTTATCCATATTTCCTTCAGTTTGTACAAGTGCTTTTTTGCAGTCCATCATGCCAGCGCCAGTTTTTTCACGCAATTCTTTAACTAATTGTGCAGTGATTGCCATAATATAAATCCTCCTCAAATTAAGTGCGGTTTATTCAGTCTTTACCCATTTTGCTAGATAATACTTGTTTTCAACAACAAATACAACAAATCGCAGCAAATTTTTACAAAAAATATTTATTGGTCAACGTTATGACAAAAAAGCTCGGTTCTCTCCAGTTTCAAAAATCAGCCGTGATAAGGCACGGGATTTATGTATGCTTATTTAGTGCAAAAAAAAGGGATAAAAGGCATTATCCTCTTATCACCTTTTTTTCTCACTAGTTAAGCAGTTCTGTCAACTATTAAGCAGTAGTTGTTTCAGTTGCTGTTTCTTCGCCTTGTTTAGCTTCTAAGATAGCATCTGCCATTTTACCTGTTAATAATTTAACAGCACGGATTGCATCGTCATTCGCAGGAATAACTACGTCGATTTCGTCCGGATCACAGTTTGTATCAACGATACCAACAAGTGGAATGTTTAATTTGTGTGCTTCCGCAACAGCAATACGCTCTTTGCGAGGGTCGATAACGAAGATCGCATCTGGAAGAGTCTTCATATCTTTAATACCGCCTAAGAATTTTTCTAAGCGATCCCATTCTTTTTTAAGTTGGATTACTTCTTTTTTAGGAAGCACTTCGAAAGTTCCGTTAGCGTCCATTTTTTCGATATCTTTAAGACGATTAATACGTTTTTGGATTGTTTCAAAGTTTGTTAAAGTTCCACCTAACCAACGTTGGTTTACATAGTACATACCAGAGCGGATAGCTTCTTCTTTAACTGATTCTTGAGCTTGTTTTTTAGTACCAACGAAAAGAACAGTTCCACCGTTAGCAGCTAGTTCTTTAACGAAGTTATAAGCTTCTTCAACCTTTTTAACTGTTTTTTGAAGGTCGATGATGTAGATGCCGTTACGCTCAGTGAAGATATATTTCTTCATCTTAGGGTTCCAGCGACGTGTTTGGTGTCCGAAATGCACACCAGCTTCAAGCAATTGTTTCATAGAAATGACTGACATTTTAGTTCCTCCTAAATGGTTTTGTTTTTCCTCCGCTCCGATCATTTTCATACAGAAACTGTATAAACAGCACCATCTGCTAGAATCACGGGCGTGTGTATTAACACCATTTCATAATATATCATACTCAGGTGATACAATCAAGCAATATTTATCTATCCATACGGAACTTTAATAAAAGCTCAATTTCCGTTTGACCCCTATTTAATTTTTTGGCGATATCTTCAATTGAAAGACCTTGCTCCACTAAATAGTCTACCTGTTCATTTAATGATAATTCTTCTAAAGAATCCTGTAGCATGGCTGAAAAATCTTTTTCCACGCGTGCCTCTTGTTTGGTTAAAATGGAGGCCTCCGCCGAAAGTTCGAGCTTGTCCTTCACTTCATTGGCTGGCTTGAATTCTTCTTCTATTCCAGTCTGGTTCATATAAGCATTAGCAGCCTGCAATTTCTTCCCGTTAAAAGTTGGTTCTTTATAGTCAGGGAATGATTCCTTTTCTAGTTCTGCTTCCTTTTCTATAGGTGGCCTTGTTTTTACTATTACTGACTCTTCTATCTTTTTCTCATTAGGTAAGACGTCAGTTTGTGTAAAAGCTTTTATCAAGGCTTCGTTATCTTCCTTCATTTCCATTAGATAGCCTGTTAGTAGTTCTTCCATTTCAATTATGGTGGCTTTTTGTTCCTTTTCTAGCTTACTTAATCGATTTTGTCTAAGATACAAAAGAATAACGGCGAAAATCGTGAAAATATTTAGACTAAAAAGGAGTAACATAAAAAATACTGACATGGTGCCTCCTCTTAACCGGAATAGTCGATACTCTTTCCTTTATAGGGATGGGGATCTATATTCTCTGTTGTTTGTCTCGTATCGTCTTTCTTCCTACGCTGTTTAAAAAACGGACCCTTATCCGCGCTACCTTCCTTTTCATAAAAATGAGCTGGGAGCTTTTGTTCCTCGCACATTACAGTCGTTTGTTTTCGTTCCTCTTCTTTTCTTCCTTGATGGGTGGCATGATCCTGTTGGATTAGATTTTTTTGTAAAAGTTGTTCTTGGATCTTTCCGGCATCTTGGGTTCTTGGAAGGGCAATTTGCATCTCGATTGCTTTTAAACTCACAGCCATCCACCCCTATATTTCTATAGTGATTCTTCTGTATAACTGCCTGCGAACACATGTTCTTCACATGGATTCAAAATGTTCGGAATGGTCTGTCCAAACTGATAAATCCATGCATTTCTCATAGAGCATGCCTCGAAGCATGACACTAAATAAAAATATGGGTTAACTTTTTTTATCCTGCATAGCATGTCTAAGTTTAAATATCGCCCTTGAGTGAATTTGCGATATCCTTGATGTGGAAAGACTCATCACTTGTCCAATTTCCGTCAGCGTAAGTTCTTCTTTATAAAAAAGTTGCAATACCAACTGTTCTTTCTCATTTAGTGTTTCTATGACCTTTGTTAGCTCTGCATACAATTCTTGTCTTAGAACATTCTCTTCAGGCAGGTCTGCTTTATCATCTTTAATATGGAAATTCGTTTTTTCTTTGTCATCCTGTTCTTGAGGATTTTCATCCATGGATAAAACATTGGCAAAGAAGTGCTCGTTAAGTGCAGCATATACTTCATCTTCCGGAATATTTAATTCAAATGCAATTTCCTTTGGTGTAAGGTTCCGCATATATTTTTGTTCCAATTTTTCAATAGCTGAATCGATTTTTTTCGCTTTATCCCTCGCACTCCGCGGTAGCCAATCCTCTTTCCTTAAACCATCCAATATGGCCCCACGGATCCGGAATGAAGCATATGTGTCAAATTTCAGATCACGCTTTGGATCAAAGCGCTCCAAGGCATCAAATAAGCCCATCATCCCTAAGCTCCTAATGTCATCACGACTGACATTCCTAGGAAGGCTGACTGAAATACGTTGGACATGGTAAGATACAAGCGGAACATATTTCTTCACCAAAACGTCCCCTGCTTGCGGGTCCCTGCAATCGACCCAATTTTTCCAGCATAACTGTTCTTCTTCGATAGTCAGTTGAGACATGGGATTTCCTCCTAACATTGTTTACGTTTTGTAATCAAAACGGTCCTCGAAGGCTCTAGGTGCAACAATATTTTGATTGCAGTGTTCCCGTCACTTTCCGGCTGCGCAAATTTCATCTTCCCAATTAAATATTTCTAGTCCCTTTATTTACTGTCCGGATATTAAGCATGCACTTTGTCACATTGAATTCTATCGTCCTACCACTGTTCCCGCCGACGTCCTCCGAAACGACCTGTATTCGTAAATCAGCCAATTCTTTCCGGACAGCTTCAACATTTCGGGGTCCTATTCTCATTAAATCCCCCCCAGAGGCAAATTGAAACATTTGTGCACCTCCAGCCAGCTTTGCTTTTAAAAAAGCAGGCCTTGCTCCTTCCTTCACCAGACGATTCACCAATTCCTTTACGGCTGTATCGGCAAACTTGGCCCGATTAATCTGACCAGACTTAGCAAGTGAAGAATCCGGCAACATGACATGCGCCAAACCGGCAATCTCTCTTTTCTCATCATAAATGACGACCCCTACGCATGAACCAAGCCCTGAAGTGCGAATCGAATAAGGAGGTTTTACAGTATTCATATCCGCTATCCCCACTTTAACAACTTGGATTTGCAATAATTCAACCATTTATTGTCACTCCCAGGGCAGCAAAAATAGTATCAAAGGAATCAGGATCGGGCAGTAAAAAGAAATGGCCATTGATAGATTCAGCAAACCTCTCATTCTGCGCTAGGACGGTATCTATCACAATAGCAGAATCACTTACTTGTGATAATTCCAGTAATCCATAACTGATAGTTGCTCCCACCATATCGATATTCAAGGAAGGAACCGAAGGATATATATTCAACTTAGTAAAATCCGATAAAGAAGAAAGATAGGATCCCGACAGGATATTCCCTAATTCCTGTAGACAAGAAAGAGCTAATTCAGAATGCTGTGGTTTATCAATGGAGAAGGTTTCATCCCCTATCATCTGTTGAATGAAATATTCAGCTACAGGTAATGAAAGGATAAAAATCATGCTTCCAGTGGCATCTCCTTCAATTCGCAAAAAGACACTAGCCACAACATGTTCTGCTCCCCCTGCCAATTCCATCATTTCATCAAAGGAAACTACCCGGACATTAGGAACATTCATATCTATTTTTTTATTAAGAATGGCAGAGAGTGCAGTAGCAGCATGTCCCGCACCAATATTCCCAATTTCTTTGAGGATATCAAGGTGGATGGGGTTGATTTTATCAATAAATGACATCCCTTTTATCCTTCTTTTCTCACGATTTCATTTGCTTCGAGACTTAAGGCCTTCTCCAAATTCACCAATACAAGCAAACGTTTTTCAATTTTTGCGACACCGCTGATATATTCCGAAGCTAAATGACCGACAACTTCCGGCTGAGGCTCAATGCTCTCGACAGGAATGTCAAGCACATCATTGGCTGAATCGACAATCAACCCTACTTCGATGTCATCAAGGACAACGATGATGATCCTCGTTGAATCGTTATATTCAACCTCTTCAAAACCGAAACGGACTCTTAAATCAATAATGGGGGTAATCACACCCCTTAAATTAATCACACCTTTAACAAATGGAACGGCTTTGGGCACCCTTGTTATATGCAAAAGTTTTTCTATTCCACTTACTTTATCCACCGGAATCGCATATTCTTTGTCTTTGATTTGAAACACGATTACTTTTATATCTTGAACAGGACTTGTGGTCGACATTCAATTATCCTCCTCTTTTTACCCCTCAACCATATCTACTGTTCATCCATTGACCCTTGTTTCCAAAGGGTCTCCAGTAATCAAATGGTAGGAAGGATTGTAGCGAATCTATATATTAAAATGGTCAGTGAATCAATGCATTGCAATCGACAATCAAGGCTACTTGGCCATCGCCTAAAATAGTAGCTCCAGATATAGCAAATGCAGTCGATAAATAATTACCTAATGACTTCAAGACGATTTCAAGTTGCCCTATAAAGGAATCCACTACAAGTCCCGCCATTTTTTCGCCTTTCCTGACTATAACGATTGAAAGAAACTCTTCTTCTTCGTTTTGTACGGGCACTTCAAAAATGTCCTTTAGGAACAGGAGTGGCAGCACTTTTCCTCTAAAGTCGATCACTTGTTGATTATGGGCATTCATAATATCTTCTTTTCTTATAATGGCTGTCTCTATAATAGAAGAAAGAGGGATTGCATATTTCTCCTGTTGAATTTCAACTAACATGACGGAAATGATAGATAACGTCAAAGGAAGTTGTATGAGAAAAATGGACCCTTCATTCTCCTTAGAGTCGATTGTTACCGATCCGCCCAGTGATTCTATTGTGTTCTTCACGACATCCAAACCTACGCCACGGCCAGATACATCCGAAATGGTATCGGCTGTGGAGAAACCTGAAGCGAAAATCAATTCATAAATTTGCTTATCCGATAGTGTTGCGGCGGTTTCCTTCGTTAGTATTCCATTGGAAAGGGCTTTACTTAAAACCCGTTCTTTATTAATACCAGCTCCATCATCTTCAATTTCAATGAACACATGGTTACCGCTATGATAGGCCTTTAATAGAATCTTCCCTACTTCATTTTTCCCCATAGAAAGACGCTTTTCAGGTGTCTCCACTCCATGATCCATCGCGTTTCTTAATAAATGAACGAGTGGGTCGCCAATTTCATCAATGACCGTTCGGTCCAATTCAGTTTCAGCGCCGATAATCTCTAAATCTACCTTTTTATTTAAATCCCTCGCTAATTGGCGTACCATTTTCGGAAAACGGTTGAATACCGTTTCGACAGGAACCATGCGCATGTTCAACACAATCGTTTGCAAATCGCTTGTTACGCGAGACATTCTTTCCACAGTTTCGTGCAGTTCCTGGTTATCCAAATCGCTTGAAATTTGATCTAACCTTCCTCTATCGATAACTAGTTCTTCAAATAAGTTCATTAATATATCTAGCCGCTCGATATTTACCCGAATGGTCTTGCTTGGAGCATGCTTGACCGCTTTTTTTGTTTCTTTAGCCTCATTGATTGAAGGTGACTGGTCCGTACCTTCCTGAGGCTTTTTATCGGCCGCTTTTTTTTCCTCTTTAATATTTGCAGCATGACGTAGTTCTTCCAGATTTAGGGCTGTTATTTCGACGACATCCACTTCTGAAACCTTCATGATTTTTTTCTTGGTCTCTTCAATCGATTCATTGGTCACCAATGTAACCGTGAATTTCTGATCAAATTGTTCTTCCTCCAAAAGTTCAGCAGGTGGATTCGATTTTATCACCTCACCTGACTTTTCAAGAACTTCAAACACCATAAACACTCTTGCAGCTTTTAAAAGGCAGTCGTCACGTAAGCTGATTGAAATTTCATAGCTTTTAAATCCTTGTTCCTTGGATTGCTGCAAAACAGTCATTTCGAATTCGTCATATTCGCCCATCGTTGCTTGTTCCATTGTTTCTAGAACGGGAGATGCTGCTGCCGTTTCATTAATTGTAGGGATAACCAGTGATTCACCTTTTTCGATTTGTTGCAATTTTCGCACCACGTTCGTCACATCACGTTTGCCATCTCCGCCTTCAGCAATCGACATGACAATTGCTTCTAGGTCATCCACCGCCAAGAATATTACGTCGAACAGTTCAGGAGTTAGGATAATTTTGCTGTTCCGGATCGCGTCTAGAACATTTTCCATTTTATGGGTCAAATTAGCTAAATCCTCATAGCCCATTGTAGCCGACATACCTTTTAAAGTATGTGCGGAACGAAAAATCTCATTGACTATCGAAAGATCCTCCGGGTTCTTCTCAAGTACCAACAGCTGTTCACTACACGTTTGAAGATGTTCTTTACTTTCTTCAATAAATACCTCTAAATACTGATTCATATCCATACAATCTCCACCCCCGTATGTTAGCAATAGCCAATTATGGCTTTTGCTATTTTATCTACATCCTCTATGCTATCTATTAAATTGGTAGCAATTGCCGCCTTTGGCATTCCAAAGACAATTGACGTCTCCTGTGACTCTGCTATTGCCTTTAAGGGACCAGTTCTTTTCAACTTGGTAAGTCCGCTTGAACCATCCATACCCATTCCAGTCATGACAACAGCTATTTTTGCAAATTCCGCTATTTCACTTACTGATTCGAAAAGCACATCCACCGAAGGACGGTGCCCATTTCGCTGCTCGGATTGATCCAATTCTACCGCAAGGCTCAACCCAACTTTTTTCACTTTGAAATGGAAGCCCCCCGGAGCGATATAAGCTACTCCTTTTTGAATCAACTCCCCATCTTCCGCTTCCTTTACCCGTATCCTCGATAATGAATTGAGCCTATCGGCTAAGGATTTCGTGAAGCTGGGAGGCATATGCTGGACAATCAAAATAGGGGCATCGATATTTTCCGGGAGCCCCGTCAATACTGTCTGCAAAGCCCTTGGTCCTCCTGTCGATGTACCAATAACTACAATCTTTTTATTCCCATGGAACCATTTTTTTATATCATTATCAATATCGCTAATTTCTTTTGATTCTATTTTACTATATTTTTTCCAGTCTGATGGGTTTCTTTCAACATTTATCGCACTTTTTTGTAGTTTGTGAACATTTGCAAGGCTGGCTGCCATAACTTTCTCACATAGTTCTTCCTTAATTTTATGCAAATCCAGTGAAATAGCCCCTGAAGGCTTAGCAATAAAGTCAATGGCGCCACTCTGCATGGCGATACATGTACTTTCCGTCCCTTCCTTCGTCGTGCTTGATAGCATGACCACTGCTGTCGGACATTCTTCCATAATCCGGTTTAACGCTTCTAATCCATCCATAACCGGCATTTCAACATCCAAGGTGACGACATCCGGTTTCAACGATTTTATTTTTAATAAAGCATCTTTTCCATTCCTGGCCGTCCCAATGATTTCCATTCTATTATCTTCTGCTAAAAGTTCAGAAATCAGCTTCCTCATAAACGCGGAATCATCCACTATCAACACTTTAACCTTTTCCATATAAGGAAACCTACTTTCCAAGAAAATATCGTTTCATATTTTGCAGGAAATTACTTTTTTGTATAATTGATTCTTCATCAAATCCATGATTTACATATCTAGATACAATCTCGATTAGAGATTTGGAAACAGCCGCATCAGGATAAGAAAGAATAAAAGGAATTTGCTTGGAAACCGCTTTGGAAACGGATCTATCATCGGGGAGATATCCAAGTGCAACCATCTCCGCCCCAAGGAATTTCCTCAGAGCATTTTGAAGTCTGATCATCGTTTCTTTCCCTTCCTTTTTCGTGAACACCCTGTTGCAAACGAGAAAAAATGGAATCTCATCATTTACTGAATGAATGTATTTCATCGTAGAGTAAGCATCCATCACAGAAGTCGGTTCTGGGGTTGTGATGATGATTAACTCATCCACGCACAAAAGGAATTTTGCGGAATCCTGTGTGATACCGGCCCCCATATCAAACAATATATAATCATAACTCTCTAGCAGAGAACCAAATTCTTCAGTAAAACGTCCATATTTATCTTCATCTAAAGTAAAAAGGTGGGTCAGCCCCGTTCCACCTGTTATTACGGAAATTTGTTCCGGTCCTGTGGTCATGATCTCTTTCAAGCTTAGACCATCTTCAAAAAAATCAACGATGCTATATGGAGAATGCTGCCCAAATAAGATATCTATATTACCCATTCCAATATCCATATCGAACAACAATACCTTTTTTCCCAGTTTCGACAAGGAGATGGCAAAGTTCAAAGAAAAGTTGGATTTACCCACTCCACCTTTTCCACTCAAGATGGCAAGTGTCTTGGCCATTGAATGGTTTTTTTGCAATTCCAGTCTCCTTCTTAGATTTTCAGCTTGATCTTTCATAATCTTTAGCTCCAAGAACCATCTTCAATAAATTGGATGAAGTTGCTTTTTCAATATCATCTGGCACATTTTGTCCATTTGTTATATAAGCTACCCCCAATTTATGAGTGTGAATAAAATTAAAGATCGAACCAAAAGTAGACGTTTCATCCGCTTTCGTAAAAATGATCTGCTTAATCGGAATCGTCGTGAACTGTCGATAAATATCCTCCATGTCCTTTTGCTTCGAGGTCAATGAAAGCACTAAATACGTTTCCATCTCATCTGTGAAGTGGATGATTTCCCCTAGGTCTTTAACATACTGCGGATTGCGAAAATTCCTTCCAGCTGTATCGATAAAAACATAATCATAATGAGAAAAGCGTTCTGTGGCTTTTTTGAAATCTTCCAAGTTATAAGCCACTTCGATTGGAACGTTTAGAATCTTTGCATATGTCTTCAACTGATCGATAGCAGCTATCCTATACGTGTCGGTTGTAATGAAAGCTACCTTCTTATCATGCTTCAGCATGGTCTCTGCTGCTACCTTGGCTAAAGTTGTTGTCTTGCCAACACCTGTCGGACCTACAATATTAATATATTTCTTCTGTAGGCCGGGCCTTCCATTCGGTACCTGATCCACTAGTTTACATAAAGATGCTTCTAGCCAGTTTTTAATTTCTTCATCAGTAGAATCCTCTTTAGTAGCAAACCATTTATCAAGGAGCTCGTCCATGATTTGTGAGCGGATAACTGTATTGACATCCTGTTCGATAAGATACTCATAAACCTGTTGTAATTTCTCCGGATAATGAGCGTGTGATGGGATTTGTATATTTCTTATCATCCCTTTTAACCCTTCAATTTCCTTTAACAGTTCAACATCTCCCCGGTTGTTTTGTTTTGGTGCAGCCGGTTCATTGATTTTCACTATAGAACTCTCAAGTGCCGGTTTTACAGGCAGCTTTTTCTCTTTTTGTTTAGTTACAGGTTGGGAGGGCTGTGAAACGGGATCGATGGCGGCCATGACTTCAATATTCCTTTTCTTGAACAACCCTAGAAAACCACCCTTGTATACCGCTTTCGAACTTAAAATGACCGCTTCACTGCCTAACTCTTGTCGTATCTGCTTCATGGCTTCAGACATGGAAGGTGCCATATATTTCTTTATCCTCAATCAATATTCACCACCCCTACACTTTGTACTTCTACATTTGATTCGAGTTCATTGTAAGAAAGAATCGGTACATTGGGAAAATAACGTTCTGTCAATTGTCGAGCGTACATACGTACAGCTGGGGAGCAAAGCACAATCGGTTGATGATCCATCAAAGTCAGCTCCTCCAATTTACTAGCAATCGCCTCTAGAATCGACTGGGATACAGTAGGATCGAGCGATAAAAAGTTACCATGTTCAGTTTGTTGTACCGCATCTGCAATCGCCTTCTCCACTTTTCCCGATAAAGTAATGACTTTTATCCGGTTTTCCCCTGAAATAAAGGAGTTCGTAATTTGTCTCGCTAAATTCTGCCTTACATATTCAGTGAGCAAATCGGTATCAGTAGATAACTTTCCATAATCAGCAAGCGTTTCAAAAATGATTGGTAAGTTCCTTATCGAAACTTTTTCTTTCAATAGTTTTGCCAATACCTTTTGGACATCCCCAATCGATAATGGATTCGGGGTGACCTCCTCAACGAGAATTGGCGATGTTTCTCGTAGATGATCGATTAATTGTTTTGTTTCCTGCCTACCCAAAAGTTCATGGGCATTAGCTTTGATGACTTCCGTTAAATGCGTGGAAACCACACTCGGAGGATCCACCACGGTATAGCCCATCATTTCCGCATGCTCTTTCATGTCTTCCGCAATCCATTTAGCAGGCAGACCGAATGACGGTTCAACCGTATCGATTCCTTCTATTGTATCGTCCTCTATACCAGGACTCATGGCTAAATAGTGGTTCAAAAGTAATTCTCCGTTGGCAATTTCACTTCCCTTGATTTTCAAGCGATACTCATTAGGATTCAACTGGATATTATCCCGAATCCGAACCACTGGGATAATCAGACCCATTTCGATTGCCAGCTGTCTGCGGATCATGACAACCCGATCGAGAAGGTCTCCTCCCTGATTCGTATCGGCAAGGGGGATTAGTCCATAGCCAAACTCAAATTCTATGGGGTCGACACTCAAAAGGTTTACGACGCTTTCAGGACTTTTCATCTCGTCCGTTTCCAATACTTCTTCCATCTCCTGGATTTCACTTTCATCAGGTTGTGGTGTTTTGGAAATGACATATCCCCCCAGAACCAACAAAGCAGCAATCGGCATTGTGAATATATCCGATATGGGGGTGAATAATCCCAGGAGGAAAATTGTTGCTGCAGTCAAGTAAAGCATTTTAGGAAATTGAAATAACTGCTCAACGATATCCGCGCCTAAATTGCCATTAGAAGCCGCACGAGTCACGACAATCCCTGTAGCCGTTGAAATCAGTAATGCCGGCACTTGGCTGACGATTCCATCGCCCACCGATAACATCGAAAAATGGACGGCTGATTCGCCAAAGCTCATGTCCAATTGCATGACACCGATAATCATCCCAAAAATCAAGTTGATGATGACAATGATTATACCTGCTATGGCATCACCTTTTACGAACTTGCTCGCTCCGTCCATGGATCCATAGAAATCGGCTTCGTTGCTGATTTTTTCTCGCCTTGTACGTGCTTCGCCTTCAGAGATCATCCCAGCGTTCAAATCGGCGTCAATGGCCATCTGTTTCCCAGGCATCGCATCCAGCGTAAACCTTGCCGCTACTTCAGATACCCTTTCGGACCCTTTCGTGATGACAATGAAATTGATGATGACCAAGATTATAAATACCACTAAACCTACAAGAACATTCCCTCCAACCACAAAGGAGCCAAAGGTTTCAACGACACCGCCAGCATCTCCATACGTCAAAATGGCACGAGTCGTGGACACATTCAATCCAAGTCTGAAAAGGGTTAATAATAAGAGCAGCGACGGAAAGATTGAAAACTCAAGCGGCTCTTTCATATTCATCGTAGTCAATAGAACCAACAGCGCAAGAGATATATTTAAAAGAAGTAAGATACTTAATAACCAAGTTGGTAATGGTATGACCAACATGGCGACAATCATGATGACACTCGATATAACAACCAAATCTCTTGCTCGCATGTTTTTCTCTCCTAACTAACAGGTAACAATCTACCTTTTAAAGCTTGCCTTTCGTTTTATATACAAAGGCCAGTATTTCAGCGACTGCCTTAAAAAACTCTTCCGGTATCGCTTGTCCCACTTCGGCTTGATCATATAAAGATCTTGCCAAAGGCCGATTTTCCACCATGACGACATCATTTTCTTTCGCGATATATTTAATCTTCTGAGCAACAAAATCCACACCCTTCGCCACGACAAAGGGAGCTTCCGCTTCATTTTCATCATACTTTAAAGCAATGGCAAAATGCGTGGGGTTTGTAATGACAACGTCCGCATTCGGCACTTCCTGCATCATTCTCTGGGCAGCCATCTGACGTTGCTTTTGCCTGATTTTAGATTTAATGAGCGGGTCGCCTTCAGAATTTTTATATTCATCCTTAATATCTTGCTTAGACATCCGGATGTTTTTTTCAAAGTCATATTTTTGATACATATAGTCTAATAGTGCAATGAACAATAAAGCCACGGCAGCATAATACCCTACTTTAATCGTAATATCCGCCAATGTTGCCATTGCATCTGCCACAGATATCTGTGATAAAATCATAATCTCTTCCATACGGTTCCAGAGTACATAAAAAGCAACAAAACCAACAAATGATATTTTAAGAATGGATTTCAATAATTCAACAATTGCCCTCATGGAAAAAATTCGTTTAAACCCTTTAATGGGGTCCAGCTTTTCGAGCTTGAACTGAATCGATTCCGTAGAAAACATAAAACCGATTTGCATCACATTGGCCAAAATCCCTGCTACCACTGCTGCCAGAAAAACAGGACCCAGAACAAGTCCCATCTCTACAAGAATTTCGAGCAAAATGACTTGCATCCCCTCTTCACTGAAATCGGCCATCGTGAAGTTCTGTAGGTATTTCTTCATAAGGGAGAGTAAATGATTGTACATATAGGGTCCCATCAGCAGCAACACTGAGAATACAGTGATTAAATTAACTGATGTGTTGACATCCTGACTTTTGGCAACTTGTCCTTTTTTCTTTGAATCCTGACGTTTTTTTGGGGTTGCCTTTTCCGTTTTTTCACCGGCGAAAAACTGTAAATCCAGTTGTATCCATTCCATTGTCATAAGCCCCCGATCAGCTGCATTAACTGACGCATCGTCAGGAGCATGAAGTTAAATAACTGTGACACAACCGTCATCATCATTCCCATGACTATGATGACAATCGCTAAACCCACGATGATTTTCACAGGGATGCCGACAACAAAAACATTTAGTTGAGGAACGGTCCTTGCTAGGATACCAAGCGTGACATCCACTAAAAATATGCTCCCCACAACTGGGATCGCCATTTGAAAGGCAATCATAAATGCTTTACTAAACGCCTTGGCCAAGTACTCTATTATTGTTTGGTCGCCGAACGGGACGAACAATTGGTCAATCGGGATAAATTGATAGCTATAAAAGATTCCATCCAGTAGTAAATGATGACCATTGGTGCTTAATAGAAACAATAGGGCTATCGTGTATAAATATTGTCCCATCAAGGGACTTTGTGCTCCTGTTTGTGGATCGATGACATTCGCTATCGAAAAGCCCAGTTGAAAATCGATTAACCCACCGGCAATTTGGACCGCAGACAAAATCATATAAGCAGCAAACCCAATGAAAAGTCCTACAAGTGCTTCTTTCATGATCAATAAATAAAAAGTCACATCCAAATCCAGAACCGGGGCATCGATGGTATAGTACATGATCCAAGCCAGGAAAACCCCCAACCCGATTCTGTGCTGTATCGGAATTGATCGATACGAAAAAATCGGCATGGCCACGAAAAAGGTAGTAACCCTGACTACTATTAATAAAAAAGCAGGAAAGTAAGGGAATATTTCCTCCATGCCCTAACCTACAAATCGATTCAAATTACCGAATATATCATTGGCGTACGATAATAGATGACTGAGCATCCATGGGGCCAAAAAAATAAGCGCCAATAAAACAGCCACAATTTTCGGAACGAAGGCCAATGTTTGCTCCTGAATCTGAGTGGTTGCCTGAAAGATACTTACTAATAACCCGACCACAAGAGCTATCAACATCAACGGACCCGCAATAATCAACACCATATAAATCCCTTTTTCTGCTACATCAATCACATAATCTGCACTCATCTTTTCTCACCTGCTTAAAAACTCTGTAATAATGACTTCACTACTAAATACCAACCATCAACAAGAATGAAGAGAAGGATCTTGAATGGGAGGGAAATCATGACCGGCGGTAACATCATCATCCCCATTGACATCAGGACGCTGGCAATAACCATATCTATCACTAAAAATGGAATGAAAATCATGAATCCTATTTGAAAGGCCGTTTTAATTTCACTGATTGCAAATGCTGGAACAAAAGCAGTCAAGGGGATATCCTGTATCGTTTTTGGCTGTTCTACCTGGGCATAGTCAAGAAATAAGGCCAGGTCTTTCTGTCTCGTATGAGCGCTCATAAATTCCTTAAAAGGAATCGCTGCTTGCTCATACGCCTCTTCCAAATCAATTTCTTCATTAAATAAAGGAGTCAATGCCTTCTCATTCACTTCCTGGAAAGTGGGAGCCATGATGAAAAAAGTCATGAAAAGAGCCAAGCCGACCAGTACCTGGTTCGGCGGCATCTGTTGCGTCGCCAGCGAAGTCCTGACAAAACTGAGTACGATGATGATCCTCGTAAAACACGTCATTAAAATCAATATACTAGGAGCAAGAGATAAAACGGTTAGCAAAAGAACTAACTTGACGGAAGTAGAGACGCTAGTGGGATCACTGTTGTTAAAGAACTCCATGAACTCATTCATTCTTTGTCTCTTCCTTTCCTATCAAGTTCTTTTAACAGCTTCTTCCTGCTTTTAGACATTTTCTCGAGCTGATTTTTGAACTCCGAGGAAAAACTATTAGTCTCTGTTTCATCCTTTTTCAGCCATTTGCCTTTCATTTTTGCCACAAAATCTCTTGGCTGGATCATCTGGTCCATTTTCCCATTGTAATCTTCTATCAGCTGTTCATATTCTTTTGGATCATCTATTTCCTTTAAAAGTTGGATGTTTTCACCAACGCCTACGACTAGAATCCTTCCTCCGACTTTTACAAGCTGTACGGATCGGTTTGCCCCGAGACTCGTACCTCCCAGATTCTCAACCGAATTGGCTTTTTGATACGTTTTGCTTTTCTTTCCTACAAATCTTAAAACTATATAGAGCAGCACGACCACAAAAATGGTCGCAAGAATCATCCTGAGGAACTCCCATCCAGTAATCCCCACTTTTTCAGGATTCGTTGCTTCATCGGTAGATTGGGAATCGGTAGAAAGGGATTCTTTTGATTTATCAGTTTTATCCGTTTTTGAATTTTCTGGCTCAAAAAAATTCTTTACTGTGTCATCCTGATCTTGTGCATGGACCTGAATGGCCCCGCAAAACAAAATGACTAGCGCTAGTGAAACTTGAAGCCATTTTTTAAAAGCAAACAATATGAAGACACCCTCTTAGTTAGCTTAGTGCTTTATTTATGGCTTCCAATACGCGATCCGCTTGGAACGGTTTTACAATGAAGTCTTTGGCTCCCGCTTGGATGGCATCAATGACCATTGCTTGTTGGCCCATTGCAGAGCACATGATGACCTTGGCTTGAGGATTTACCTTTTTAATTTCCTTTAATGCGGTAATTCCATCCATTTCAGGCATCGTTATATCCATCGTTACAAGATCCGGGTGTGTTTCTTTATATTTCTCAACTGCTTGGGCTCCATCTGCCGCTTCCCCGACAATCTCAAAGCCATTTTTAGAAAGAATGTCCTTGATCATCATTCTCATAAATGCTGCATCGTCTACAATTAATATTCTATTTGCCATTTTGTTTCTTCCCCCAAATTTTATCTAATTTTTTTTAATCGGTCGCTCTGACTCATAATATCAGTAACTCGAACTCCAAAGTTTTCATCAATGACAACAACTTCACCCTTTGCGATTAACCGGCTGTTTACAAGAATATCAACAGGTTCCCCAGCCAGTTTATCCAATTCAATGATAGAACCGGATGACAACTCCAGGATTTCCTTGACCGAACGCTTTGTCCTGCCAAGTTCTACCGTTACTTGAAGTGGAATGTCCATCAGCATGCTGAGGTTCTTCGTTTCCGATTCTTGAAGTTGATAAGGCTGAAAACTTGTGAAACTAGCTGGTTGGATATTTACAGGCTTACCATTGGATGCACTTGGTGAACCAAAATGCTGAGGTTCATTAGGCATTTGATAAGTCTGTTGTTGTGCCTGATAAGGCATTTGTCCATATGGATCATGGACTGATTGGTTCGTAATGGGCATCTGTGATTGAACAGTCGCTTGTGTCGGAATGCTCTGCGGCTGATTTATGGCCACCTGTTCCATCGCTTTTGGAATTTCGGCAGGTTCACTATCTCCGGTACCATTCAATAGTTCATCGACCAACCCCTTAGCGAACTCTAAAGGCAATAACTGCATGATGCTTGAATCAATTAAATCACCGACGCGCAGCCGGAACGAAATTTTTGCAAATAGATCTTCGTTCGGGATGGCGTCCTCGCCTTCGCCGTTCAAAAAATTGAGTAAATCTATGCTAGGTGGAGAAATATCAACCTTTTTGCTGAAAATGGTCGACATTGACGTAGCGGCGGACCCCATCATTTGATTCATTGCTTCCTGGACCGCACTTAATTGGATTTCCCCTAGCATATCCGAAGGACTTAATCCATCACCACCCAACATCAAATCGGCGATGATGGCTGCATCACTTTGCTTGATGACAAGCATATTGATACCGGAAAACCCCTCCGTATACCTTACTTGGATGGCCACATATGGCTGTGGAAACTCCTCTGCTATTTTACCTTTTTCAATGATGGTAACAGTCGGAGTCGTGATATCCACCTTTTGGTTCAATAAGGTGGATAATGCAGTTGCTGAGCTTCCGAAAGAGATATTCCCGATTTCACCGAGTGCATCCAGTTCCATTGCTGATAAATAATCAGCAATGGGAAGCGAGCTTACCTCTTCATCTGTATCGTCTGTACCTTTTAAAAGGGCATCTATTTCGTCTTGTGAAAGCATTTCGTCACTTACCATCTTCGTCTCCCCCTTTCAAAATATCAAGAATCTGGATGGCATGTTTTTTACCTACTTTGCCTGGTTGCCCACTATATTTTGGAATTCCTCCAACTTTAATTAATAAAGGTTGATCGATTGCCTGATTTAAATCGATAACATCACCTACATCAAGAAGCAGAAAATCCTGTATGGTAATATCAGTGGTTCCAAGTTCGGAAATGATTGGGAGGTCTGAATTCCTGATACGCGTTTCCAAGACCTTGATTTCCTCAGGCAGTCTTTCTTTTTGGGAAGTTTCCATCCAGTAATGAGCAGATAACTTTGGTATAATCGGTTCTAAAACGACGTGCGGTATACATATATTGATCATTCCGCTTGTTTCACCAATCTGGGTATTCAACGAGATGACCACCACTGTGTCATTGGGTGAAACTAGCTGTAAGAACTGCGGATTCACTTCGAATTCCGTCATCACCGGTTCGATTTCGACAATCGTCTCCCAGGCTTCCTGTAAATTCTCAAAAGCCTTCTCAAAGAGGTTTGACATGATTTTCGTTTCGATTTCCGTTAGACTGTCGACTTTATTTGCACTGACGCCCCTGCCCCCCAACACCCGGTCCATCATGGAATACGCAATATTCGGGTTGACCTCCAGTATGATGCGACCATCCAAAGGTGGGACCTCGAATACATTCAAAATCGTCATTTTGGGGATGGACCGTATAAATTCTTCATAAGGGATTTGGTCAGCGGAAGCGACCGAAATTTGAACATAGGTTCTTAGCTGCGCTGAAAAGTAGGTTGTCAATAACCTTGCGAAATTGTCATGGATGCGTGTCAAACTCCTGATTTGGTCTTTCGAGAACCGGAGCGCTCTCTTGAAGTCGTACACTTTCACCCTTTTTTCTATTTCTTCTTTCTTTAAATCATCTGCATCCATTTCTCCTGTAGAAATCGCTGATAGTAGTGCATCAATTTCATTTTGCGATAATATTTCCCCGGACATTAGCATTCACCTCCAAAACTTCCCCTTCTTATTTAATGAAGTCAGGATGTTCTTATTGAAGGATCGAGGAGGTTATATAAACCTTTTCAACTTTTCCTTCTTCCATTAATTCATTAATTTTAGTCTGTAATGTATTCTGAAGTTTTTCCTTGCCCTTTTTACCTGTCAATTCTGTTGCCTTCATTTCGGAAAGCTCGGTTATAATGATATTTTTCACTTGAAAATTCCTTTTTTCGAGTTCTTCTTTAGCCTTTTTACTATCTGTCTGGACCATAAATGATATTTTAATATAATCATTGCCCGCTAGATTCGTCGTAATCTCCGGAATTTCTACAGAAGATTTAACAATTTCATCTATACTTGGCTTGTCCTCTGCTGATGTGGGGTCAGATAACTTCGTAACAACCACTACTGCTATGACGCCAACCAGGGTTATCGCCACAAGCATAATCAATATAATCGTCAATAGCTTTTTTTTCATACGCTTCCCTCCCCATCTTTTTGAAATCCAAGAACGTTAACGGAACGGTAGAATTGAATGATAGCCTGAATCAATTCCTCTTCTTTCTCAAGTACTACAATCTTCTTGCCATTTGTAAAAGTAATGGTCGTATCCGGCAGCGATTCGACCGTATCTATGTACAATGCATTAATATGAAATCTCTTGCCATTCAGCCTTGTCACTTTAATAATAATATGTAGGAGCCAGAGCAAATCAGCACCTGGCTCCTCCCTCCCTTAAACTATCGTTTTAAGTTAACCAGTTCTTGCAGAATTTCATCAGACGTCGTGATGATCCGCGAATTCGACTGGAAACCACGCTGAGCAACAATCATCTCCGTGAACTCTTCGGATAAATCGACGTTGGACATTTCCAATGACCCGGATGCAATTGTTCCGCGGCCATCCCCAGCTACACCGATGTTCGCCGTTCCTGAGTTAATCGATTCCTGGAATGTGCTACCGCCAGTTTTGGTTAAACCAGAAGCGTTTGAGAACTTGGCGATGGCCAACTGACCCAATGTCACGATTTTCCCGTTTGAGTATATTCCATTAATTTCACCTGAAGCGCCGAAGTTAAAGCTTTCCAGTTTTCCTTCTTTATTACCGTTTGGATTGACAAGAGCTGTTGTTGTTCCTGCAACTTGGGTAAGGTTTGAAAAATTATAATTTATGGTAGCTTCTGTTTTATTACCAGAAGTGTAATTACCGTTATTATCAAAAGCAAGAGTAGTTAATTGACCTGAACCTGTAGTACCAGGAACAGTCGGTGGTTCCTTGTCTACAAATACATCCCATGAACCAGTAGTAGCATTTGGTTCAGATGTTTTTTGAAAATACATCGTTTTCGTTTGTTCTTGACCCTTATCATCAATCACTTTGATTTGCTGACTAAATACGGAACCCTTAATAGCGTCTGCTGCAAGATTCTCACTCACAGTTACTGTAGTTGTCTTTACTGCCGGTAAAACAGCATTTACGTTAACTGCTACATCACCGATTGTATTCGATAATTTTCCATTTGCATCAACCTTGTAGGCTTGCACTTTGGATCCACTCGAGTTAACGAGGGTACCATTATCATCTAAATAGAAGTTTCCAGCACGTGTATACGATAAGGCGTCACCTTGTTTGACGACGAAATAGCCGTCACCGGATACGGCCAAGTCGAGATCACGTCCAGTAGTTTGCAAGCTTGATTGACTATGAATCGTGTCTATCGTCGCGATGGTAGATCCTAAACCTACTTGTTTGGCATTGGTCCCCCCTCTATTTTCCGTTGCAGCACTTGCCCCTGATATTGTTTGGTTCATCGTATCACTGAAAGTAACACGGCTTTTCTTAAAACCATACGTATTTACATTAGCCACATTATTCCCGATGACATCCAATTTTGTTTGTAAGTTTTTCAACCCACTGATTCCTGAGTACATTGAACGAAGCATATTAAACGTTCCCCTTTCATATTAGCGACTGCTTCTGTCATTCCACAGTCTAGGCTTCCTATACTAGGGCCGGCCCGTTAATCCAGTAATATGGTTCCATTGATATTCGTGAAAATTTGAGACGATGCTTCATCTCGGTCCATGACAGTGATAACTTTGTTATTTTTCGTGCTGACTACGAGCGCCGCATTATCGGTGATTATGAGTGACTCTGTCACTCCCATCTTTTTGGCCTCACTTGCTTTATCGGCAATTAGATCCCAAGTTTGGGGATTTATTTCTATTTTCCTTTGATTCATCCGCATTTGGGCGTGTTTACTGATCGTCAGTTTTTCAACATCTGTTACAGCTGTCTTGAAGTGCTGTTGAAATCCTTGCTGGACCGTTTGCCTTTGTCTCAAGGGTGTTTTCATCAGTGGTATCGCTTGAGCGGAATTAGTTTGAAAGCCTAGTTTATTCATCGTTCCGCTCCTTAAGCGCCAGCTATTTTTATCAATTGCTCTCTTGATAATTTTGTGCCTGTTTCATCATCCACTTCGATTTGCAGCTTGCCATTATTCATCGATACTGATGTTACAATGGCCGACTGCTCACCGTTTTTCTCATCATTCCACGTGACACTTTTACCAATCAGCTCGCTTGCTGTCGTCAGGCTATTTGAGCCTGTTCCCGTCTGCTTCATGGCTGAAATATTCGCCGGTTCAAGTTTGGTTCCATCTTCTAAAAGGAAATAAACTTTATCTCCTTTAAATTGAATTGAATCCACGATTCCTGTTCCTTCTTCAATTGCAAGGTTCTCATCACCCTCGTCAAGTTTATGCCATGTCACTTCTTTACCAACAAAGGAGTTATAGTTCATCAAACTATTTTGCTGATTGGATGCAAGCAACTCGTCCATTTTAGTTCCGATATTCATCATCTGTTCTAAAGATGAAAAAGTCGCCATTTGGGCTATGAACTCCGAGTTGTCCATCGGGCTTGAAGGGTCTTGATTTTGCAGTTGAGTAAGCAACAACTTCAGGAAATCATCTTTTCCTAGATTATCCCCCGTTTTTCTTGTTTCGGTTTGATAGTTTGATAACATGAGTGATGTATCAATCGTCGTCATTTCTTCACCTACACTTCTAGATTTAACAGGGCTTCAGCAAATGAACTGGTAAATTCACTTTCTGATTCTTCGTTACTTTCCTGCTTGCTTTCTTGGTGTTGTCTGCTTTGGTCCTCTGCATCTTTCTGGCTGAATTTCTCTGCATTGAAAGAGTTGAAGGCCTGTACAATTTCGATTTTTTCGATTTGAATGTTCTGCCCGCTGAAGGCTTGCTTTAATCCTCGAACTTGGTTCTCCAACATATCCTTTGCATGTGCTGTAGTGGCTAAGATTCTTGCTGTCATCAGTCCATCTTTTTGGATCAATTCAATTCTGAGCGAGCCCAGGTGTTCAGGGTTCAGTCTAATTAACAGCTTATTGACGCCATTCGTTCCTGAGAAATTTGATTTGTTCAAAATGGATTCAAATCGCTTGACGAATTCATCTTGACTAACCGTCTGTCCATCTTTGGAAGCTGTCATAACCAGCTGTTCCAGTTTTGTGATTTGCCCCTGTACACTTGCACCTTGGTTAATAGCTTCATTTAAAACCTTTTCATTGCTAAGCGTTCCTGAATTTCCACTTTTCGTTAGAGTGAGCTTAAAGTGAGCTGACTTTACAATCTGTATTGGCAAACCCAGACCTTGCTTGTTTCCTTCTTTATCAGCCCCTACCATCCGAGAGAATGCATTCCTCACCGTTTCGAGAGATTTATTCTGCCCTTTATCCACTAGAACTGAAAAATCAAGATCTCCACTTTTTTTCTGTTGCTCATTGGACACCCATTTTTCAAGCTTTCCGGTTATTCCATCAAGCACGTTCTTCATTTGCTTCTGGATGGATGCTTCGTCCTGTGTCATATCTTTAGTTTCTGATAGAAGTTCCTGAACTTTCACTAGCTTTAAAAGGTTTGCCGTTCCCTCTATTGGGAGCTGTTTCCACTCATCTTCACTTAACGATGCAACTTGTTTAAGGATTGTATATAGGTCCATGACATTAGCACCGAGAAGACTTTGAGCGTCGAGTGCCATCTCTTCCTGGTCACTATCTAAATCAAGTTCTTCGATACTTGTAAAAAATCTCTCTAGACTAGTTTTGTCATCACCGTTAAGAATTTGCAGTAGCTGTAAAAGTAACTCTCCCGAACCTGACGACTCGTTTATTAACAAGTCCTCAGCTGCTACTCCCCCTTCAAGATCACTTAAATTGGATTGTTTCAAGAAATCCACCAAATCCTTTAGTGTTGTGAGTTTTTCCTCCGAAAGAGTGATAGATTCTGCATCCAACGTCTTGTCCGAATCTGTCTCTACAGTCAATGCGGATTGAAGGGCGGATCCAAACTGGGCATTTGATCCTTGGCTCTGGTTGGGTTGTACTTTTTTATTCACTGATGCCAAAGGTAGCATCGAATTAATGGCCGAATTCACGTTTAAATCACCTCCTTTCATGCGACTTACGTACTAGACTCTGTTAGTTTCTTCGTTAATCTGACAGCATCTGCGGTAGTCATCTGCTCCAAGACCTTCGCTAATGTATCAGCTTTCATACTTGCCAAGATTTTCACGGCATCTTCATCGTTCATCTCCGTAATGATTGGCGCTGATTTTTTAGGAGCCATCGTTTCATATGTGCGTATGATGTCCTTGAATGCCCGTTTACTCCCATCCTGGCTTTCTTTAAGCTGATTCAATTGAGTTTGTATTTGCTGTTTTTCTGCCTCAGCCTTTTCGACCGCTTGATCACGGGTGTCAATGATGCTTTCAAGTTTCTTTATCTCTTTTTCCTTGTCTTTAATTTCAGTCTCTAGTCTAGCCAATCTTTTTGAATCCTTACCAATCTCTTGCGTGGGTTTTACTTTTTCATCATCTTTTTCAAATAGTTCAGTTAAGGGGATTTTCCCTGATAGCTCCTTAGCCTTTTCCATGACATTCACACCGGCTACAGTAAAAACGATCAATGCAACAGTCACCGCAAAAATCAAAGGGATAAAGATGACAAGAAACCATTGAAATTTACTTATTTTACTTTCTTCCAATTCATCCAATCCAGTTGGTTCTTCTTTTTTACGCATTCTATCACCTAACGCCCTTTACTTAAGAATTGCCTGATAGATATTTCATCCATTTGTCTATTCTCATCTTCCTTGATGATATCCAAGAATTTATGAAAATCGTTTTCTTTCATTTTCTCGTACTTCTTCACTTCAATATTTCTTTCCATTAATACTTCTTGCAGGACATTCATTTTATAACGAGCTTCTATGACTTCCTCCTGGCTAAGACTTATGAGCTTTTCAAGATTGTCCATAAACAGCTGGTGATGGCGAATTTCTTGAATGGACAAACCATTTCTCAACCTTTCCTCTTGGAATGCCAGTAAGTCCTCTTTTTTCTTCAAGAACTTATATAGTTTTCCAGCCACTTCTTCAAACTTTTTCAGCGCTGTATTATATTTAGATAGTGCATCTCTTTTTTCTTTTTCTTTTATGGTAAGGATCTTTTCGAACTTATATTGATAAATCATAGCTACTCACCTCTTTCCATCAAATCTACAAGGTTTCCTATACTTATATCTTTAGGCGCCTTTTCATGAGTGCCCTGCTTTAAAAATGAAATGATTTCCGGGTAGCGCTTTATGGAATTATCTATTTCCTTCGAAGATCCCCTTTTATAAGCTCCTATATTAATTAAATCTTCCGAATCCATATAAGTAGATAAGTTTGCACGTAGTTCTTCTGCCGACTTTTTGTGTCTTTCTCCAACGATGTTATTCATGACTCGGCTGATGCTCTTTAAAACATTAAGCGCGGGATACTGGCCCTTGTTTGCCAAATTACGGTCTAAGATGAAATGCCCGTCCAATATTCCCCTGACTGCATCGGCAATTGGTTCATTCATATCGTCTCCATCAACAAGAACTGTATAAAAGGCTGTGATAGATCCTAGTTGATTTGTTCCCGTTCTTTCTAAAAGTCTTGGAAGAATGGCGAATACCGATGGTGTATACCCTTTTGTCGTAGGTGGCTCACCGACAGCTAGTCCGATTTCCCTTTGGGCCATCGCCACCCTTGTGACAGAGTCCATCATCAACATTACATTCAATCCCTTATCCCGAAAGTATTCTGCAATTGCAGTTGCTGTCATTGCTCCTTTAATCCGCATCAACGCTGGCTGATCGGAAGTTGCCACCACCACAATGGAACGAGCCAATCCCTCTGGACCAAGATCCTTCTCAATGAACTCCCGAACCTCCCGACCACGTTCCCCAACAAGTCCAATAACATTTAAGTCAGCTGTCGTATTCCTGGCCACCATGCCTAGCAATGTACTTTTCCCTACTCCACTCCCAGCGAAAATCCCGACACGTTGCCCTTTTCCGACTGTTAGTAGACTATCTATCACCCTGACACCAACATCAATCGGTTCATCAATCGGTGGTCTTTCCATAGGATTAGGAGGATCTTGATCGACTGGTACCGTAGCTAGTCCCTTCGGAAGCAGGGAATGATCGATGGGAAAACCCAGAGGATCGACAACCTGGCCAATCAATCCGCTTCCCACTTTTATCTCAAGGCTACGCCCACTTCCTTCGACGATGCACCCTGGTGAAATATCACTCACAGCTGTAAATGGCATGAGAATAACCATTTCATCGCGGAAACCGACGACTTCAGCCAGTATCGGTTTTTTCTTTTTTTGAACACCGGTATAGATATAGCAAACGTCTCCAACAGAGCTTTCAGGGCCTTGAGATTCAATCATCAACCCTACGACACGCTTGACTCGGCCATAGTGTTTAAATGTATCGACTTCATCAATATAGGGTATGAGGTCTCTCGCTTTCATCTTTACTCCCCTTCCAACAGTTCGGATAGTTTTGCCTTAATTTCTAGTAGTTGACTATCGACACTTGCATCAATTCTTCCATTCTCCGACTCTATGATACAGCTGCCTTCATCCAATTCATCATCAGGATAAATATATAATTCCGCTTCTTTTGGAAAAATCGAAATCAGTTCATCCTTGTGAGAAAGAATCGATTGGTATCTGGACGGATGAATGTGCAGCTGAACTTCCCGGTATTCCCTTGCTTCTTTAATCGCTCCCTTAACGAGAGATAAGAATGTTTCTTCCTTAGCCTCCAATTGCTGTCCGATGATTTTTTTGGCTACGTTCAATGCTATATCTAGAATGACTGATTCAGAGGATTCAAGATGCTGCTGATAATCAACTTTTGATGCCTCCACCACTTCTTTAGCAAAAGCGATGTCCCCGGCCATCTCGTTATAGCCCTTTTGAAGTCCATCCTCAATGCCCTGTTGGTATCCTTCTTTTTGTGCTTGTTCAATGTATATTCTTTTTTCCTCTTGCTCCCAATAATCCTTTGCTTGTTGAATTTCTTCGACAATCGTTTCGGCTTGCTGCTTTGCTTCTATTAATATGGCATCCGCTTCTTGTATGGTTTGATTAAGAAATTCATTAAGTGGGAAGTGATTGGTGACTTGCCCCTCATCATTTTCTGTTACCTGGACATCAAATTGCCGGATTTTAATCGTGAATTTGTTACTTTCATCTTCCTTCGCCTGATGAGATTTAATAATTCTAGACAATAATATCATCCCCTCCGCCACGGGCGATTACAATTTCACCAGTTTCTTCAAGGCGGCGAATGACAGCAACGATTCTTGATTGTGCTTCTTCTACATCACGTAGACGAACAGGTCCCATATATTCCATTTCTTCCTCAAAGGTTTCGACCATCCGTTTGGACATATTGCGGAATACAATGTCTTTCACTTCCTCACTTGCCACTTTAAGTGCAAGTTTAAGATCTTCATTATCCGATTCCCGAACCACGCGTTGAATGGCTCTACCATCAAGGGTCACGATATCTTCAAAGACAAACATCCTCTTCTTGATTTCTTCTGCAAGTTCAGGGTCTTGAATTTCAAGAGCATCCAAAATGGTTCGTTCCGTGGAACGATCGACTCCGTTCAGGACATCTACCACAGCTTCGACACCACCGGTTTGTGTATAGTCCTGGGTAACGGTTGCAGAAAGTTTTCTTTCTAATATCTGTTCCACTTCATTAATAATCTCTGGCGAAGTGCTATCCATCAAAGCAATCCTTCTTGCAATGTCTGCCTGCACTTCTTGAGGCAGTTCTGATAAAATTTGTCCGGCCTGTGTTGGATCAAGATAAGATAAAATCAGGGCAATCGTCTGAGGGTGCTCGTTTTGAATAAAGTTCAATATTTGCCCTGGGTCTGCTTTACGAGCAAAGTCGAAAGGCCGAACTTGCAGGGATGAAGTTAAACGGTTAATGATGGCCGCAGCTTGATCGGTACCTAACGCCTTTTCCAAAACCTGCTTCGCGTATCCTATCCCACCTTGCGAAATATAATCCTGTGCTAAAGCGATGTTATGAAATTCCTCTAAAATCTCTTCCTTATCGTGCGAGTCGACACTTCTAACTCCTGAAATCTCCAGAGTCAGCCTCTCGATTTCTTCTTCTGAAAGATGCTTATATACGGATGCAGAAACATCCGGGCCTAAGGAGATAAGGAGGATTGCCGCCTTTTGTTTACCTGTCAATCCACCCTTTTTCTTTCGATCTATCACTTGCATGGCCTCCTAATCTTCTGCTATCCAGCTTCTTAATAATTTTGCGAATTCATCTGGCTTCTCTTTAGCCAATTTTTCAAGCTGTTTCCTTTTTAAAGAGGCCTCCGATTCCGTCTCTTTATTTAAATCAGGAACTTCGAATTGGGCTTCCTCTTCTACTTCCTCGTAATACTCCTCTTCCAAATCCCGTTGACGTCTTGAACGGAAGAATAAGACTAATAGAATGATAATGACTAGCAATAGAACTCCACCAACAATATAAACCCATATCGGTAGTGAGGAAGCATTCTCCTCTTCTGAGATCTTCATTTTTCCATTAAAAGGTTGTACGGAAATGGCAATCTTCTGATTTAATTCATCATCTGTCAGTTCTTCCCCTACCGCTTTTTTATCTATCGTCGTTCGGATAATCGTACTTAGGATTTGTGTGATATCATCCACGCTCTGTTGAGATAATGAATTCGGATCATCAGCGGTAGGTGGTTCTACCATGACTTGAATGCCTAAATCCTTGACTTTATATGGACTTTCAACGATTTCTTTCTTGATTCGGTTCACTTCACTATTTATAGTTTCATCTGATTTTTCATAATCGCCTGAACCTGTCGTACCTTCTACATAACTGGAACCCAATGAATCCGCGGAGTCTTCACTTTGGGGAATTCCCCCATTTTCAGCTGCGTCCCCGCTATACGATTCGTTGATCCTTTGGGCTGAAATTTCTATTCCAGCCATATTTTCCTCATCCACCGGCTCCACAAGGTTCTCTTCCCGATTTTCTTGAGTAAAATCAATGTCGGTCGTAACGGAAACGGCCACTTTATCCCGCCCCATAATAGTTCCAAGCATATTTTGCACTTGTCTTTGTATATCTCGTTCTATTTCTTTTTTTATCTCATTTTGAGATTGAAAAGCAGAACCGAATGACGAATTTTCATTTTTAAGGTCATAATACTCAAAATCTTGATTCATGATGACGATATTATCTGTAGGAAGGTTGGGAACACTTTTCGAAACAAGATGATATAGGGAATTGACTTGACTCTCCTCGAACTTATAGCCCGATTTCGTATTCAATACAATCGATGCTGAAGCTTCACCGGCGGATTCGCTGACAAAGACTCCTTTATCAGGAAGCGTAATCATTACGCTAGCGTCCTCGACTCCATCAATTTTCTTTATTAAATTGGATAACTCTGTTTGCATCGTATCCAATTTAATTACATTAAACTCATTTTCAGTCATTCCCAATCCAGCTCCCTGGCTAAAGAATGAATAATCGATGCTACCAGACTCAGGTATTCCCTCAGCCGCTAGTTCGACTTTGAGCGTATCAACACTTTCTTGTGGTACTTTGATGGTTGTACCGTTATCCGCAATCTCGTTTTTTATTCCTTGACTGTCTAAATTTTCTTTTATGCTACCCGTCTCGGATGGTTTCAGATTGGAATATAACGGAACCAATGTCGTTCGGGTTGCGAAAAATGAGGCAACCATGACGATGATGATGACTAATGCCGTTGAACCAATCATTATCATCTTTTGTTTTCTACTTCTTGTACTCCAGTAACCAGTTATTTTATTTTTAAAGTTCACTAGTGCATCATTCATTTAAATCCCCCGGTCAGTCTATGAATTTATGAGAGGAGGCATTTTCCCCCTAGCCATTTTTTCTCTCTTTATATGAGGTCTTTAAAATGAATGTTAAATGCTCATTCTCATCATTTCCTGGTAGGCTTCGACCACTTTATTCCGAACCTCTAACGTAGCCTGCATCGTAATGCTCGCCTTTTGTGAAGCAATCATCACATTATGAAGTTCTACGTCTTCTCCGTTAGCTAACTTAGCTGTAAGGCTGTCCGATGATACCTGGGCCTCGTTAACTTTATTCATAGTTTCTTTTAATACGGACGCAAAATCTTGTTGCGCTTCGTATGGTGTACTTGTGTTAGTCTGCTGACTTTTCCATGCTTTATCTATATTGCTTATGCTTGAAAGAGAAATCCCCTCCATAATGCACACGCTCCAATCAAAAATTATTTACCGATTTCTAATGCCTTCATCATCATTCCCTTTGATGCATTCAAAACAGTGACATTGGCTTCATAGGATCTAGTGACGCTCATTAAGTCGACCATTTCTCTCAGTGGATCCACGTTTGGCATCTCTACATATCCATCTTCATTTGCATCTGGGTGATCTGGATTGTAATCCAGTTCAAATGGTGTTTCATCTTTAACAATTCCTGATACTTTTACACCTGTACCCGTACCGTTCGTTTTTCCGGTTGCTGCATCTAGAAAACTTGCAAAACTTGCTTCCTTATTTTGCAGAACAACCGATTTTCTTGAATAAGGTTTCCATTGTCCCGACTCCGCATCAAATTCGGCTCTAGTCGTATCGGCATTGGCCATATTGGCAGAAATCACATCCATCCGAAGCCTTTGGGCAGTCAAAGCTGAGCCCGTCGTATTAATACTCTGAAAAATCCCCATTACTTCCCACCCCTAATCACTGATTCCAATGACTGGAATTTACCCGAAAGTCTATCCGTTACAGCATTATAATAAATTTGATTCGTAGCCAGGTCCGTCATTTCTTTATCGACATCCACACTGTTCCCGTTACTGTTATAATTCACATTGTTCTGTGTAACAATGGAAGAAGTCGCTTTGCCGTTTGATTTAAAGCTAAAGTGCCTGTCATCGGTACGATATGATTGAATAGCCGTATCAAGTTCTGTTCGAAAGGACTTTGTATTAGAAACATCTTTCGCCTTATAATTCGGCGTATCGGAATTAGCAATATTTTGCGAAATGACCTTTTGTTTCGTACTAGAAAAATTCAGAGCGTTTTCCAGTGATTGAAAGGTATTTGAAAATAACTCCATTTTGTCGTTCCCCTCTTTCTATCCAAGCAAATAATAACTTATGTGATAAATAAATCCATTATCTTAATATCCTTAATTTTAAAGAAACGCAAGAACGATGTCTATAATCAATATATAGACTTTAGACCTATTATAGTCGAAAAATGTCACAATTTGCTCAAATTTATAGCTTTTTTATTTAAATTTCTAGTCAATTGTGACGTTATATTACATTATTTTATGATTTTATCCATTTTTTATCTTTAAATACTTATTTATCATACAGAATCACAAACCAATATACCTGATACTTTAGAACTAATTAGTATAGAAACCACCAGGTATATATTGGTAATGGTTTAATGGTAATCTACATACTGCTTCAGCAAAGGGTGAATTAACGTGTAAAAAATCAGATTTTTTACAAATACTGACTCCCTAATTTTTTTGAAAGAATATAAAACTATTAAAGCATTCGACTTTTTTCCACATATTAAACTTCCCGGAAATTCCGATTAATAAATGCCTGAGATATAAAGTATTCTTAAAATTAATGAAAACAATCTTTTATTGACCATAGAGGACTGTCTATTCAAATAGCTATTACAGTATAATTACCCTTTATAAGGAAAATTATACTGTATTTTGGATAAACGATTCTTTATCCTCATACTGCCTATTAGAATTTGATTCCAATTACCCTATAATGGAAAACTTCATTATAAATTGAACCTCCTACATGTTCTTATAACTACTACCTTAGTTTTACCGGATGAAGGATATATTAAATAAGTGCAATTTAATATATATACGATTATATTTCGTACCTAACCCCAAAAAGGCACGATCTCTCACCCACTAAGAGATCGTGCCTTTTTGGTTAGATTGCTAGAAATCGAGATGCTAATTTTCTCCATCTACATTTAAAGATAAAAAAAGGATCCGGAATTAAATTCCCGAACCCTTTCCTTTGGTACTATCAGCTTTATATCTAGAGCTGAATTTTAGTTATTTTTAAGTTTTTCTAATTCGTTAAGGAATTTATCGTTCAATACTTTGATGTACGTCCCTTTCATCCCTAATGAACGTGACTCAATAACACCGGCGCTTTCAAGTTTTCTAAGTGCATTCACGATTACTGAACGAGTAATACCAACTCTATCTGCAATTTTAGATGCAACAAGTAATCCTTCGTTCCCTTTAAGTTCTTCGAAGATATGTTCAATAGCTTCTAATTCACTGTAAGAAAGTGAAGATATAGCCATTTGAACGACTGCTTTACTACGTGCCTCTTCTTCAATCTCTTCTGATTTCTCACGAAGGATTTCCATTCCAACAACAGTGGCTCCATACTCCGCCAAGATTAAGTCATCATCATGGAACTTATCTTGTAATCGAGCAAGAATCAATGTTCCTAAACGATCTCCCCCGCCCATGATAGGAACGATGGTAGTTAGGCCATTTGAAAACAACTCTTTATTCTCAATTGGGAAAGCTGTATATTCGCTTTCAATATCGAGGTTAGAAGATGTTTCTTGGATGTTGAATAGATTCTTTGTATACACTTCAGGGAATTGCTTATCTTCTAACATTTTATACATACGTTCATTTTCGATTTGTTGGCTTACTGCGATTCCAAGTAATTTTCCGCGACGGCTAACGACGAATACATTCGCTTCGATTACTTCACTTAAACTTTCTGCCATTTCTTTGAAATTAACTGCTTTTCCTGCTGCTTTTTGGAGCATTGCATTAATTTTTCTTGTTTTTGCTAATAAGTTCATCTGACTTGTTCCTCCTAAAAATACCATGGTTCACAATTGACTATGAAGTTGTATTTCCGTAATGTGATGTAATTTGCTTAGGCAATGAATATTGCCGCTGGTTCATTCTAAAGGATAAACTGGCTTAAGTCTTTATTACGGGCAATCGAGCCCAGCTTATCTTCGACATATTGAGGAGTGATTGTAATCTTCTCCATCGTAATGTCAGGAGCTTCGAAAGATAAGTCCTCTAGAAGACGCTCCAGGATTGTATGAAGGCGCCTTGCCCCAATATTATCTGTGTTTTGATTAACCTCGAAAGCCACTTCTGCTATCTTACTTACAGCTTCGTCAGAAAATTCAATTTCTATACCTTCTGTTTCTAATAAAGCTACATATTGCTTTAACAGAGCATTATCCGGCTCGTGTAAAATTTTCACAAAGTCTTCGACGGTCAATTTGTTTAATTCCACACGGATTGGAAAACGGCCCTGCAGCTCAGGAATAAGATCCGAGGGTTTAGCCGTATGGAAAGCCCCTGCTGCAATGAAGAGTACATGATCGGTTTTAACGGATCCGTATTTTGTTACAACTGTAGACCCTTCAACAATTGGAAGGATATCCCGTTGTACACCTTCTCTTGAAACGTCCGCTGAAGAACTTCCCGACTGTTTGCTAGCGATCTTATCAATTTCATCGATGAATATTATCCCATTTTGCTCTGCACCGTATACAGCATCCGATGTTACTTCATCCATGTCGATTAATTTTGCCGCTTCCTCATTGGTCAAGACAACTCGTGCTTCGCTTACTTTCAATTTACGCTTTTTATTTTTCTTGGGCATCAAGCTTCCCAAGGCATCCTGCATATTCATCCCCATTTGTTCCATTCCCGAACCTTGTAGCATATCAAACATGGATGCGGCCTGTTCTTCCACCTCAACTGTAATCATTTCATTCTCTAACTCGCCTTTAGCCAGCTGATTGGCCACAAGCTTTCTTTTTTGCTGAAGGCTTAAATCTTCTGAGTTGTCACTCGAATCCTGTTCAGCTTGATTCGTTCCTCCTCCGAAAAATGCTTCGAGAGGGTTTTTGAAATTGCTCTGTTTTTTATTAGATGGCACTAATAAATCAATTAAACGGCGATTGGCATTTTCCTCTGCCCGTTCTCTGACACTAACCATCTTTTCTTCCTTCACGAGGCGGACGGAAGTCTCCACTAAATCACGCACCATGGATTCTACATCACGGCCGACATAACCGACTTCCGTAAATTTCGTTGCTTCCACTTTCACAAAAGGAGCACCAACCAATTTAGCCATTCTCCGAGCAATTTCTGTTTTCCCAACACCAGTCGGTCCAATCATTAATATGTTTTTCGGAACAACTTCATCACGAAGTTGTTCTGAGAGTAAAGAACGACGATATCGATTACGCAATGCTACCGCTACTGCACGTTTTGCTTCACTCTGTCCTACAATATATTGATCCAGTTTCTCTACGATTTGCCTCGGTGTTAAATTAGTTTTCTTTGACATTGTGCGCTCCTCCTTACAACTCTTCCACGATTATATTCGTATTTGTAAATACACAAATTTCCGCTGCAATTTGTAAAGATGATTGGGCTATTTCCCTTGCCGATAGGTTTTCACTAGAAAAACGCTTTAAAGCCCTGCCTGCAGCTAGAGCATAATTTCCACCAGATCCTATGGCTAGAATCCCGTCGTCAGGTTCAATTACTTCTCCAGTACCGGAAACGAGAAGCAAATCTTGTTTATTCATGACAATTAACATTGCTTCCAGCTTTCTAAGCACATTATCACTCCGCCATTGCTTCGCCATTTCGACGGCTGCACGCTGAAGATTCCCATTGTATTCCTCAAGCTTGGCTTCAAACATTTCGAAAAGAGTGAATGCGTCTGCAACAGAACCTGCAAAACCTGCCAGGACATTCCCGTTAAAGATTTTCCTCACTTTTCTTGCCGTATGCTTCATCACTACTGAATTCCCTAAAGTAACCTGCCCATCACCGGACATGGCACATTCTCCTTTATGATGCACTGCAAATATCGTTGTCATAAAGTGTCCCCTTTCAACTTTTAAGCCCGCGGATGTGATGCATTGTAGACTTTTTTTAATTGGTCCTTTGTTACATGCGTATACACTTGCGTAGATGAAATTTTTGAATGTCCAAGCAGTTCCTGAACCGTACGTATATCTGCCCCGTTATTTAAAAGGTGAGTGGCAAATGAATGCCTCAACATATGGGGATGCAGATTTCCATCAGCGGCCGACTTTTTAATCAATTCATTTAATATATAACGGACCCCCCTAGGTGTAAGGGGTTCTCCGCGAAAGTTAACAAATAAATAAGCATGCGCCTTAGCGTCAGACGATGTCATTTTCATCCTGGCTGTACGTATGTATAAATCTAACGCTTCCTGAGCATAACTGCCAACCGGGACATACCGATCTTTCTTCCCTTTTCCATGGATCAGTACGGTTCCAAGCGAGAGATCGATATCCTGTACTTTGATTTCACAGCACTCACTTACGCGAATGCCAGTAGCATACAGTAATTCCAGTAATGCAACGTTTCTTATTTCAATTGGGGTATCTTTCTTTAAAGAAGAAAACAACTGATTGACTTCTTCCTCATACAGAAAGCGAGGCAATCTCTGTTCCTTTTTGGGTAAAGATGCAAGGGAAAAAGGATTATCCTTGACTTCCCTTTCCCTCATTAGAAATTTATAAAAACTACGCAAACAAGATGTTTTTCTTGCTACAGTCCTCTTTGAAAGTTGTTTTTCATATAAATTCGTCAAATATAGCCGGACATCCATATATTCGACTGACGCGACATCGGTAATCCGTTGTTCGTTCAGGAATAAGAAAAATTCGTGAATATCCCGCTTGTAATTTTCAATCGTGTAGTGTGAACTATTTTTTTCTATTTGTAGATATTCAATGAAGGAAGATAACGCCTTATTTTGATTGATCATAGAAACACCTCGCAAAGGCTTATAAATAGTATCATACTTTAAAACAGCAGGCAAATGATTTTACAAACTTTTCACAAAGTTCTGAATTGTGTCTAAAGCGCGATTTGCATGTGCCTCATTTCGTTCCTTTTTCGACTTGATTCTGATTTCTAAATCTGGGAGGAGACCAAAATTCGCATTCATCGGCTGGAAGCTCTTCCCGTTAGTGGACGTAATATACCTTGCCATGCTCCCCATTGTCGTTTCAGCAGGGAAAACGATTGGTTCCATCCCTTGAACCAGTCTTGCTGCATTAATTCCGGCGACCAGTCCTGATGCGGCAGACTCCACATACCCTTCCACACCCGTCATCTGGCCGGCAAAGAATAAATCTTCCCGGTTTTTGAATTGATAGGTCGGCTTTAACACATTCGGAGAGTTGATGAATGTATTGCGGTGCATCACTCCATAACGGACAATTTCAGCATTCTCTAATCCTGGAATCAGCTGAAGTACCTCTTTTTGAGGTCCCCATTTTAAATGTGTCTGAAAACCAACAATGTTATAAAGGGTTCCAGCTGCATCATCTTGACGAAGTTGAACGACAGCAAATGGTCGTTTACCCGTTTTTGGATCTTCCAATCCAACCGGCTTCAACGGTCCGAATAGCATCGTCTTTTTCCCACGAGATGCCATTACTTCTATTGGCATGCACCCTTCGAAGAAGATTTCTTTTTCAAATTCCTTAAGTGGAACAGTTTCTGCAGAAATCAGCGCTTCATAAAACCGATCGAATTCTTCTTCGGTCATCGGACAGTTCAAGTAAGCAGCTTCCCCTTTATCATAGCGGGACTTTAAATAGACTTTATCCATATTGATGCTTTCTTTTTCAAGAATTGGAGCTGCAGCATCATAGAAATATAAATATTCTTCATCCATAATTTGCTTCAAGCTATCCGATAAAGATTGGCTAGTCAATGGACCCGTAGCTATGACGGTTGGACCCTCAGGAATCTCTGTCACTTCTTCATGGAACACGGTCACATTTGGATGATTTTTCACCCTCTCCGTTACAAGGTCAGCAAATTCGTGACGATCGACGGCTAATGCACCACCAGCAGGAACAGCACAAGTATCTGCTGAGGAAATAATAACGGAATCCAATATTCGCATCTCTTCTTTTAAAACACCTACAGCATTTGTTAACGTATTTGCCCGAAGTGAATTGGAACAAACAAGTTCAGCGAATTTATCGGTATGGTGTGCAGGCGTTTGCTTAACCGGACGCATTTCGTACAAATCAACTTTTATTCCTCTTTTAGCTAATTGCCAAGCAGCTTCACTTCCTGCAAGCCCAGCACCAATTACACTTACTTTTGCTTCTTTCATATTTCGAACCTCCATGTATAGATATGATAAAACAGGAAGATTTATCATCAAAATTGTTTTTTACAAAATCTTCATTTTAACGATATGTTTATATGTATACCCCATCTTGCACATTCCTGCTGATGCACTTTTTAAGTATGTCTATTTGGATAAATGCCTTAAGTCGTGTTCTTACAGAAACAATAACTGGACACAAAGAGGAATTATAACTTTAAATGAAGGCACTTGTCCACTGAATTTTACAATACTTGAGCAAAATTAAAAAGTTTCATGCCTTTCCAATATATTCTGCGAGGAACATCCTTCTCTTTATCATGATATCATACCTTACCTAATATGAAGAAACTCAGCTCTACCCGAGTCAGTCCTTTTTTGGTGAACATGAAAAAGGTGGGCATGATTGCCCACCTTTCCTTAAGCTTGAGGTACCTCTTTGAAATCACAGTCCATACATTGTACTTGTACGCCTTTTTTAAGTTTTTTCTCAACAAGGGTACCTTCACATTTTGGACAATTACGCGGCAATGGCTTATCCCATGAAATGAAATCACACCCTGGATACGTATCGCATCCATAAAACAGGCGGCGTTTTTTACTTTTCCGCTCGATGATGTTTCCTTCTTTACATTTTGGGCACTTCACACCGATTTCCTTGACGATTGGTTTCGTGTTACGGCAGTCAGGAAAATTGCTGCATGCCATGAATTTTCCGTATCTCCCCATTTTGAAGACCATTCCATGACCGCATTCTTCACAATCCTCGCCAGCAGGTTCATCTTTAATTTCAATCTTTTCCATCTCGGCTTCTGCCTTGGCCAAATCAACAGCAAAATCCTTGTAGAAGTCATCAATGACATTAACCCATTCAACACTTCCAGCCTCTACACCATCAAACTCCTGTTCCATCTTGGCTGTGAATTCAGCATCCAGGATATATGGGAAGAATTCGCGAATTAGTTCAAGGACTATTTCACCAAGTTCGGTCGGGATAAATCGTTTGTTATCAAGCGTGACGTAACCCCTTTTTTGTATCGTATCCAAAGTAGGGGCATAAGTGGATGGCCGACCTATGCCTAATTCTTCCAGCGTTTTAACAAGACGTGCCTCTGTATAGCGGGGCGGCGGTTGCGTGAAATGCTGCTTAGGCTCAACATCTTTTGAAAAGAATTGATCACCTTTTTTCACATCAGGAAGGGTATTCTCCTTTTCCTCCACCGAGTCATCCGTTCCTTCAACATAGACCTTCATAAAACCAGGAAATTTAACTTTCGATCCATTTGCTCTGAATATGACATCTCCGTTATGTAAGTCGATGCTCATTGTATCCATAACAGCAGAAGACATTTGACTTGAAACGAAACGTTCCCAGATCAATTTATATAAACGGAATTGGTCTCTGGATAAAAATTCTTTCACTAAACCTGGTTCCCGCAGTGTGCTAGTCGGTCTCACTGCTTCATGGGCATCCTGGGCATTTGTCTGTTTTTTCTCTTTACGCTGTTCCGTCTGGACATACTCTTCACCATAACTAGTTGAGATGAAGTTATGCGCTTCGAGCTTAGCCACATCGGAAATCCGGGTTGAATCCGTTCTCATGTAAGTAATCAGTCCGACTGTTCCTTCTTTTCCTAGCTCAATTCCTTCGTAAAGCTGCTGGGCAAGCATCATCGTTTTCTTGGCCCTGAAATTCAATTTACGCGCAGCTTCCTGTTGTAGGGAAGAAGTTGTGAATGGTGCAGCTGGATTACGTTTTCTTTCCTTTTTCGTCACGGTACCGATTGTAAATTCCCCACCGCTCAAAGAATCCAGAACCTTCTTCACGTCTTCTTCCGTATTCAATTCAGTACGTTCTCCCGCAAGGCTGAAAAAGGAACCCTCAAACTGTTCTTTTCCTTTTACAAAATCGGCCTTGATTGTCCAATACTCTTCAGGAACGAAGTCTTTGATTTCTTTTTCACGATCTATGATCATTCGGACTGCAACTGATTGAACCCGTCCGGCACTCAAGCCTTTTTTAACTTTTTTCCACAATAGAGGGGAAATATTGTACCCGACCAAACGATCCAATATCCTCCTTGCTTGCTGTGCATCAACCAATTGCATATTAATCGGTCTCGGAGATTTAAATGATTCTTTGATTGCTTCTTTCGTAATCTCATTGAATACGACACGGCAATCCGAGTTTATGTCGACGTCGAGGCTATGCGCTAAATGCCAGGCAATCGCTTCACCTTCTCTGTCGGGGTCAGCTGCGAGATAGATTTTTTTTGCTTTTTTTGCTGCTGTTTTCAATTCTTTTAAAACCGGGCCTTTGCCGCGGATTGTTATATATTTAGGTTCATAGCCATGTTCAACGTCGACACCCGTTTGACTTTTAGGTAGATCGCGTACATGACCCATGGAAGCTTTAACTTTATATTTCTTTCCTAAGTATCGCTCTATCGTCTTTGCTTTTGCGGGCGATTCCACAATCACTAAGTAATCTGACATCCAATAAATCCTCCTCAAAGAGGTAATATAAATCTTCACTATTATTAATCATTCAAAAATCATTTGTCAACACCTCTTTACTTTTCCAATCCCGCTGATTCATCAGGATTTAGATATTTTGACAAGAGGTGCCTGTTGCAAAACTTATAACAGTTTTACAATTTTTTCAACCTTTTTGTCTAATATTTTATTCTATTCACCTAAAAAAGCACCTTTTTCGACAAAAATTGGAGGTTTCACCGTATATCTTCTATATTATATTGTTTTAATATTCCTCCTCAATCTGTTCAGCTGTCAAAACTAATTTAGCTCCCTCTTGAATTAATTGATTAGTCCCCATTGATTCAAGACTAGTTATATTACCAGGAAGTGCAAATACGTCCCTTCCCTGGTCAAGTGCAGCCTGCGCTGTGATAAGCGAACCACTTCTCTGCTTTGCCTCTACCACGAAAATCCCCTGCGATAAACCACTGATGATTCTATTGCGGAGAGGGAACATCCAAGGTTCCGATCTCCTAGTCGGAGGGGTTTCCGAAAGAAGCAATCCCTTATCGATGATCACCCTTGCGAGTGGAATATTGATTTTCGGATAAATGTGCATTAATCCCCCTCCTAAAACCCCTATCGTATGTCCACCTTCGTTCAACGTGATTTTATGGGCAATCGCGTCAATTCCAACTGCCACTCCACTAATAATCACGAATTTTCTCTTTACGAGTGGCGTTAAAATCGTTTTTAAGGCCTCTAACCCGTACGAGGTTGGATTCCGTGTACCAACGACACCTATGGTATTCTTCTTAGCTAAAAGCTGTTTATTGCCTTTTAAATAAAGCACCCAGGGGGGATCGAAAATTTGTCTTAATAGATATGGATAGTCTTCATCAAAAATCGTCATACAGTGGATTTGATTATTTTCATATTGTTTCAGTTTTTCAATCGTATTGTAAGAATGCAAGTCTGCGAGAAAGAGTTGGAGTTTGTCGTTCGGGATGGAGAGAATTTCTTTCCATTCAGCATACGTTTTTGTAAAGAGGGTGGTGAGGGATGGGTCTGCAGCCAAGATCACTTTTATCGTTTTCCAGCCTGCACCACGACAATGATGAAGGTGGATTAGCTTATCATTTCTGTTCAATTTGGAAACACTCCTTTGAGGATTATTCAAAAACAGGGGATGGTCGTATGGTTTGTCAAACGAAGTCATGGATGCTTTCGAAGGTACATACTATAGAAGTGAAATAAAGGCCGACCAATATCAGGTCGGCCCATCTCTTATTAATGCGTTTTACAAGGTTCGTACATGCCTTTTTCTTTTAAGACGGATATCAAGGTTTCTCCCATGACCGATGGTGTTTCAGCAACTTTAATTCCACATTCATTCATGACGCGGATTTTTTCATCGGCTGTTCCTTTTCCTCCTGAAATAATTGCACCAGCATGTCCCATACGTTTTCCAGCTGGAGCCGTACGTCCTCCAATGAATCCAACAACCGGTTTCGTCATATTTTCCTTAACCCAAATGGCCGCTTCTTCTTCTGCTGTGCCACCGATTTCCCCTATCATGATTACCGCATGGGTTTCTGGATCTTCATTGAACGCTTTAAGCACATCAATGAAATCAGTCCCATTAACAGGGTCCCCACCAATGCCGACAGCTGATGATTGCCCAATACCTTCTTGTGATAATTGATGTACGGCTTCATAAGTCAGAGTACCAGAGCGAGAAACCACGCCAATATGGCCTTTTTTGTGGATATAGCCAGGCATTATCCCGATTTTGCATTCTTCCGGGGTAATCACACCCGGACAGTTAGGTCCAATTAAGCGTGTTTTTTTGCCTTCCATATACCGCTTGACCTTAACCATATCAAGGACTGGAATATGCTCGGTAATACAGATGACGAGATCAATCTCCGCGTCAACCGCTTCTAGAATTGCATCTGCTGCAAATGGAGCTGGTACATAGATAACCGATGCATTCGCCCCTGTTTCAGTGACAGCTTCGGAAACTGTATTATATACAGGTACCCCTTCCGCTTCTGTTCCACCTTTACCCGGAGTGACCCCTGCAACGATTTTCGTACCGTATTCTAACATCTGTTTTGTATGAAATAATGCTGTTGAGCCAGTGATTCCCTGAACGATCACTTTCGTATCTTTATTAATATAAACGCTCATTATGTTCCCCCCTGCCTATTATCCTACAAGTGATACTATTTTTTGCGCTCCGTCTGCCATGGATTCAGCAGCGGTGATATTTAGACCAGAATCTTTCAAAATACTTTTCCCTAAATCAACATTCGTTCCTTCTAAGCGAACAACGAGTGGAACATCCAGGCCTAGCTCTTTTGCAGCAGCTACGACGCCTGTCGCGATGATGTCACATTTCATGATTCCTCCGAAGATATTGACAAAGATGCCCTTTACTTTTTCATCGGACAGGATGATCTTGAAGGCCTCTTTCACCTTTTCCTCTGTAGCGCCGCCCCCGACGTCAAGGAAATTGGCTGGGTCGCCCATATAGTGTTTAATGATGTCCATTGTTGCCATTGCAAGCCCGGCGCCATTAACCATACAGCCAATATTTCCGTCAAGCGATATGTAACTAAGACCATGTTTTGATGCTTCAATTTCTTTAGCATCTTCTTCATCCAAATCACGGTACACTGAAATATCTTTCTGACGGTATATTGCATTGTCATCAAAATTCAATTTAGCATCCAAGGCCATTACATTGCCATCCCCCGTCACGACTAACGGATTGATTTCGGCAATCGAACAATCTTTTTCTACGAATGCTGTATATAAGTTGATCATCAATTTAGATGCTTTATTTATTAATGGAGCTGGAATATTAATATTAAAAGCGATTCTACGTGCCTGGAAACCCGTTAAACCGACCACAGGGTCAATTACTTCCTTGAAGATTTTCTCGGGAGTTTTCTCAGCCACTTCTTCGATTTCCGTTCCGCCTTCTTCGGAGGCCATCAATACTACACTGTTCGTTGCACGGTCCAAGACCAGACCAATGTAATATTCCTTGGTGATATCGCAGCCTTCCTCGATAAGTAAACGCTTCACTTCTTTACCTGCAGGCCCTGTTTGATGGGTCACCAACGTTTTACCAAGAATCTCTTCTGCATATGTACGCGCTTCATCAAGATTCTTCGCAACCTTAACTCCGCCGGCTTTTCCGCGGCCACCCGCATGGATTTGAGCTTTGACGACAACAACCTCTGTACCTAACTCCTTCGCCGCTTCAACTGCTTCATCAACAGTAAAGGCAACTCGGCCATTTGGAACAGATACCCCGTATTGTCTCAAAATCTCTTTCCCCTGATACTCATGGATATTCATTTCCCATCCTCCTTATCTACTAAAAAACAAAACTTAAATTTGGTGCGTGTTTTCTCTACCATATTACAACAAAATTCTCTTTCATGCATAATTTTCTTTATCGACTATGAAAAATAATTATTACAATATACCTAATTAACCTTCTATTATATGGAAGAAAATACATTATTCATTCATAGGCTCATTTTCAGGATGATCATTTTACACCTACAGACTTTTTTAATTAAACACCTTATTTAAAGCCATTTTTAGGAATTTATTTGCTTCACTTTTATAAGATTTGCACCCTTATTTATTTTTTTGGACAAAAAAAATAAAAGCACGAAGCTTCTGCTTCATCCTTTTATCATTAGTTTACTATGTTTTTAATATAATGATTTTTTTCAGTACTTTTTATGGTTTCCTTCACAATCCGACCATTTTTTTAACCTGCCGAATAAAATTAGGGTTTTAACTTTTAGCATTCCGGTCCACCTTATAAACAAAAGCGAATACTTCGGCAACAGCTCCATATAATTCTTCCGGTATCGTTTGATTAATATCAAGCTGACCCAAAAGTTCCGTTAACGTTTCGTCCTTCTGTACAGGAATATTCAGTTCCCCTGCCTTTGCCAGGATATTCTCTGCCGTCTTGCCTTTTCCCTTAGCCAACACGACAGGTGCCTGCGATGACTTTGCATCATACTTTAAGGCAATCGCTTCTTTCCGTTTTTCCTGTTTCATATCCGAATGTCCACCCCACTATAAGTTCCTGTCTCTGAAAAAGGAACAGTAGTCTGCCTCACACCCGTATTTCTTGTGCGTGTTGGGTCCTGAAATAAAACTCCTGATAACTTGTAATCCATCAATCGCAAATTATCCTTCAACACGTCCAGATAATTACTCGCCACAGTTTCAATTGTTTGATTCTGCTCGTTGATGATAGTCACGTTGATGACGCGGTTTTGGATTTGCATGTCAATGATGGTTTCGTTAAGGTTCTCTAACTCTAAATAAAACAGGATACGACAGTAATCAGGATCGATCTTTCCATCCTTTGTTTTCCTTCCACTCCATTGCAACGTTAAATCCGTTTGGGACGAACCTAAGTTGAGAGGAAGGGTGAGCAATAAATTTTGCATGGGTCCGTTATCCTGTGAAAGAACCTGCTGAGCAGTGAGCCGATTCACTATTTGTTCAGCCATGTCTTTAATTGCTGGTGGATGCTGCTCATTCAACAATTTTAGGAGTAAAGGCTTGAGAGTTTCTAACTCCTCTGATAGCGCTTCCGATTCGCCTCCCGATAGATTAGCAAGAACATGCTCCAGTTGAAGCCCAAGCATTTTGGTCCATTCTTTCAGTTGTTGGGCTACAGCTGTCCCATTTGTAAAATCATTTGGTTGAAAACCTTCATCTATTAAATGGCTCAGCACTAGTTTCTCGGGATTGGTAGCAGCAGAGGAAGTTTCTGGAACCTGCTTGAAAGCCTGAAGTAGAAGATCCCCCACTTTCCCCTTCGACTCACCAACTTGCCCTACATCCTTATTTATTTGACTCAATAATTCATCGACTTCTAGATCGACCGGGGTGATTTTACGATTGGCAGACACCTCGGAAAAAGCACGTTCAAGTAAATGTGAAGTAAGATTAAGGGCTTCTTTTGTAAACATTGGAATTTGCCGGACCGTCTGTTGCATCCCCTGCCATTGGGTATCAGCCTTAGAGCTCTTTAATGATTCTGAGATTAACTCCGGCCCTTCATTTCCGCTTTGGATTCCATTCCGTTGAATCATAGGGATAGTCCCTGGTTCCCTTGCCGAGGAGCCTTTCCCAAAAGCACGTTCAAGCAGGTTTAGATTAAGTCCAGACCTTTCATCGGTTGCAATGCTTTTATACGGTATTACATCTTTTACATCTGAAGATTTCGTCGCTCCTATATCCGAACTCCCCCATAGTTTAATAAGGTTAGATTCCATATTCCCTTGTCCAAGCGTTCCATTTGCTAGTGCTTGCAGTCCTTGCTGTAGTTTATTAGCCGTTGGGGTCTTCATGGGTTCCGGCGCCCGCACCGATTCAGCAACTATTCTTCTCAGTAATTCCGTTTCAGTTATCCCACTTGGAATGAAACCAGTCTTTTGAAGCAAGGAAAAGGCTCCTGATTTCATATCTGGTGTCGACTTGGAATCAAGCCAAGTTGCAATAAGTCTGTGCAAACCAGTTTGTTGCAATTGATCTTGTTTAGTAATATGTAGGGACTCCAATACGGCTTTTAGCTGCACCACCGTCTTTGTGTCAGATCCGCTTTCCTGTAATTGTTGTTGCAGACCACTTAGTAACTTATGAAAAGGTTCACCTTTTGCTAGTTCGGCCAATGCAAAAAATACATCCTTAACAAAAGGTAGCTGCTGCGTAAACATCGTTTTAATAACAGAAAGTCCCGATTCAGTTGTACTTGCCGCTTTAACCCATTGCAATGCTGATGAGAAGAAATCTTTGGTGATGGGGAATTGATTTCTCAGTAAAAACTCGGCAAGCTTTGCAGACTCTGGTTCCGACTTAACACCAAGGTAAACAAGTAGCTGTGCCGCTGCTTCTTTTGTATTCGAGAGGTTCACATTCGGGGAATCAAGTACTTTCAAAACCACCTGTCCCTCATTTGGCTGCACTTGAAGCCAATATCTTTCCCCAACCTGTAGCGGGACGTCCAGGTGCGCAATCATTTTTTGTTGATTAATCTGCACTTCAGCCGTTTGGTTCGGAAAGATCTTATTCACTTTTCCGAAAAGAATTTGCCCACTCTTTAGATTCGTGCTTCCTTGTATCTCAACGGGTGTAGAAACAGACTGACCATTTGTTATTGATTGCATCCCCTCATCCTCCTTTAATCCTTATTTCCTTGCCGCAATTTCCTTTACAGGTGCGAAACTTCTTCTGTGCCATGGTGTAAGCCCATGCTTATCGAGAGCTTCGAGGTGTTGGCTCGTACCATAGCCCATATGCTTTTCAAATCCATACTCCGGGTACTTTACCCCATATTCCTTCATCATCCTGTCACGTGTCACTTTAGCGACGATTGAAGCCGCAGATATGGTAATACTTCTAGCATCTCCTTTTATTAGCGAGAGCTGAGGAATGGGCATATCCAGTTCCATTGCATCAATCAATAAATGATCCGGCAATTCCGAAAGATTGTTCACCGCTGCCATCATGGCCTTTTTCGTAGCCTGATAGATATTGATTTCGTCGATTTCTTCGCTATGTACAATGCCTATCCCAATTGATATAGCCTCTTTATGAATCGCCTCATAAAATTGTTCCCTTTTGGACTCGGAAATTTTTTTCGAATCATTTAGCCCAGGCAAATAGAAAGTCTCTGGTAAAATAACCGCACTTGTCACTACCGGACCAGCCAAGGGCCCTCTTCCTACTTCATCTATACCGGCAAGAACCGAAAACCCTTGTTGGCGCAGCTCTCGCTCAAACTCTGACATTTTTAAGAAGGTATCCCTGATTTGTTGAGCTTTTTCGTAGGATTTGTTCCATTTGCCGATTAAATCGGCGACTCCCTTGCGAGCATCCTCCCGGCATTCTTGCAAAAAAGGATCTTCCGGATTACTTATGGATTTTAATCTTGAAGAAATTTCGTTAATATTCATGGCTGTTTTCATTTTTATCACCCATCATTATAAGTATCGGCAGAAATGTTACATTCCTATAGTTCCATCAAAAATACGGAGCGGAAAAGAGACATCATTTAGGTTAAAACAACCTTCGATGCCTAAAGTCCCGCTCCGTGTTTATTCTCTTGTACAGCTTGGCCCAGACAGAGGTTAGTCGGGCGTGTTTTCTTGATCCTCTTTAGGCGGTAGCTCGAATGTGAGCGGGCCCATCTTTTCAGAACGGATCTCACGAACGACCAGTTCTGCGGTCTTATCGTAATCGATATACCCTCCAGAGGCTATACATCCTCTGAACTTCCCAACTGCATCGAAAAGTTCCAGCGTTTCTTGTGGGATGACATCAAGATTATATCGTGATTTCAACCGATCTGGATATTCTTTTTCCAAGAACCGAAGACCATAGAGAGAGACTTCGTGCAAGTTTAAAATTGTATCCTTGATTGCTCCTGTCAAGGCCAGTCTTAAACCGACTTCCTGATCCTCGAATTTAGGCCACAGAATCCCCGGAGTATCTAAAAGTTCGAGTTCCTTACCGAACTTTATCCATTGCTGGGCCTTCGTCACGCCAGGCGTGTTGCCCGTTTTGGCAATGTTCTTCCTAGCAAGCCGATTGATCAGCGTCGATTTCCCGACATTCGGAATCCCGACAATCATCGCACGAATCGCACGCGGCTTGATTCCTCTTGACTCCATCCGATCATACTTCTCTTTCAAGAGCATTTTAGAAGTCGTCGTAATCTGATGCAGACCATTTCCCGCCTGTGAGTTAATGGCAATTGCCGTTTTACCTTGTGATTTATAATAATCAAGCCACTGATTGGTTTTTACCGGATCAGCCATATCGGCTTTATTCAACAAGATAAGCCTTGGTTTATGCTGGATAATCTCATCTATCATCGGATTCCGTGAAGATGCCGGGATACGTGCATCCACAAGTTCAAATATGATGTCCACCAGTTTTAATTTTTCTGTTACTTCCCGTCTCGCTTTGGCCATATGGCCAGGGAACCACTGTATTGTCAATGGAATCCACCTTTCTACTATTCCACCAATCGAAAGTCTTTGATTGGCCAGTAAACTAATTTAGTTTTGCCTAACACTTCCCGGTACGAAACAACCCCGATATGGCGGCTGTCCTTGCTGAAGCGACGATTATCTCCCAAAACAAATAAATGTCCTTCAGGCACCGTTTCTTGTTCAATGATATCACTTAATGTAAAAGGCTCGGTCAATGGTCCACCATCAATCAATTGCTTTTTATATTCATCCAAATATGGTTCGCCATATTCTTTTCCATCCACATAAAGTATATCATCTTTATATTCCACCTTTTCACCAGGAAGACCTATGACCCGTTTAACGTAATCCTTGCCTTCCGGCGCTTTAAAGACGATGATGTCGAATCTTTTTGGTTCACCCACTGAATAAGAGAATTTATTAACGAGCATACGGTCTGTATCCTTCAAAGTCGGCATCATGGAAAAGCCGTCCACATAGATTGGGGCCAAAAGGAAATAACGAATAAGCGTTACTAAAATGACCGCAATTAGGGCTGCCTTTATCCATTCCCACAATTCATTTTTCTTTTTCGCCATCCTTACCACCCTTTTAGAAAAGCATATCATCTAATCATTTTAACATGTTACGGACGCTATAGCGAGCAGGTTTAGGACCCTCTCACTTCTTTTCCGGATGGTTTAATCGATAAAAAAAGGAGCCTGTAAAACAGGCTCCTTTTTTTGTATACGATTTGGTTTCGCACCTTATGTGGATCATGGTAAACCCGCATAGAGAGATTCGAAGAATTAACGACGAATTTCTTTAATACGTGCTTTTTTACCACGAAGTTCGCGTAGGTAATAAAGTTTCGCACGACGGACTTTACCGTGACGGATAACTTCTAATTTCGCAATTTTTGGTGTGTGAACAGGGAAAGCACGTTCTACTCCAACGCCGTAAGAAATCTTACGTACTGTGAAAGTTTCACTAACTCCGCCGCCACGACGTTTGATTACAACGCCTTCAAACAACTGAATACGTTCGCGAGTTCCTTCAATAACCTTAACGTGTACACGTACTGTGTCACCAGGTCTGAATGATGGAAGATCTGTGCGAAGTTGTTCTTTTGTAATTTCGTTAATAAGATTTTGCATGAATTCCAACTCCTCCTGGACGCTCTTGCAAATACTGAATTGTTTTGCAGCGGAACATCGATATAAGACCGGACTTTTGCCCAAGTCACAAGGTCTATCCTACCATACTATATGCATTGATGCAATAGCGATCATTCTTCTTTTTGAATCTCTGACAGCAATTTTTTCTCAAGATCGGAAAGTTCATAGCTTTCAAGCAAATCAGGTCGTCTCTGCCATGTTCTCCGTAATGATTCTTTCATCCGCCACTCATCTATTTTTTTATGATTTCCGGATATGAGTGGATCCGGGACTTTCATGCCCCGGAAATCTGCAGGTCTAGTGTAATGAGGGTGCTCTAATAAACCAGAAGAATAGGAATCAAGAATCGGGGAATCAACATTTCCAAGAACACCCGGCAACAAGCGGACAACACTATCTATAATGACCATGGCCCCCAATTCTCCACCTGTAAGTACATAGTCGCCTATTGATATCTCATCTGTGACGATATGCTCCCTGATACGCTCATCATATCCTTCATAATGGCCGCATACGAAAATGAGATGTTCTTCCTTTGCAAGTTCCTCTGCTTTTTTCTGCGTGTAGCGCTCCCCCTGCGGGCAAAGGAGTACCACCCTAGGTTTTAGGTCACCTTGGCCTTTGATCGCTTCTACAGCATCAAAAATGGGCTGTGCCTTCAACACCATGCCTGCCCCACCGCCATATGGGTAATCATCAACAGTTGAATGTTTATTATCTGCGTAATCGCGGAAATTGGTCACTCGATAGCTGACAGCCTGCTTTTCTGCCGCCTTTTTTAACATAGAGGAACCAAGCACTCCTTCGAACATTTCTGGAAAAAGAGAAAGTACATCGATTTTCATCAGTCCAATAGTCCTTCCATCGGCGTGATGATAACCTTTTTCTCCGAGATGTCGACCTCTTTTACAATCTGATCGATATACGGTATTAGAACATCCTTACCTGCCGTCCTTTTAATGACCCAAACATCATTGGCACCTGGAGTCAATACCTCTACGATTTCTCCTATTTCCTCTTCTTCATCCGTGAAGACCTTACAGCCGATGATCTCGTGGAAGAAAAATTCCCCCTCATCCAGTTTGCCAAGCTGTGATTCCTTTATTCTCAAAATCCCGTTACGGAAAGCTTCTACCTGACCGACGTTATAATAGTTTTCAAACGTCAATAGATTAAAGTTTTTATGAGTCCGGTGTGACCTGATTGTAAGCGGCAATGGTTTTTTCTCTGTTTCCCTGAACAAATACAGCGTATTGCCAACTTTGTACCGCTTCTCCGGGAAATCTGTTGATGAAATAACACGGACTTCTCCTAGAAGACCGTGCGTATTGACGATTTTACCTACATTAAACCAGTTTTCCATTCTTTCACCTCTAACGAATTTCCGAGACAATTCCATCTTTAATGACAATTGTCTTCGTTGTCATAAGATCGTCCCAATCTGCCCCGATTTCTACATCAATAATGCTTTGGACTTCCCGTTCCTTCAGTTCGCTTCCAATAGGAAGGATTTCCAACTGTTCCATTTGAAATTCAAGCAGTTTGATTTTTTCCTGCCTTTGGTTAATTTCTTTTTCAAAATGAGAACGAAGGCTGGCGGGCTGAAGGTTACGGGTCTTTTCAAGTTTTTTCAGTTCAAAACGAAGCTGTTCACTTTCTTTTTGAAGTTGTAGTCGTTTTGATTTGTACTTATCGAGGAGCTGATTCTTGCTGGATTCCGTTAATACTTGGTTAACGATTACGTTTTGGAGAATTTTCATTCCAGCGCCTCCTATTATCTATGATTTCTTATTTCGTTCAAAAAATATGTATGATAGGGTAATCTTTTGAAAAAATGAGGGTCATTCTCTTAAGTATAACGTAAAACGGTGAAAGATGTGTCTCAAAAGAATGAAAATTAGACCCCGAATCCATGAAATTGTAAGTAGACCCGGGATTGAACTTTTCTTGAAGTACAAAAAAAGGAGGGGATTAGCCCTCCTTATTCGGAAATCTCCAAATAGATTTTCTTCTGCTGTGAAGATCCTGCTGCATATACCACAGTTCGAATCGCCTTAGCAACACGCCCTTGTTTACCGATGACCTTGCCCATGTCTTCTTTATGAACGGAGAGGACATAAACAACCCGGTCGGCTTCTTCCTTCGAAGTTACAATAACCTCTTCCGGATGATCCACAAGTGCTGAAACAATCGTTTCAATTAAAGATTTCATCAACTAGCGTCGATTACTTGCTGTTTTTTGCAACATGGAATTTTTCCATGATGCCTTGAGTTGAGAATAAGTTGCGAACTGTATCAGATGGTTTAGCTCCATCTTGTAACCATTTAAGAGCAAGCTCTTCATTGATGTCAACTTTAGCTGGTTGAGTCACCGGGTTATAAGTTCCCACTACTTCGATGTAACGTCCGTCACGTGGTGAACGAGAATCTGCAACTACAATACGATAGAAAGGAGATTTTTTTGCTCCCATACGTTTTAAGCGAATTTTTACTGCCATTTTAAATAAGCACCTCCGAATAGTTTCACACAAGATAGTATAATATCAAATGTCTTGTATGTTTGTAAAGGTTTTTTTCTTAACAGGTGAAAAAAGTGTTTAAATAGGCGGTTTCAGCCTATTTTTATGCTCATTTCCCATGAAAAAAACTTACATGAACGGGAATTTAAATCCCTTTTTCTTTCCTTTTTGCATGCTTGTAACTTGTTTCATCATCTTTTTCATTTCTTCAAATTGCTTCAGTAGACGGTTCACTTCTTGGATCGATCTTCCGCTCCCTTTGGCAATCCGTTTCTTGCGGGATGCATTCATGGTTTCTGGATGTTCTTTCTCTTGCGTCGTCATTGAACGGATGATAGCCTCAACATGACCAATCTGTTTCTCATCGATCTGAAGGTTATCCATCCCTTTCATTTTATTCGCACCAGGAATCATCTTCAAAATATCATCAAGCGGTCCCATATTGCGCACTTGACCAAGCTGTTCAAGGAAATCATCAAAGGTAAAAGTAGCGGTACGCATCTTTTTCTCTAATTCTTTCGCTTTTTCTTCATCAACATTGGCTTGTGCTTTTTCGATAAGGGTCAATACATCGCCCATACCAAGGATTCTTGAAGCCATCCTTTCTGGATGGAATGCTTCAAGTGCATCCAATTTTTCGCCCATACCGACAAATTTAATCGGCGTGTCCGTAACGGAACGAATAGAAAGTGCCGCACCACCACGAGTATCCCCATCTAGCTTCGTTAATACGACTCCAGTTAGACCGAGCTGTTCATTGAAACTTTGAGCCACATTGACAGCATCCTGACCTGTCATCGCATCGACAACTAGGAAGATTTCATCCGGTTTGGTCAATTCCTTGATATCTTTCAGTTCGCCCATCAGATTTTCATCAACATGGAGGCGACCTGCGGTATCAATCAACACATAATCATGATGTTCTTCCTTCGCCTTTTCAATCGCCTGTTTCGCAATTTCTACAGGACTGACCTGATCACCTAGGGAAAAAACAGGCATGCTTAATTGTTTGCCAAGTGTTTCAAGCTGCTTAATCGCCGCCGGACGGTAAATATCAGCCGCAACCAGCAATGGCTTACGGTTGTATTTTTTTCTAAGAAGATTTGCCAGCTTTCCGGTAGTCGTCGTTTTACCTGCCCCTTGAAGACCTACCATCATAATGACAGTCGGTGGTTTGGAGGCAACGGCAATCTTACTCTGTTCGCCGCCCATCAGCTGAGTCAATTCTTCCTTAACTACTTTAATTACCTGTTGACCGGGGGTTAAGCTTTTTAGCACTTCCTGACCTACCGAACGCTCACTTACACGCTTCACAAATTCCTTCACGACTTTAAAGTTAACATCCGCTTCAAGCAGGGCCAAACGAACTTCACGCATCATTTCTTTAACGTCTGCTTCGTTGACCTTCCCTTTTCCACGGATTTTTTGCATCGTGTTCTGCAGTCGGTCGGCCAATCCTTCAAATGCCATATTGCCGCCTCCTAATCTAACTTCTCAAGCGCTGTAATTGCGTCAAGCAACTTTTCTTTAGAAAAGGATTCCTTCTCTAAAAGATCCTTCACATTCGCAATCCATTGGTTACGCTCTTGAAATTTTTGAAATAACAATAGCTTCGCTTCATATTCTTCGAGCATTGCTTCTGTTCTTTTTATATTATCATAGACTGCCTGCCTACTGACTTCGTATTCATTGGCAATCTCTCCAAGAGAGTAATCATCCAGATAGTAGAGGGCCATATAGCTCTGCTGCTTTTCCGTTAACAACGATTGGTAAAAGTCATACAAATAATTAATCCGCGTTGTCTTTTCAAGCATGTTAGCAAGCCTCCCTGCTGTTAAGTGAAAACCCTTTACAAGTTTATATTGTATAGTGTCGATTATTTCATGTCAAGCTAAACTCCTTACCACAAGATAAAAATCATCATTTTTTTCGTTTTCTCGCTTCAATCAGGCGCTTCATCTGCTCTTCGCGTTCCGATTCCGATAATTTATTTACAGGTTCCTTCTTGTGGTGGCGAGCTGGCACTGCTTTTACCTGCTCCTTTTTTTGCTCGATTTCTACAGGCTGCTTCTTTAATGCTTCGTCCTTACCAACTTTTTGGTTTACCTTTTTCAGTTTTGCGACTCTTTCGTTTTGCCTAGATGAAGTGGTTTCTGATTTTTCGCGACTTCCCGAATAGATACGCGAAACTCTGTGCCAACCAAACCTTCGGACCGCAATTTCGCAAAATAAAAGCAAGAATGCCGATAAAAGTAGCCAAGAACTAATACTTTGTTCTTGCCTTGACGTATTTTGCAATGGCCGGAATGCCTCAGATTCATCCTTCAACTCCTGACCACCCGAAACAGCCAATAATTCCTTAATAAGCGCTTTGTTTAGGCCTTGTTGCAGGTATTCCTCTGAATAGGGCACGGTGAAACCTGTTTGATATAGATTCGTACTTCCACCCTTGGTATCTTGTTTTATGCTGAGAAAATACATCCCTGATTGCTTAGGCATGATGACTTCGTATTTTCCCGGCGCGATGAGCTTCGTATTGACGTCTACTTCCTCACCTTTTTCAGACACTACATTTGCCGATACAGGAAGGTGATTTTGTGTGGACGATTCAAGGTTGATGACCGTTTCCTCCCCACCATTATCCTGTGTGAGCATATACGGCTCACTTTCGAACTTGGGCAGCGTGTTTGTGATCAATTGATTGAGAAATGTCCCCCACTTTCCCCAAGCAGGCCAATCGCCCGACCATTTCCCACTAATGTCCGAAGTGAAAGCTGCCGTCGTTCCTATTCCATATTGCCACTCGGCAAGGACGGGATCCTCTTTTTCACTGTTCAGCGACTGTAATGCACGCTGCTTTGCAGTTGTCGCGATGTAGGCATTCATCTTAGGTACGCCATCCTTAAACAATCCGTTCCATTCCGGATTGTCCTTGATAGATGGATAAAATGGGGTATCCTCAATGTAAGTGCGGCTCGCCATGACGGTTTCCCTCGATAAAATGCTCGGAATAACGGAAGCATCCGTGACATCGTAATAGCGCCCCGCACCAAAGTCGGCCAAGTCCTCAAGTAGGTTCTTATCGGCATCATTTCCAATTGAAACGGTAGAGAGGGTTATGTTCTCTTCCTTTCCTTCTTCAATCAAGTCTTCATAATTACTTGAAGCGTTTGACTGTCCATCGGTCAACAAAATAATGTGCTTCCGCTGCAACCTTTCATCCCTTAACTTATCATAGGCCATTTCAAGCGAGCTGAAGATTTCAGTACCGCCACCTGAAGACAGTGTACGAATCTTCTCCACGACTTTTTCCTTATCCTTAAGTGGGGCTGCTTCGATGATTTCCCATGGTCGGTCATCGAAGGCAATGAATCCAAACGTATCCTTTTCACGCAAAAGTTCAACAGAGCGGGCAGCCGCTTCCTTTGCCAATGATAGCTTGTTTCCATCCATACTGCCTGATCGGTCGAGAACAATCATCAGTCCAAGAGATGGCATCTCTTTTTTTCCTTTGATGTCCATATCTACTGGAAGTAATCTCTCAATTGGTGTCTTGAAATACCCGCCGAGCCCGAAACTATTTTCTCCGCCGGTCATCACGAACCCATTACCGAAATCCTTAACGGACCGCTCTATCATTTTCATTTGAATTTCCGAGACTGAGGTGGCAGGAACATTATTAAACACAATCGATTGGTATTGTAAAAAGCCGGATAAAGTGGTCGGCAGTTTTTCCGGTATCGTCGATTCGACAATTAGCCCGCTGCCGTTCAAAATATTTTCAAGCCGTCCTGTTGACTCACCTTCGACAATCAATACTTTTGGTGTGCCTTTTACATTCGTGATTGCCTGCAATTGGTTATTTTCCGCAAATGTATCATTTTCAGCGATGATTTCGGCCTTATATACTTGTAGTCCAGTTTTCTCGGCTGTATGAGAAACAGAGAATAAATTAGTCCCTTCTTTTACACTCACTGCCTTTTTGATGATTTCCTGATCATTCAGTGAAATGCGGACAGTCGCTTTTTTCGCTGTATTGCTAAAGACCTCCAATGAAATCTCCGTTTTTTCGCCTTGATAGATAGATGGGGGAATCGTTACATTCTTCAGGGCGACATCTTCGCCAATCGATTCGATTAGTGGCACGATGTCGAGCCCAATATTTTTATTTGCAAGTAGTTTGGCCTCCTCCACACTGCTTCCCGACGTTTCATTGCCATCCGAAAAAAGGACGATTCTCCCACTTGAATAGCTCGGAATGAGCGAGGAAGCAAATTGAATGCCTGAATCCAATTGACTTGCCTCTTCTTCCACTTCACCGCTAAATTGGCTTATGGGTGTATGTTTTGTCGACAACGCCTGCTCAGCAACGGCACTGCCCCCAAAGGCTGCCACCGCAAAGGAGTCGTCTCTACCCATGGTTTCAACACTTTTCTCAATCCAAGCCAGCGACTTTGTGTCAGAGTCTTTGACACTTGCAGAACGATCGACTAAAAAAACAACCATCGATCCCTTGATAGGTTGTAGCAATTGCGGAACGCTCAGTGCCAATACAATGAGAAAAAAAATACATGACCGCAATATGGCCACAACGACCGTCTCTACATGCTTCGTTTGATTATGTGATTTTATCACATACATATAAATAAGCGCTGCACAGGGAAGCAGCAATAAAAAAACCAGGGGATAAGTAACATCAATGCCCACGTCGATATACCTCCCATTCGGCCATTAGTAGCAGAAGGGCCATACAAGCCAGCCAGTACCATAAGATATCCTGTTTTGTATCGCTTCCCCCTTCTTTCAACTCTGATGATTTCATATTCATCTTGAACGACGGAGCTGAATCGACTCTTTTTTCCCTTTCGTCCAATAAAACCGAAAAGTAAAATGCCTGTTCTCCCGCCATTGCTTCGTATATACCGGGCTTATTTGGCGCTCGAAAGCCCTCCTTTTGCAAATCAATGGAAAAGAGATTCGTTCCGGACTCTGTAAATATAGCCAATTTTCCCGTTTCCGTTCCAAGATTCAACCACTTTTCTTCACCAGGCTGATAGTAACCTAGAAAGTTCGACTGTTGGGTCAGCCATTGATAGGAATTATATAAAAATATAGGAAATCCAGGTTGTAACGGCCAATCGCTGTCCGCAACGGAGAAGTTCAGGGCAATGATCGGCTGTCCTTGGTGCGTACCTTTTTGAATGAGCGGTATACCCTCACTTGTAGTAACATGATGCCATTGCTTGCTGATCGGAGGGGATGCCGATTCAATATACACTTTGTCCATTTGTACGTAGTCCATGAGTGGGTCACCCGTTCCCTTTGGTTGACCTGTCAGTTTTTGTTTACCTTTTTCAGTGGCATTGATAAAGAGAAGCGGGTACGATCCAAGTTCCTCTAAGTCCACTCCTTCGGCAATCACGATTCCATCCATTTCGACTTTTTCTTTATCGTCAAGCTGGATGATATCAAGGCCAATCGTTTCGAGCCCATTAATCAAAAATGGATTCACATCCCCCACTGCATAGACTTTCTCATATACGGCCGTTTGGATGGCCGTCATTTCATTGTCCGCTGAATAGTCATCATCCACAATGATGGAGGCCGTATAATACGGTTTTTCTTTCAGAACCGGTATATCAATTATTTTCTCGCTGCTTGCTTTCACCATTATCCTTTTTGTGAATAGAACATCTTTTCCATTCGTTACTTGAAATTTCACCGTTTCATCCTGCTTCGTTTGATTTTCAATGACCGCCACCCCAGTAATGCCTCCTTCAGAGCTTGCCGTGCCAAATGAAAGCAAGGAGAGATTGCCAGTCAGGCTGCTGAAATTATGTACACCAATGGGAATGTCTTCCGATAACCCCCTAAGGTCCTCCTCCACAACCGCATCGGAGTATAAATGAATGACCGATTCTTTTCCAGCCGCTAGCGAGTCTGCCAGTTTCAATGCCTTATCAACATGCTCATGACTGTATTTTAGCTCCATTTCTTTTATTTGTTTTTTTAACTCAGCCCGGTTTGTTTCGTGATTGGCAAGTATCACAGGCTTTTGACCGGCATCTATGATTGTCACTTCTTGATCATCCACCGCTTGAAGCATTTCCCCCACTTCTTGCTTGGCTTTTTCAAACCGGGTGAGATCCCCTTCTTTTGCACTCATCGAAGCCGATGTGTCGACAATTAGGATTAGGTGGTCGCCCGGAATGCCCTTTTGAAACCAAAAGGGTCGAACCAACGCGAACATGAGGAGGAGAAGTACGAGAAGTTGAAGCCAGAATAAGAGATTATGCTGTAATTTATGAAGCCATGGAGAGGCCTGCCATTCATTCAGCACCTGCTCCCATAATAAATTGGACGAAATCGTCGTTTTCTCATATTGCTTCCGGAAAAAATAAAACAGAATGACGGCTCCGATAAAAATGGTCAATAGAAAAAAGAGTGGGTTTGAAATATGCATATCTTCACCTCAATTCATTAGCCCGTGGCGTGGAAAGTCGTGAAATAAAATCGTTTGTATATCCGTTTCAGCAGATATGAGCATATAGCGGCTGCCAAGACTTTCACAGATAGCTTCAAGCTGCTCGTTATGGTGTGCTAGACGCCTTCGATAGTTGTCGATGAGGGTCGGATTAAGGCTAACATTGACCGCTGTTTCCATTTCACTATCCACAAACTTCAGGTCCCCATCATACATAGGTTGAAGTTCCTCTTTCCCCAGCAGTTGAATGAACCAGACTTCTTGTCTTGCCGAGCGTAGCTTTCTTAAAGTCGCCTCCACCTTTTCGATGGGCTCAAGACCATCCGAGATGATAATCGCAAGTTGCTGATTCCTCACCATCACTTTGCCAAGTTGCTCATAAAACTCCCCGCTTCTCTCCGTATCTTCCAATCCAGCTATCTCTCGAAAAACCCTTTTACGGTGAACCGCTCCTTTACGTCGAATAGGATGGGCTCCTTGATTACCGACGGGAACAAAATTCAGACGGTCTTCGCTTGCAAGGACAACAAAGCTCAATGAAGCGGCGAGCTTTCGCGCCTGTTCCCATTTTCCCGGGAGAGCTCGCATCGAAGAAGACATATCCAGGTAAACGGCAACGGATAACTCCTGTTCATCGAGGAACCTTTTTATATAATGCTTCTGGGTTCGGCCAAATACATTCCAATCGATTTGCCGGACATCGTCTCCCGGTTGATAGGCCCGAAAATCGGAGAACTCAAGCGAAGAACCAAACGCACTCGACCGTCTCGAACCTTTATGCATCCCACGCTTCCTCGTTTTCACGAGCAATCTCTTTTTCTGTAGCCTTTCTAAAAAAGCATAAGCTACCATCAAACCGGTGTTCCTTTTCCTAATTTATACGCCGACTCAACGACTTCAGAAATAATGGAATCGATGAGAACCCCGTTTGCTTCCGCTTCAAAGTTGAGTATAATCCGATGCCTCAGCACAGGATAGGCCGTTTGCTTCAAATCACCGGCAGAAACATGATAACGCCCGGCAAATAAAGCCCTTGCCTTTGCCATTTTGATCAAACTTTGCAACCCACGAGGTCCGCTTCCGAATTGAACGTATTGCCGGACAAGTTCCGGCGATTCCTCCACATTTGGATGAGTACTCGAAATAATCGAAACCGCGTAATCCAGCATCTCTTCTGAAATAAGGACCTCCTTTACTAGTTGCTGCAGTAACAAAACATCCTTGATGGAGGCAGCTTTTTCAATAGAAATGGTTTCCCTGCCTGTCGTTCGAAGGGCAATCTGCTTTAATTCCTGCTTTGATGGATAACGGACAAGAATCTTACAGATAAACCGGTCCATCTGGGCTTCGGGCAATGGATACGTCCCCTCCATATCGATTGGATTCTGGGTTGCAAGCACAAAGAAGGGCTGATCAAGCTGTTTCGTTTCCCCCATGACTGTTACAGTTCTCTCCCCCATTGCCTCTAAAAGCGAACTCTGTGTCTTCGGCGTAGCCCGATTGATTTCATCAGCTAAGACGATATGAGAAAAAAGAGGTCCCTCATGGAAGGTAAACTGCTGCCTTCCGTCCTCTCCAGGTTGCAATAACATGGTTCCCGTAATATCGGAAGGCATCAGATCTGGTGTAAACTGGATTCTAGAAAACTCTAAATCCAGGCATTCCGAAATCGTCCGAACGAGCATCGTCTTCCCAAGTCCCGGCAAGCCTTCAAGTAATACGTGGCCACCTGCAAAAATGCTCCATAAAACTTGATCGATCACGTCTTCCTGCCCAACTATAAAACGGGAAATTTCCTGCTTAACTCTCTCAATCATAGTCCCTGCTTCATTAAACTGCTGTTCTTTTTCCGTCATTTTCCCACTACCTTTCCGGATCAAGATTATTAAAATAATTCTTGACGATATCATTCAAATCAGAGGGTAGCCTAAGGCGATCCGTACTTTTGCGATAAGATTCCTCATACTGCTGATAGACCTCCTCATAATTCCGCAAGTTCCCCCTCAATACTGGACCCTCGGCCTCCTCCTGCTCGCCACTCCCTTCACCAAGTTTCCCATTGTCGGTTTCCATATTCTGCTTTCCATCGGTCTTTTCGGGAATCGTCAGCATTTCCCTCGACCCTTGTCCAGCACCCCCCTTCGTGCCTCCTTTTCCTCCGCCGGTTCCACTTGCTCCTTGTCCTTGTCCTTGACCCTGTCCTTGTCCTTTTTGGCTTCCGGGATTATTCCCAGAATTGGCGTTGGGCTGTCCATTAGGCGTAGAGGAGGGCTGACCTAGGGGCTGATTGGCGGGTTGGTTCCCTTGTGTTCCATCGCTGTTAGAAAAAGCTGTTTGAGAAGAAGGAATACCATCTTGACTCATTTTATTCTGAAGTTGGGATCCCGCTTGACGAACAGCTTGATTGGCTGATGCTAACTGCTTGGCAAGTTCTCCCGATTCCATCGCTTCCTCCAACTGCTGCATCAGTGCATCCAATTGTTCTTCCGTTAATGGAAGCTCCTGCTCTGTGTAGCTCTCTAGGGCCTGCTTCTGTTCCTTGGACAGCTCATCCCATCTTTCATTTAGTTCTTTCAGTTCTTTTTCGACCAGTCGCATGTCCTTTTGTTCAAGTGCCTTGGACAGCTCCGTAAGGCCGGTTTTTTTTGACTGATCCTTCCAGGTTTCCAGTGACTCTTGCTTTTCTCTTTGCTTCTTTTCTTTTAATTGCAGCTCGCTTGACTGTTTGGCGAGTGCCTCTAAGGCCTTCTCAGCCTCTTTTTCTAGCGCAACTTTCTCTTTTACATCTTTCAATGTCTTTTTGACATCAGGATCCTTTATTTCCTTCACTTTTTCATCAAGCTCTTTTTTGACCTCCTCGACAAGCTTCACTTCTTTTTCCGCCTGCCTGGCTTGATCCATTTTCTGATTTGGCAAAATTGCCAATAGGGAACCTCCTATTGCTAAACAAAGAGCTAGCGTCAGCCATTTCGGATGTACCCATACTTTCTTCCTTCTGAGGGCCTCCTCCTGATGGATTTTCATATGGTGAATAGCATCCCTGAGCTGGAGTGACTTAAGCTCACCAATCTCCCCTAAAAAAGCGAATCCCGTCACGACACGGTCATCAGGAACATACTGGTTAAACAGCAAAGCAGCCGTTTTATTACCGGGTTTTCCTTTAATGATTCTATAGACAAAAAAAGCAAGTAAACAGATGATTCCAATGAAAAAATAACGGAAAACGAAGGGTATGACTACTATACGTGCCATGAAAAATAGTAAAGTCGTCCATGCAGACACGGCAAGGAGTAAAAGTTGCCCCTCCCTCATCACATGCTGCATGAAAAGTTGCCGCTTAACGGGTTTAATCAACTTGAGAAACTGGAGTTCATCATGGGTAAGATCCTTGTTCATCGTTTTGTCTTCATTCCCACGCGCAGCTTTTTAACGCTTAGAAGAACGGACCCGATTAGTAGAAGTGTGTAACAAATCAAATGAGACGCCCAAAGTGGAAAATCAATCCCCGATAACTTCTGGATTTCCTCAGAGTAAGTCGGTTCAACAAAGCCGATTAATACGATTGGGGTATTTAGCATGGCCGCTAAGTAAGGCAATGGGTTAGTCGTTGGTGTGGTCACATTTACCTGATTCCCCACGGCCATGGTAGTGAATAGTAGGGTCAATAAAGCTGTGCCACCTACTAAAAACAATGTGATTCCATAAGTCGTGACCATCGCCGGAATGGTTTTTCGCACAAGTGTAGAAAAAAGCACCCCGATACTGCCATATACGATGACGGTGAAGACATTGAAGCCCAGCACCATCAAAAGCTGATTCGGCGAAATTCCGCCGAATAAAAAGACGATGCTATATAGCGGTAAACTGGCCACAACCAGTAATAGCAAGTAGGAAATGGATGAAATTAATTTCCCGAAAATGATGCCTGTCGAGCTTTGGGAAGTCGTCAATAAAATATTTAACGTCTGTCGCTCCCTCTCACTCGAGATGACGCCTGCCGTCAGTCCAGGTGTAATGAACAAGACCAAGGCCAGTTGGATAACGGATAGAAATATAAACATACTCCGGCTTGCATCCGGGTCAACGCGCCCGCCCATGCTACTAAGAGACTGAATGAAAATCATACCGATAACGATGGCACCAATCGCAAGAACATAGAATAATACACCTAAAAAACTTTTAAAAGAGCGAAAGCGTAGCTTAAACTCTTTATTCAAAACCGGATTCATCAGCCAGCTCTTCATGACAGTTCAACCCCTTTCGTGATTTCCATGAACACATCCTCCAGATCCGTCTCTATTTCCGAAAAAGAGACAATGGGCAAGTCTTGCAACATACAGGACTTCAGCAGCTGTTGTTGGGCCCCTGCATCTCCTTTGAATAGAAACTGAATCGTTTTTTCATCAACATGCGTATTGATCTGGCTAATATCCGGATTATCTTCTAGAAAAGCGATGGATCGCTCAATATCCTCATGAACCTTAATAATCAGGCTCTTTTCGCCCTGCAGCTTATGTTGGATTTCCGCGACCGACCCTTGTGCTTTCAATTTACCCTGATCGATGATGCCGAGCACATCACACATTTCCGCAAGTTCAGGTAAAATATGCGATGATATCAAAATCGTTTTACCCATATGTTTCAATTCCTTTAAAATCTCCCGCATTTCAACACGAGCCCTCGGGTCAAGCCCGGAAGCGGGTTCATCCAAAATAAGCACTTCGGGGTCGTGTATCAGACTCCTTGCAAGACAAAGCCGTTGCTTCATTCCCCGTGATAAAAGATCCACATAGGAATCCTTTTTATCCGATAAATTTACGAGCTCGAGCAGTTGTGGAATCAGTTTACTCCGTTCCGAAACGGGTATACCATAACTTGCTCCGTAAAAATCCAGGTACTCTTCAGCCTTCAATTGATCATACACACCAAAAAAGTCAGGCATATAACCGATCTGGCTACGGACTTGTTTAGGTTCCTTCGATATATTGTAGCCATTGATATAAGCCGTTCCCGATGTTGGTGCAAGCAAGGTAGCCAAAATGGAAAAAGTCGTGGATTTCCCTGCCCCATTTTGACCGACAAAACCAAACACGGTTCCTTTGTCTATTTGCAAATCCAAGTGATCCAATGCGGTGAACGTGCCATATTGTTTAGTTAACTGTATAATTTCTATCATTTCTCCACCACTCCCTTCACAGTGATTTGTGGCATCCTTACACTCGGGTCATCATCATTATCTATCATGACTTTTATCTGGATGTTCCCTTGTTTCGATACATAGGATGATATATCCTTAGTCCCTTTGAAAGTAATTTCCCGTTCTCCCTTAGGTATCGATTCATACTTTTCAGTCGAAAAATTATAGAGTTCATACTTAACATCTTGTTTACTGAACTTAATCGTCATTTCTGACGCTTTGAATGTTTCGTCCTTCATGATCTTTGGAACTGAACTGATATATTCATATTCTCCCCTTTCAAACCAATACGTACCATATCCTTCTTCTTCGCCAACTGAACCCCGGAGGGCATTCACAGACCCCGCGAACATTTCTTTTGACAATGTCACTTCCCCAGCCAAAATTGTTTTCGGACTGAATGTTTGGAAAATCAGATTATCTATATTTACTTTCGGTTTTTTAGATAGTCTGACGTCTACGATTGAATCGTCGGTTATACCGCCGATGACAGGTTCGGATTTTGTCGAGGCCCCTCCGAAATACGCCTCCGTCAGATAAAGAAGCTGATCCCTGCGCATTTTTTCAATATCGATTTTTTTTCCCATAGTTCCATTATTCCAAGAAGACGATGTCGTTCCATACGGTTTAAATAAGAAATCACTCTTTAACGCTTCATTTACCTTGATCTCTGCCCCCTTCTTCAACGTTCCGAGATTGATTCGTTCATTGCCGGTCAGGATCATTAATTCCTTAAGGTCATAAGGTGTCTCATTTTGAATCGTACCTGTCAAGGTCCTGTTTTCAACGGTCAAGTCATTTTTCAATTGACCTGCATTTTCTTTATAAACCTTTCCTATAAAGGACCTGGTAGACCAATATTCGACGTTTGGAAAGGTCAATTCCATATCGGTAGCTTTCTCTTCAAGCATTGGTGCTCTTTTCACGCTTCCACCTAATCCCTCCTGAGTCATTGGCATCGCAACTAACTCATTTTTCGGGAAAGTCAGGTTGTAATTGCCTCCTTTATTGGACAGGAGGACATTCGATTGGATGCCGATGATTTGGTCATCCTCAATTTGATAGATTCCCAATTGATTGAGTTGAGGTTTGGCAAGACGATCTTTCGCTCCGACGGCAAACGTTAGAATCGTCGTAATGCAGGCAATCAAGGGAATGATCCACCAAGCGTGCTCCCTTTTATCCATTTTCCTCAGAATGACAAATAAAATCGGTACAATGATCACAACGTAGACTAACAGCAACAATGCCAATTGAATCACGGATAAATTCGTATCATCAAAGTAACTATTGGGGTCATTCATTTCCCATCTTGCTTCGTCCATGAATTCACTTGAAGTGGAAAACGCATTCAACTCCACCTTCTTTAAAATCGCTTCAAACCACGTGCCGTATCCTTTCCAAGAGGCAAGTGGCTCATCTCCTAACGAAAAGGCCGTCTGGACAATCATCCCGTTTCCATATTGCTTTTTGACAACGGCCGGTGATGTCCCGCTCTTCGCAATGATTTCTGTCCCTTTCTCCACTTCACCAGTAAAGCCCGGCAATTGTTCAAAGGATGGTCGATCTTTTTTCTTTTCTGTAAGAAAGGATGAATCCATCTTGATTCCTTTATCCATCTTCATCGGTAAAAGGTTATACCGGGACCCGTATGATTGAGCGGCACTTGGTGATGACCCGGAAATCAATACACCACCAGAACGGATCCAACCCTTTAGTGCTTTCTGTTGTGCCTCATCCAAAGCGGCAATTGCAAATTCATCAATGATTAAATAATCTAACATTTCATAGCCAATTGACTGTTTAGGCAAATCTTCTTTTTCCAACTCGACCATCCTGGCTTGGAGGGATGGCAAGACTCTCAATTCCGTCAAACGATCGTAATTTTCACTTAATACTCCAATCAGGTCCTCGCTTTCATCAAAGAACTTAGGTGCCAGTACCTTCGGGCCGGAATAGTCTACTTCTTTACCATTCTTCCAATCTCCCTCATAGAGATAAATCGACTTCGCCAGTGCGGTCCCATTATAATTATAATTTTCGTCGGTATACCCTGGAAGTGAAACGGAATAGGTTTTCTTGCTTTCCTTTGGCAATTCCACTTTTAGAATTTGCGACCCTCCGAAATCGTAATCGGCCTGAAATTGAAAAATCAGCGTACCGCTGAAAGCCTCCCCCTTATTTTCGATATGTACGGTCATCGGCATGGCCTTGGCCCGGGTTATGTATCCATCAAACCCTGTTTCAATCGAGATTTTCATGTCCGTGTCCGCTGCTTTTGCTTGAACTGTATATGAATGTAAAAATAGGCCTAAAAATAATAAACAAGCAGCGATTCCCTTTAATTTTCTGAACAACCGAACTCCCCCTTTTTTTTCTATACTCCTAATAGACGATTAGATCACGAAAAAGTATACAGTATTTATATAAAAAGTAAAAAAAATCAAAAAAGCCGGAAGGGAAAAATCCCTTCCGGCTAAAACTATTCACCTTTATACTTCTTCTTTATCAATGATATCGGCAAAGAGCCCATACACATATTTTTCAGCATCGAATTCTTGAAGATCGTCCATTTTTTCACCAAGTCCGACAAATTTCACGGGAATGGAAAGCTCATTCCGGATCGCTATGACAATTCCGCCTTTTGCTGTACCATCAAGCTTCGTTAAGACGATACCCGTTACATCTGTCGCTTCCTTGAACGTTTTCGCTTGAATGAGTGCATTTTGCCCCGTCGTTGCATCAAGGGCAAGGAGCACTTCATGTGGTGCACCAGGCACTTCACGTTCAATTACACGCTTCACCTTTTCCAATTCCTTCATTAAATTCACTTTATTTTGCAGACGGCCTGCTGTATCACAAATCAGGATATCGGCTTTGCGTGCCTTAGCCGCTTGAACGGCATCGAACATAACAGCAGCAGGGTCAGATCCTTCTCCTTGTTTAATGACACTGACACCGACACGTTCTCCCCACACTTCGAGTTGCTCAATCGCTCCGGCGCGGAAAGTATCACCAGCCGCCAATACGACCGATTTGCCTTCTTCCTTAAACTTATGGGCAAGTTTACCGATTGTCGTTGTTTTACCTACACCGTTCACACCGACAAAGAGAATGACCGTCAGGCCGTCTTGTTGAATGTTCAAGCTGGATATTCCTTCTTCATCACCTTGGTAAATTTCAACAAGTTTTTCAGAAATGACAGATTGCACTTCTCTCGTATCAGAGATATTGCGCAGTTTCACTTCCATTTTTAATTGGTCGATTAATTCCATAACGGTATCGAAGCCTACATCAGCCTGGATGAGAATCTCCTCAAGTTCTTCGAAAAAGTCTTCATCCACTTTCCGGTAACGGGCAACGAGTTCATTAACCCTTCCGGTAAAGGAATTCCTCGTCTTCGTTAAACCTTGCTTAAACTTTTCCCCGATTGATATTTCGGATGTTGCTTTTTTTTCAACTTCTACTTCTACTTTTGTTTCTACAGCTGTTTCTTTTTCTTCTTGTGCCGTGAATTTTTCTTTTAGCTTCTTGAAGAAACTCATTGTCCCACTTCCTCTAATTCATGGATTTATATTTCAACAAAGTTCTCTGATTCCTCCATACGAACGGAAACTAATTTGGAAACACCTGACTCTTGCATCGTAATGCCATAGAGGACATCCGCTTCCTCCATCGTCCCTTTACGATGGGTGATTACTATAAACTGAGTCTCTTGACTGAATTTCCTTAAAAATTGGCTGAAACGAACTACATTCGCTTCATCAAGTGCCGCCTCGACTTCATCGAGGATACAGAAAGGAACGGGCCGGACCTTTAAAATCGAGAATAAAAGAGCAATTGCAGTCAATGCTCGTTCTCCACCGGACAAGAGACTTAAGTTCTGTAGTTTTTTCCCCGGAGGCTGTGCGATGATATCTACTCCCGTATTCAATAAATCATTGGGATCTGTCAGTTTTAATTCAGCCCTGCCACCACCGAACAGTGATTTAAATACCTGTTCGAACTGTTCACGAATCGCATAGAATGTTTCTGAAAAGCGTCGTTTCATTTCCTCATCCATCTCGTCGATAACCTGGAATAAGGTATCCTTAGCCTGCTGCAGATCTTCTTTTTGACCGAGAAGGAACTCGTACCTTTCGGCTACACGGGCATACTCGTCTATTGCTCCTAAGTTGACCGTCCCCAATTCTTCAATGGCCAGCTTAATGAGCTTTACCTTTTTCTGAGCTTCTTCGATAGGTATCATTAATGGATACTTTTCTTTAGCCCCTTCATAGGATAATGTATATTCCTCGCGTAAATGATCCAGGCGGTTTTCCAGCGCCACATCAAGTCGGGTTAATTTGACCTCTTCATCCTTGACCACTTCAACGATACCTTTATAGAGACGACTTTCCTCTTTCAAAGCTATTTCGAGGGTTTCGAGATGAGTTTGCATTTCGGTCTTTTCCTGTTTTTTGGCGGAAATATTTTCAATGGCCGCATTCTTATCAAGCAATCTTTGTTGGGCCATGTCTTCAAGCGTTTCTTCCCCACTCGAACTGTCCGTCATTTCATTTGTTAAAAGCCCCAAGTCATCCTTGTTTTCAGTTAAGGTGCTGGTCTCTTTTGCCAAGTCCGCCTCAAGCCGTTCCATTTTTTCTCTTTGATTTTGAAGCTGACCGCGTTTTGAGGCCAATGTTACCCTTAACTCGCTCGTTTCTTCGGCAAGACTTTCCTTTGATGATTGCTGTGATTGTTTTTGTTCTGTCATTTCCGCTATAAGGCGGTCAAGCCCATCGATTTCCACTTTACAGGATTTCAACAGTTCTTCCAATTCTTCGAGCCTTGCTTTCTTTTGCTGTTGCTCTTCTAAATAGGAGTTTTTATCCAAATCATAAAGGTGTAGGCGATCATTCACATTTCTTTCTTGTAGCTCGACTTCACGAAGTTCACCTTTCAGGGATTGCTCCTGTAATCGTAGCATTTCACCTGTTTTTCTCGTTTGTTCAAGCGTTTGCTCTTGAACACCGACATCCACCTTCAGCTGTTTTACCTGTTTTTCAAGCTGGTTCGTTTTTAATTCCATCCCGGCTAGCTTCTCATGTAATTCTTCAAGCTCGGTTTTCCGGGATAGTAGTGAAGTCGATTTTTGTTTAATCGTTCCACCCGTCATCGAACCACCAGGGTTGACGACATCCCCTTCAATCGTAACAAAGCGGAAACGGTGCTGCACCATTTTTGCCAGTTCGTTGGCTCCTTTTAAGTCCTTTGTGATAATGACGGTTCCTAGCAGGTTTGCCGCGATGGAAGCATGTCTTTCATCATATTGGATCAACGAGGAACCTGTCCCGACAAAAGCAGGGTGATTCTTCAGCATCGATAGCTGGTTCGATGAAATCTCTCTTCCTTTGATGACAGATAAGGGCAGGAAAGTCGCCCGTCCAAACCTGTTTTTCTTCAAGAAGGAAATGGCTTCACGGGCATGTTCTTCTCTCTCCACAACCACATGTTGCATCGCCCCACCTAGTGCTGTTTCGATGGCGGTTTCATATTCCTTTGGGACCTTGATCAGTTCCGCCACTGCACCTTCAATGCCTTTTAGAGTACCTTTTGCTTTTAGGACTTCCTTAACACCTTGAAAGAAGCCTGCATAGTCCTCTTCCATCTCTTCAAGCAGTTCCTTTCGGGATTTTGCCTGTTGAAGGAATTGATAGGCCTTATATAGGGTCGTTTCCTGTTTTTGATACGTATCTTTTGCCGTTTGTAGCTTATTCTGTTGATTTCGGAAAGAAGTGACATGGTCTTCAAGCTGCTTGCTCAGTTTTTCCATACGCTTGGAGTATTCCGACTTTTTAGCAGTGATTTCCGTTCTCTCGGTAAGGAATTTTTCATTTTCGTGATCCAGTTTGGAATTTTTATGTTCCTGCTGCGTGAGTTGCTGCAGAAGGTAATGCTTTTCATTTTTGGCGGCAGCCTGCTTGTTCAGCCACTCGATATAGTCACTTTTCTTCACTTCTATCAGGGCTTCAATGTCGGTATTGAATAGACCTAAGCTTTTTTGTTTTTCATGTAAAAGCTCTTGAAGCTGTTTTACTTCAGAACTCAATGCATGCAGAACTTCCGTTTCTCTTTCCTTTTGTAAAGAAAGACGTTCAACGGCTGCCTTGCCCTCTATAATCGCTTTTTCAAGCTGTGATTTATTTTGTGCCGCATTCTTTTTCCGTTCTTTCAATACTTCTTTACGACCCTCAAGCTTCTCAAGCTCTTCGCTGGCGTTCAATAGCACTTCTTGAAGCTCGTTAATCGATGTTTCGAGTCCGGCAATGCTTCCTCGAACCTCTTTAAGATGCTCTTCACGTTCATGAAGCCTTCCAGCCAATTGTCGCTCCATCTCATTGTGTTTCCCAAGTTCCTGGGTAAGACTTTCCCATTTTTCATTAAGTTCTTCAATTTCAAAAACGGTCAAAGCCACTTCGATTTTTTCAAGTTCCTCTTTCTTATCCAAATATTCTTTGGCCAGGGAAGATTGAATTTTCAAGGGTTCCACTTGACCTTCTAGTTCATGAAGGATGTCATGAATCCTGTTGAGATTATCTTGTGTTTCCGTCAGTTTTGATTCCGCTTTTCTTTTTCTTGTTTTATACTTCAAGACACCAGCGGCCTCTTCAAAAATAACTCGTCTTTCTTCTGCTTTGCTGCTTAGGATTTCTTCCACTTTCCCTTGGCTGATAATGGAAAATGCTTCGCGTCCAAGTCCTGAATCCATAAATAATTCAATGATATCTTTCAGGCGGCATCCTTGATTATTAATGAAGAATTCGCTTTCACCCGATCGATATACCCTTCTTGTCACACTAACTTCATGAAAGTCAATTGGAAGGGTGTTGGTCTCATTATCCAAAGTCAAGGAAACCTCTGCAAAATTCAAGGCCTTTCTTGTGTCACTTCCTGAGAAGATGATATCTTCCATTTTTGCTCCACGCAGTGATTTTGCGGATTGCTCTCCAAGAACCCAACGGACTGCATCAGTCACATTGCTTTTACCACTACCGTTCGGTCCAACCACTGCCGTGACACCAGGTACAAATTCAATCGAAATTTTATCTGCGAAAGATTTGAATCCTACAACGTCCAAGCGTTTGAGGAACATGACCTTTCCCCCTCTACTGTTCAACTATCTTGTTGAGTTTTTTTCTTTAAAACGGCCAATGCGTGTTCGGCGGCATGTTGCTCTGCCTCTTTTTTCGATTTTCCCACACCAGTTCCTAGATCTTCCCCATTCAAAGAAACCGTAGAAACGAACTCTCTATTATGGGCCGGTCCTTTTTCCTGCAGTATTTTGTATTGCAGAACCCCAATTGCGTCCCGTTGGATAAGCTCTTGGAGCTGGCTCTTATAATCCATCACATGAGAAAAAGCACCCTCGTCTATCTTCGGAAACACGACATTTTTCAAGAACTGCACAACCGGCTCTAATCCTTGGTCAAGATATAAAGCGCCGATATAGGCTTCGAATACATCTGCAAGCATGGCAGGGCGTTCTCTACCGCCTGTCATTTCTTCCCCTTTACCAAGCAATACATATTCCCCATAAGAGAGGCTGTTGGCAAAGTCGACTAGTGACGGCTCACAGACAATGGCTGCCCTTAATTTCGTAAGCTCTCCTTCACTCATCATCGGGTATTTCTGATACAGATATTTCGAGATTGTCAGTTCAAGTACTGCGTCTCCTAGAAATTCTAGCCTTTCATTATCTTCGTAAGGCTTGCGGCGATGCTCATTCACATAAGATGAATGTGTAAAAGCTTTTTTCAACAAATTTTCATCTTCAAAATGAAAACCCAGATTGTCCTGTAACTCTTTAAATTTATTATCCTTACTTAATGGTTTACGATTATTTACGTTCCTACGCATCACAAAAACCCTCCACTACGGTTCAAAAACAAATTTTTCCTACATATAAAAAGAAACCTGGCAGGAATTCCTGTCAAGCTTTCCTATGTACCATCATACAGTATAATCCGCTTAAAGAAAAATAGCCAGCAGCGTTGATGCTTGACACATGGAACTTAATCGGAACTGCACGTATTCGTTCAAGCCTGTTATTTTCCAGACCCTTACATTACAAGAGAAAGCCCCGTTAAAAAACGGAGCTTTTAATCAAAAGACATTAACATTACATAGTGCTTTTTATGTAATTCACAGCATCACCCACTGTGGCGATTTTTTCAGCGTCATCGTCCGAAATTTCCATATCAAATTCGTCTTCAAACTCCATGACTAGTTCGACTACATCTAGGGAATCGGCACCAAGATCTTCTTTGAATGAAGCTTCAAGCTTTACTTCTGATTCTTCAACGTTCAACCGATCTACAACGATTTTCGTTACTCTTTCTAATACATCTGCCAATATGTTCACCTCCCCTCAAGACATTATAAATTATATTTCAAAAAAATCAAACCTAAACTTACATCACCATACCGCCATCAATATGAAGGGTTTGACCCGTCATATAGCTGCTTGCCTCTGAAGCGAGAAACGTGGCAACTGATGCAATATCCTTTGGGTCACCGAAGCGGGCTAAAGGTATTTGTGACAGCATCGCTTTTTGCACGTCTTCCGTCAGTTCACCAGTCATATCCGTGGAGATGAAACCTGGAGCGATCGCATTGACCGTGATCCCTCTTGATGCAAGCTCCTTGGCAGTGGACTTTGTCAAGCCAATCACGCCTGCCTTGGCTGCAACATAGTTTGCCTGCCCCGCATTCCCCATCACACCGACGATGGAAGCCATATTGATGATTTTGCCGCTACGTTGCTTCATCATGTGTCTTGTGACTGCCTTTGTGCAAAGGAAGACACCTTTTAAATTCGTATCGATGACCGAATCCCATTCTTCTTCCTTCATCCGCATCAATAAATTATCACGGGTAATTCCAGCATTATTGACTAAAATGTCGACCCGGCCAAATTGTTCAATGACCTCTTTAATCATGCCTGTTACTGATTCACTATCTGATACATCGCATTGAACGGCAAATGCTTTTCGCCCAAGTGCCTTGATTTCATCGACCACTTCATTAGCTTTTGTTTCGCTTCCAGCATAATTGACAGCTACGTCCGCTCCCTGCCGTGCGAGTTCCAATGCCACTTCCCTGCCGATACCGCGGGAAGCACCAGTTACTAGTGCCTTCTTACCTTCAAGAATCATGCTGGTTCCCCTTTCAATGCTTCGACCGTTTTATGTAGGGTTTCTGTATTCGATACTGAGTGAATATTGACGGATCGGTCGATTTTTTTAATCAATCCTCCCAGTACCTTGCCTGGTCCCACTTCAATGAACGTGTCCACGCCTAATTCAAGCAGCTTTTTGACACTATCTTCCCAAAGAACTGGTGAATACAATTGTTCAATTAATTTATTTTTAATCTCTGATGGTTCTGTGATAGGCTCGCCCGTTACGTTTGAAATCACCGGAATGGGTGCCTGTCGGAAACTCACTTCATCAAGTACCTTTTGAAGTTGTTCAGCCGCAGGTTTCATTAATTCAGAATGAAACGGCCCGCTCACATCAAGAGGGAGAGCACGTTTTGCTCCGCTTTCCTTCGCTTTTGCGCTCGCAAGCTTGACGCCTTCTGCCGTTCCGGAAATGACGATTTGCCCCGGACAGTTAATGTTAGCCAGCTGAACGGATTCACCTGCATCAGTAATATCAGCCGTTACAAGAGCGAGTGCTGTACGGTCCATTCCCAGAATTGCGGCCATCGAGCCTTGGCCATTAGGAACAGCGGCCTCCATGAATTGACCACGTTTTCTAACAGTATAGACAGCATCCTCAAAAGAAATTGCACCTGAGGCTACCAATGCCGTATATTCCCCTAAACTATGTCCTGCAGTGTAATCAGGCTGGATGCCCGCTTCCGCCAAGGCATTGAACAAGGCATAACTTGTAGTCAATAGCGCAGGTTGAGCATTATAGGTTACCGTTAATTCCTGCTGAGTGCCATTGAATATAAGCTCGGATAGCGCAAAATCCAGTTTTTCATCCGCCGTTTGAAAAATTTTCCGTGCTTGCTCATTTACCTCAAATAAGTCTAAACCCATCCCTATTGACTGTGAACCTTGTCCTGGAAAGACAAAAGCAATCTTACCCATCCCAAACTCCCCTATCTCTATATTTATTGGACTTTTTCTATCGTCTTCGCAATGGTCGGAATCACATCATGACTCACCATATCCCGGGTCTGACGGATCGCGTTATAAATCGCATTTGCGTCGGAAGAACCGTGTGCCTTGATGACAGGTGCCTTCAAACCGAATAATCCAGCCCCACCATATTCCGAGTAATCCATTTGATTTTTAATGCCTTTTAGTTCCGGTTTCACTAGTGCTGCGGCAATCTTACTCTTCATATTGCTCATCAACGCGGATTTTAACATATGAAAGACACTCATGGCTGTTCCCTCAAGCGTTTTCAGCACCATATTTCCTGTAAAGCCATCCGTCACAACTACATCTGCCGGACCGTTCAGAAGATCCCTGGCCTCTACATTCCCTATAAAGGAGATGTCCGATGATTGCTGAAGGAGCGTGAAAGCCTGCTTCGTCAGCTCGTTCCCTTTTTTCTCTTCAGTCCCAATATTTAAAAGGCCCACACGCGGTTTTTCAATTCCACGCACCTTTTGGGCATATACGGAACCCATTATGGCAAATTGAAGCAGGTGCTCCGGTTTCGCTTCTGCATTCGCTCCCACATCAAGAAAAACAAAACCTTTACCATCTATTGTCGGCAAGGTTGGGGACAATGCTGGACGTTCGATTCCTTCGATTCTCCCGACAACGAACAAGCCGGCTGCCATCAAAGCACCTGTATTTCCTGAAGATATGCATGCATCCGCTTCTCCATCGGCCACTTGGCGGGCTGCTAATACCATCGATGCATTCTTCTTGCGACGGACCGCACGAACAGGTTCATCGGTACTTAGTATCTTTTCTTCCGTATGTATGATCTTGATCCGTTCATTTTTCGTTAAGAACTGGTTGATTTCGCCTTCGTTCCCTACTAAGGTTATTTCCACATCGGGAAAGGCCTCGACTGCTTTCATGGCTCCTAATACCTGTGCCTTTGGAGCATTGTCTCCACCCATTGCATCTAGCGTTATTTTCATGAACGTTCATCCTTTTCTAAGCAAGTTAAGAGCGATACATTTCGAACTCACCTTTGAATACCATTTCATTTCCTACGTAGCTTCTGACTTCCACTACGGAACGATCTGCTTGATACTCCACCTTTTTAACTTTCGCTTTAGCTACCACTCTTTCATTTTCCTTGACGGAACGAGTAAATAGAATGGATGCTTTTGCCGTTAAGGCCAGTTCATCATTGATGACCGCCACCGCCAATGAATTAGCTTGAGCAAAAAGGTGATGACCCCTTGCGATTCCATTGCGCTTAAAAACATGCTCTTTTTTTATATCTAAAATAGAAATTGCATTTTCATCTAAATTCAAATCTATTACTTCCCCAATGATCTCATCCAATGGCAATGCCCTTATTTCGTCACTGAATTTCTTCTCGGCTACGTTTTTTATACGTTCACGAAGCTCCGGTATTGATAATTCAAGACGATCGAGCCTAATTGTCTGGACGCTCACCGAGTACTTTTCAGCCAGCTCCTCATCCGTTACAAAAGGATTCTGTTTAATCGTTTCGATTAATAATTGCTGGCGTTCCTTCTTGTTTCTTCGCATTTGAAGGTCACCATCCATAATATTATGACTAGGTACTAATAGTAGTATATATATTTTAAAAACAGATTGCAAGATTTTGTGGAAATTCTCACAATCTGTTTTACTGTTTCATTCAATCAAGACGATCAGTCAAGCTTTTCTCCTGTCAATACGCCTGTACCTTCCAAATGTGCCCGGAGCGACGCGTATTCTGGTGCATGCCAAAAACTATTTGAGGCTATCAATTTCGCAGCATCTTCCCTAGCAACTTCCAGCGTCCGGTAATCATGGACCATGTCCGCCACTTTGAATTCGGGAAGTCCGCTTTGTTTTTTACCGAAAAAGTCCCCTGGACCTCGAAGCTCCAAATCCTTCTCTGAAAGGACAAATCCATCATTCGTCTCTGTCATGATCTTCATCCGCTCTTTGCCGACTTCCGTTTTCGGATCGGCAAGCAGGATGCAAAAAGACTGGTTGCTCCCCCTCCCCACTCGGCCACGTAACTGATGCAGCTGGGAAAGACCAAATCGTTCAGCATCATAAATGACCATCACCGTGGCATTGGGTACATTCACCCCAACTTCGACAACTGTGGTGGAAACAAGGATTTGCGCTTCGTTGGAACTGAATTCCTGCATCACTTCATCTTTTTCATCCGCAGGCAAACGCCCATGCATGAGCCCCACCTTATAACGATTCACGAAGTATTGCGTAAGCATGGCATGGACATCGAGAACATTTTGCAAGGAGTCAAGTTTTTCCGATTCCTCGATCAATGGGCAGATGACATATGCTTGTCTGCCTTTTTGAAGTTCCTTTTCTACAAAGGAGAGGATTCTATCGAGCATTTGGTGTTTCGCCCAATACGTTTCGATGGCTTTCCGTCCAGCCGGCATTTCGTCGATTGTGGAAACGTCCATCTCGCCGAACACTGTAATGGCGAGTGTACGGGGAATCGGTGTCGCCGTCATGAAAAGGACATCGGGATTTCCTCCCTTTTCACGCAGGACGCGTCGTTGTTCAACACCAAACCGATGTTGTTCATCCGTTATAACCAAACCGAGGTCCTTGAAGTTCACCTCGTCCTGAATCAGTGCGTGGGTTCCAATCAAAAGATCAAGTTCCCCTAATTCAAGTTTCTCCAATAATTCTCTACGCTTCTTCCCTTTTACCGAGGAGGTCAATAAAGCCACCTTTACTCCGACTGGTTCTAACATGGCGGTCAATGATTGAGTATGCTGCTCAGCCAGAATTTCAGTCGGGACCATTAGCGCTCCTTGGAAACCGGCCGATATGGTCGCATATAGGCAAATCGCGGCCACTACCGTTTTTCCTGAGCCTACATCTCCTTGTAAAAGCCGGTTCATGCGGTAAGGCGATTCCATGTCAGTCAGGATTTCCTCGACAACCCTGTTCTGGGCAGTCGTTAATGGAAACGGGAGGGTATCAATGAATCCCTTCACCTGCTGCCTATCAAATTCTTGTCCAGTCCCTCCTGACTGTTCGCGCTGTATTTTACGAAGTGCCTGCATTTTCAGCTGAAACAGCAAAAACTCCTCATATACAAAACGACGGCGGGCTTGCTTAACATCAGCTGCCGATATAGGAAAGTGCATCATGCGAAGCGCATCTTTACGTGGCATCAACTTATAGGTTGTCAGCAGCTGTGGTGGGAGGTTTTCCTCAATCATATTTCCATATTGGGAAAAACCATTCGTGATATGGCGACGCATACCCTTTACCGTAATGCTCCCCTTGACGGAATACACGGGTTCGAATTCCTTTTCCCGGCTATGATCTCCAACATGGCATTCCGAACCAGTGATGGTTTGGCGATGACGATCCCATTTACCTGTCACTGTCACGGTTTCCCCGATTGTAAGTTTTGATTTCAAATAAGGCTGATTGAAAAATATAACCGTAATTAAATATCTTCCAGTCAACAACTTAATCGTTAGCCTGGACTTCTTCTTCCCAAAATAGCCCAAGGTCGGCACTGTATGAATTTTCCCTTCTACAGTGACGCGTTCCTCATGTTCAACCGTTTCTAAGTCCCTTAACCGGTAGTCTTCATAGCGATAGGGAAGATGCTCTAGAAGATCATTGACGGTATGGATCTCCATTTCCTGCATCGCAGCAGCTGTCTCTCCCCCAATGCCCTTAACTGCCGTAATTGGTTCCTGTAAGCCGTTGCTCACTTGTTACTTAACGGCAAGCCAAAGATCTTCGCTTCCAACTTCCGTCCAGTCGGTGTGGCCGCTAATCCTCCTTGTGCAGTTTCCCTTAAGGCCGATGGCATCGCCTGTCCGATTTTGTACATGGCATCGATTACTTCGTCACACGGAATTCGGCTTGTAATACCTGCTAACGCCATATCAGCTGCCACCATGGCGTTAGCTGCCCCCATCGCATTCCGCTTCACACAAGGCACTTCTACGAGCCCAGCAACAGGGTCACAAACCAGACCAAGCATGTTCTTTAATGTAATCGCCATGGCGTGGGCACTTTGAGATGGCGTTCCACCAGCCATTTCAACGATGGCGGCCGCGGCCATCCCTGATGCTGAACCCACTTCCGCCTGGCAACCTCCTGCGGCCCCAGAAATCGAAGCATTATTAGCAACAACGAAACCAAATGCCCCTGCAGTGAAGAGGAATTCAATTTTTTGTTCCCGATTTGGCTTTAATTTATTCTGCAAAGCGAACAAAGTTCCTGGGACAACGCCTGCCGATCCAGCAGTTGGCGTCGCACATATCGTCCCCATCGCTGCATTCACTTCATTTGTTGCCACAGCTTTACTGACCGCATCCAACAAAAGTTCACCCGATAATGAGTTTCCCATTTTAATATAATTCTGAAGAAGCACGGCGTCCCCACCTGTCAAACCCGAAACGGAACGGACTCCTTGGAGCCCTTTTTCAACGGCCTGTTCCATGACGTCAAGGTTTACACCCATCTGGTGGATGATTTGGTCCCGGGTTTTACCCGACACCTCCATTTCCTGTTCAATCATGAGCGTCGAAATTTTCACTTGCTTTGCTTCTGCCAATTCTACTAGTTCTGCTACATTTCGAAACATGTCCTCTTTCCCTCCTTAATGAAAACGGTTGCCTCAAGTAACTCAGTCGACAATCCTTGCGACCTTGGTGATATGAGGCAATTTCGAAATTTCATCGATGACTTGCTCTTCTATATTCACATCCACTTCGATGGTCATAAGTGCCATCTTTCCCTTTTCTTTTCGTGATACTTCCATCTGTCCTATATTAATTTGATGCTTGGCCAAAACGTTAGAGACATTGGCAATAGCTCCGAAACGGTCATCATGAACGACAAGTATGGCTGGGTTGTGACCCGAAAGCCTTAATTTGAATTCATTCAATTCGATTATTTCGATTTTGCCACCTCCAATCGATATCCCAACGAGCTCCAGTTCATCCGCATCATCACCAACCGTTATCTTCACAGTATTCGGGTGTTCCGGAACGGCCTCTTCTTCTTGGAAGGCAATGTCCATGTTCTTTTGACGGGCTATTTCAAGAGATTCTTTGATTCTCTCATCAAAAGTATCAAAATCAAGTAGTCCCCCTACAATGGCCACATCCGTCCCATGACCTTTATGGGTCTTTGCAAAAGACCCATAAAAAGAAATACGGGCCCATTTCGGTTCTTTGTTGAATAGATTCCTTGCCACCCTGCCTATTCTCGCAGCTCCGGCTGTATGTGAGCTCGAAGGTCCAATCATAACGGGACCGATAATATCAAATACACTCCTATATTTCACGTTCTATTCCTCCTTCATTACGCGCTGGACTTTAAGAACCTAAAGAAAAACGCTAGAGGTTATCTTCTGATTGGTCACAGTTCCTGCATGCATGCTGTTTTATAACCTTTAGTCCGCAAAAATAAACTGCATAGCCTAATGACCTATGCAGTTTATTACTTTTTATCGAGACTTCTATATCACATCTATTAAAGGGCAAAAGACGATCAGGTGATCTTACCCAAGTAGATGGTTTAGTTTATTCAATTGAGAAAATGAAAGCATATAACGGCTGTTTACCGTTATGGACTTCAACTTCAACATCTTCAAATGTTTCTTCACAAAACGCGACAAGCTCATCCACTTCTTCTGAAGTTGCATCTTCACCATAAAGAATGGTCAAGATCTCGGAATCTTCGTCAATCATTTTGGTTAAAAGATCCTTTGCAGCCTGAGCCTTGTCTTTATTTTTCACTTTGATGGTGCCTTCATCAATACCCATGAAGTCGCCCTTCTCGATTGAAAGACCATCAATGCTTGTATTCCTTACAGCATATGTGATTTGACCTGTTTTAACATGAGAAAGAGCATCGGTCATCACCTTTTGGTTCTCTGTAATATCCAATGAAGGGTTGAAAGCAAGCAATGCTGCCATTCCCTGCGGTACAGTTTTGGCAGGAACGACCATCACGTTATCCCCAAGGACATCAGCAGCTTGATTGGCAGCCATAATAATATTTTTATTATTAGGCAGAATGATTACTTTTTCTGCATGGGCTTCTTCAACTGCTTTCACGATGTCTTCAGTACTAGGATTCATCGTTTGTCCGCCTTCAATGACTGATTTTGCACCGATGCTTTTGAAAAGCTCGCTGATACCGGCACCCATCGCCACAGAAACGACACCATATTTATCCTTGGCTTTCGGTTTTGTTTGAAGTGGCGTTTTAGTTTCGCCGACTATAGCTGTATGCTGTTCACGCATATTATCAACTTTCAACTTAATAAGACTACCATATGTCTGACCATAATTAAGGCAATTACCAGGTTGTTCAGAGTGAATATGTACTTTAACTATTTCATCATCAGAGATGACTAATAATGAATCTCCAAATTCACTTAAATCATTCCGGAACTTCTCTTCATTGAACGATTGGGCAGCTGGCTTATCCTTTTCCAACCGGACCATGAATTCCGTACAATAACCAAACACGATATCTTCCGTATTAATGTGTCCTTGTACGTTAATGTGATGTTCAGCACTCACCATATCATCCATGCTTGGGCCATTGGCTGAACGAACGGGTAAAGCTTCACCCTTCAATTCTGCTAGGAATCCTTCATAAACGAAAACCAACCCTTGTCCACCGCTATCGACCACACCGACTTCTTTCAATACAGGAAGTAAATCAGGTGTCCTTTTTAAAGATGCATTTGCCTCAGTGACAATATCCTCCATTACCTGGATAAGGTCCTGATGCTTGGCAGCAGATGAAACCGCTTGCTTGGCTGCATCCTTCGCGACTGTTAAAATGGTGCCTTCAACAGGCTTCATAACGGCTTTATAAGCGGTTTGTACACCCGCCTCAAAAGCATGGGCGAATTCTTCACTATTGATGACCGCTTTATTTTCGATAGATTTTGCAAAACCACGGAAAAGCTGTGAAAGGATTACTCCAGAATTACCTCGAGCCCCCATCAATAGACCTCTTGAAAGAGAAGTACCCACTTTTCCGATATGTTCTTGTACATTATTTTGTACTTCCTTAGCGCCGGAAGTCATAGATAAATTCATATTTGTTCCTGTATCTCCATCTGGAACCGGGAAAACGTTCAATGCATCGACCATTTGGGCGTTGGCTGCTAAATGATTAGCTCCCTGGATGATCATTTCAGCAAAGCGCTTTCCATTTAAACTTGTAATTGACACAAAACTTTCCTCCTATACTTAAGGGTTCGTAACACGAACTCCCTGTACAAAAATGTTTACAGAATCTACAGCTAATCCAACAGTTTTGTCCAGAGTGTATTTTACCTTTGATTGCACATTATGTGCAACTTCCGAGATTTTCGTTCCATAACTAACGATAATATACATATCGATATGAACTTCTTCCTCATCTTGTCGGACTATTACACCCTTAGTAAAGTTTTCTTTTCTTAGTATTTCGGCAATGCCGTCTTTAAATTGTTTTTTGGAAGCCATTCCTATTATTCCGTAGCAATCAATAGCAGCACCACCGGCTACAGTAGCGATTACATCATTAGAGATATCAATTTGTCCATATTTCGTTTGTAATTCGATAGACATTTTCTTTTTCCCTCCCAAAACTAACTCAACTAAAGACATTTTACTATAATGTCTATTGTTTTAAAAGTAAATGTCATACGGTACTTAATATAATTCAATTTTAAAGGGGGTATGTCAAGGTTTTTTTCTTGAAAGTAATTAACTGAAGTATTGCATTCTCACGGTAGGTGTGATAAATTATTAAAGTATTTCACAAAGACTTAAGACAACTTCGTAAACTTAAGCTTGTTGTAGTTAGGAGGGAATTTGACATGGCACGTAAATGTGTAATCACTGGAAGAAAAACCCGTTCTGGTAACAGCCGCTCTCACGCAATGAACGCTAGCAAGCGTACATTCGGCGCTAACCTTCAAAAAGTACGTATTTTAGTTGACGGTAAACCTAAACGTGTATACGTTTCTGCAAGAGCTCTTAAATCGGGCAAAGTAGAACGCGTATAATGTTACGGCATCCTCTAAGGATGCCTTTTTATTTGAAAATGGCTGCCGCTTTTATAATGGGTGATGATTGGACAATCTGATTCTTTCAGAAAGATCATCACTCATTAAAAGCCTGTCCAACCTATCGTTTCTTTTTATTGTCCCCAGCCAAACCAAAAAATAACACCCCCTTTATAGAAGGTGTCACGTAAATATGTTTTATTAGCCTTTTTTAAACGCTCCGAGCATGGCCCTTACCAAACTGCCCAGAACTTTTGGCAATTTAATTGTATAAAATTTCATAATGCCCCTCCTCTTTACATCCCACAAATTTAAGATGAAGTGGAACTTTTCTATTACAACATAAGCTTTTAAGCGGATATAGGATGAAAAGTATATCCGAATCTGCTCTAAGCATGAATTTTAATCTCTGCTTCTTATCACCATTAATATGCCTTCCTCAAATGAAACATTCCCACAATCAGAAATTAGTTCATTGCTGACACAGAGTGTGGAGCCCAATTCAAGCTTTGCATCAACAAGTGGATACTTAAACCCCAAGAGTGTAATGCCGGTGATCTCTTCGGTTACCGGCAGCAGGGAAATATACTTCCTCTCTTCATCCAAGGTCAAGGGATAGGATCCTGGCGTCTTCACGGTTAAGCTATTCTGACAATCGACTATATACATATCAATATCCTTGTGATAAGGCAGGATGCTATCTTTCTGCAATAATTGGATATTGCCGAGAAAATGGTCCAGCCGCCCTCCTGTTGCACCTAGAATATGTATTTCATTTGGCTCCTGCTCCATTGCCCATTTAAATGCAATTTCCAAATCGGTTTCATCCTTCTCAGGAGGGTAAAGATGAATATTCTCCATCCTTTTTTGAATCTTGGACCATTCCTCTTCGGATACGGAATCGAAATCGCCAAACCCACACTGAGGAACAATGTCATTTTCAAGTAAGGACCAAACACCTCGATCGACCCCAACCCACAAGTCAGTACTCTCTTTATAAGTCGTTAAATCAGGCCACAAATCCTTTGGGCCTCCAGCCATAATGCTTATTTTCATATTCCGCCACCCTATTCTTAAGATTCTTTACATGTTTGATTGTTTTAAAAAAGCCGATCATCATCGTAGTATAGATACGATAATGTCGGCTTTCTCTCTTTTTAATTTCCACGAATTCTCTGAATCGCTGCCTGGCGATCTTCCTGGTTATATATGGCTGACCCGGCGACAAGTACCGTTGCTCCCCGTTCAATACAAACTTTGGCCGTTTCTTCATTTACCCCGCCATCTACTTCAATTTCAAGATTGGGATTGTACAAATCAGCCATCGCCTTCACTTCGGAAATTTTTGGCAGTACAGAAGCGATGAACTTTTGCCCCCCAAATCCTGGATTGACGGTCATCAATAAAACCATATCTATATCTTCGATGATCGGTTGGATCACGGATGCTGGAGTGGCCGGATTGAGGACTACCCCCGCTTTAACACCAAAGGACTTTATCAATTGAATCGTGCGGTGTAGGTGGGTACACGCTTCTACATGGACAGTGATATAGTCGGCCCCTGCTTTGGCAAACGCCTCGATATAGGCATCTGGACGTTCAATCATCAAATGGACGTCTAGAGGGAGTTTCGTCACCGGTCTGATAGCATCGACAATCAATGAACCAATTGTGATGTTAGGCACGAAATGGCCATCCATAACGTCTACATGGATATAGTCGGCTCCGCCCCTCTCTACATCCAAGATTTCTTCTCCCAGCTTTGCGAAATCAGCTGATAATATGGATGGTGCAATTTTAACCATACTAATACCTCGGCTTTCTATCTCTTATTTCCTCTAAAAATTGCATATAATGTTCGTACCTGTATTGTGGGATTACCCCGGTTTCTACCGCTTCTTTCACAGCACACTTCGGTTCCTTGTCATGGAGGCAGGCCCTGAACTTGCAGTCCTCACCAAGCTTATGCATCTCAGGAAAACAATACGATAGACGTTCTGCTTCCATTTCCGTGAATTCAAGTGAACTGAATCCAGGCGTATCCGCGACGAGGCCAGTGCCCATGTGAATCAGTTCCACATGACGTGTGGTATGCTTTCCGCGTCCCAAATGAGATGAAATGTCGTCTGTCTTTAGGGCCAAGCTCGGGTTGATCGCATTCAACAACGAGGATTTCCCCACTCCGGATTGACCGGCAAACACACTGGTTTTCCCTTCTATTAAAGGAATCAGCCGATTGACGCCTCCTGTGGTTATCGAAGAAGTTTCCAGCACTGTATAGCCTAACTTCTGATAGTCCTTGATATGCTGAGACAATTTCTCTTTTTTATCTTCCGTTACCAAGTCCATTTTGGTCACGACAATAATGGGCTCGATCTCATTATCTTCAATGAGGACCAGGAATCGATCAAGGAGAGCTGGACTGAACTCGGGTTCGACTGCTGAAAAAACAAGAATGGCCTGATCGACATTCGCTATGGGTGGACGAACCAATTCATTCTTTCGGGGCTTGACCTCCGTTACCGTTCCGTCCGTCTTATTATCTGCCTGATATACAACGTAATCGCCAACAAGGGGCGTTACCTTATTTTTACGAAAAACGCCTCGACCCCGGCATTGGTATACTTCTTCTCCATCTAAAACATAATAAAAGCCGCTTAAGGCTTTAATGATTTTTCCTTCGGGCATAGCCACACTCCTAATTTGATTAAATTCATTCCGGATAAGTGATGGTTTTCTCCTTAATCACCTGTCCGTCACGCATGACTTTATATCCGGCTTTCTTATCTTTGGACACCAAGAATTTGATCTCTTTTTCTTCAGTTTCCAAGAGCGAAAAAGTATCATAGGGCTCTGTCATGCTATTATTGATGTCTTCAATGAAGATTTGAACTTGCTGTGGTTTACCGGGCTCCACAGGGTCATATTCGATCGTGATTTCCTCTGTCACCGTCTTTGGTGGAATCTCTTCTTTCCCTTTTGAAAGGACCACGCTTACCGTACTTCCCTTGTCCACTTTAGTAGATGGTGCAGGTTCCTGCGAAATAACAAGTCCCTCGGCCACTAAGTCCGTATACACCTTTTTTTCGACGGCAATTTTTATTCCACTTTCATTGGAGTAATCATTCAAAGCCGTCTCATTGAAACCAGTTAGGTTCTTTAATGTTAATCGATCGGCACCCTTACTGACCATGAGTTCTAGCTCCGTTTCCGAAGCAATGACTTCAAAGCCTCCTGAAGGATCTTGATCAATGATCGTCCCCGGCTCGCTTTCATCAAATACCTCTGTCACTGCAACGTCCTTGAAGCCCATTTTATTGAGCATACTCTCGATATCATCATACTTTCTTCCTTCATAGCTAGACAATGTAATCGTTTCTTTACCAATGCTTTGATAGATATCTATTTTAGCGCCTTCTTTGACCAGCTTACCTTCTTTAGGGTTGGTCTTGATGACGAGACCTTTTTCGACCTCTTCATCATTAATCTCAATCGTGTCCCCCGTGACAAGTCCTAATTCCACCAAGGTAGAAATGGCATCATCCAGCTCCTCCCCTTTTAAGTCAGGGACGGTCACTTCTTTAGTGCCAAGCATGGATGGAAAAACGGTAATGGATAAAATGGCAACCACCGCTAAAACCAAAAAGATGGTAACTAAAATCGCAGGCCATTTTATGCGCCGATTACTTTTTTGCTTCGATTTCGTTTTTTGTTTTTTCTGTTTCTTTTTAAGCTTAGTCGCTGTAGCTGGCTCATCACTTTGTTCATCTTGTTCAACTACGCTCGCATTTTTTTCCGGTCCTCTTATGATTGTCTCATCTATGCTTGACAGCTGGTCATTCGTGATGATGGGGATGGCTTTTGTTGCATCATGATCTTCCGGAATGACAAAAGGCAATTCATTTAAGCGCTCTGGATCAAGCGAAGTTCGAATGTCATCTTCCATTGAATCGACGCTTTCATAACGATAATATGAATCTTTTGCCGTTGCTTTTAGAATAATATTTTCCACACTTTGCGGTATATCAGGATTCCAACGCTTTGGCGATGGGGTTTCCGACTGGAGATGCTTTAACGCAATGGAAACTGCAGATTCACCTGAAAAAGGGAGCCTGCCAGTTAAAATCTCAAACATCACGATACCCAGAGAGTAGATATCCGATTTCTTATTGGCCATGCCGCCTCTTGCCTGTTCTGGAGACAAGTAATGAACAGAACCTAAAACTGCATTTGTCTGGGTTATATTCGTGGCACTTAGAGCAAGGGCAATTCCAAAATCAGTGATTTTAACGGTTCCTTCTTTATCAATCAGGATATTCTGAGGCTTGATGTCCCTATGGATGATTCCGTTATGGTGGGCATGGGAGATGGCAGCCGTAATTTGCTTCATGATATCTAAGGCTTTTTCAACCGGAATTGGATAGTATTTTTGTATGTATTGCTTTAAAGTAAACCCGTCCACATATTCCATGACGATATAGTAGATATCATTTTCTTCTCCGACATCATAGATACTGACAATATTCGGATGGGCTAGACTCGTTGCTGATTGCGCTTCCCGATTAAAGCGTTTAATGAATTCATCATCATTATTAAAATCCATCCTCAGGATCTTCAAGGCAACATCACGGTCCAAAATCATATCTCTTGCAAGGTAAACATTCGCCATACCGCCACCACCGACCATCTCGATCAGTTTATAACGGCCGTTGATCCTTCTACCAATCAACATTGAGTTCACCTGCTTTCGCTTTCATCAATAAATTGAACAAGCACAAGGGTGATATTATCTTCTCCACCATAGTTATTGGCCATTTCTATTAACGACTGTGCCTTTTCTTCAAGTGAATGTCCATTGTTAAGCATTTCTTCGAGTTCCACTTCACTTACTTTATTCGTTAAACCATCAGAGCAAAGCAAAAGCATATCCTGCTCTTCGAAAATGACTGTCGTAATGTCCATTTCCACTTGCAGTTCAGTGCCCAATGCACGCAACAACACATTTTTCCTTGGATGATGCTCAGCGTCTTCCTTCGTGATCTGACCAGAACGGACCAGCTCATTAACAAGCGAATGGTCTTCCGTGACCTGCTTGAATCCGCTTTCGTTATACAAATAACACCGGCTGTCCCCGATGTTTGCGATGGTTGCAAATTTATCTGTGCATATTGCCGCAACAATGGTTGTACCCATGCCCTTACATTCCAGGTTCGCTTCGGCATGTTCAAAAAGCAATTGATTGACAAGGAGGATCTGTGTTTTCAACCAATTTTCAGCATCATTTGCCGTTTCAATACCACTTGACTCTTCCCATCTTTCCTTCAAAAGGTCAATCGTCATCCCACTCGCTACATCCCCGGCACGGTGGCCGCCCATGCCATCTGCAACGATGGCAAGGCGTACGCCTTCCGGATTACTAAAAACTCCCCCATTATCTTCATTATGTTGGCGGACTTTCCCACGGTCAGTCTTGAATATTGCCCTCATAGGGTCACCTCGTCTCTTCTTTACGCTCCTTAGCCCGAAGCTGGCCACAGGCTGCGTCAATGTCACTGCCTTGTTCTCTTCGAATTGTTACATTAATGCCACGTTTTTTCAATGTTTTTTCAAACTCAAAAATCTTATCCCGAGGTGTACGTACATAGTTGCGTTCCGGTACATAGTTAACCGGAATTAAATTGACATGACACTTGATGTCTTCTATTAAATCGGCCAGTTCTTCAGCGTGCTCTACTGAGTCATTTTCTCCACCGAATAGACCATATTCAAAGCTGACACGGCGTCCTGTTTTTTCCGTGTAGTATTTGATGGCTTCAATCAAGTCAGGAAGCTTATAAGCCTTATTAATCGGCATCAATTTACTTCTCAACTCAGTGTTCGGCGCGTGAAGTGATACAGCAAAATTGATTTGCATGCTTTCTTCGGCAAATTTATAGATTTTAGGAATGATCCCACTAGTCGAAACGGTGATATGGCGAGCACCGATGTTCAACCCTTTTTCATGGTTGATATTTTTAAGGAAAGACATCATATTATCATAGTTATCGAATGGTTCGCCGATTCCCATGATAACGACCGAGCTAACGCGTTCCTCCACTTCATCAAGTGCTTGTTGGACCTTGACGACCTGGGCAACGATTTCCCCTGATTCAAGATTACGTTTTAAACCACCAAGCGTCGATGCACAGAATGTGCAACCGATTCTACAGCCTACCTGTGTCGTTACACAGATGGAATTCCCATATTCATGGCGCATTAATACGGTTTCAATTGAGTACCCATCATGCAATTCAAATAAGAACTTCATGGTTCCATCATTGGATGTTTGTTGGATCAATGTCTTTAACGTCGTGAAAGTAAATTGATCTTCCAATTTATCTCGCAATGTCTTAGATAGGTTAGACATATCCTCAAAACTTGAAACGCGTTTTTTATAAAGCCAGTCATAAACTTGGTCCGCACGGAAAGCTTTCTCACCGTTTTCAACCAACCATTCTTTAATTTGATGAAGCTCCAACGAATAAATCGATGGTTTTTCTGGTGTTGTGTCTTTTCTCACTCTTGATGATTTCGTAATCTCTGCCATTACAGCACCTTCTTTCTAAAACTCGCAATAAAGAAACCGTCACTGCTAAAATATTGCGGGAACACTTGCAAGGTATGACCTTCAACAAATGGTTGAACACTTTCGGGCATTCTTTCAGACAATGTTGTATCGCTTTCGAACTCCGGATGTTGTTCCAAGAACGTCGCTGCTACTCTGTCATTTTCTTCTTTGTCCACTGTGCATGTACTATATACTAACTGTCCACCTTGTTTCAGGAGCGGAGCAGCTGCTTCCAATAATTGTTTCTGTATGTTTGAAAGTTTCATTATATCATTATTTGTTTTTGTATACTTCACATCAGGCTTACGACGCATGACGCCTAATCCGGAGCAAGGAGCATCTATCAGGATTCTGTCAAACCCTTCTTTATTGAAGTGTTCCTGAACGTGTCTGCTATCTAAGACTTGCGTCTTAATGTTGTTCCTTAACTTTAGTCGCTCTGCCTGTTCCTTGATGAGCTTAACTTTATGTTCATGAAGGTCAAGAGCATATACCTGCCCCGTCGTCAGACCTTCGGCAATATGCATTGACTTGCCTCCTGGCGCTGCGCAACAGTCCAAAACTGCATCGTTATCATGTGCACCAAGCGCATGGGCGACCAGCATCGAACTTTCGTCCTGAATGGAAAGAAGACCCAATTTATAGCTTTCGGAATGTGCCAGGTTCCCTTTGTAACTGATAATGGATTCCGGCACGAATTCACTGGCTTCCACATCATATCCCTCTTCAGTCAAAATACTGATTAATTCACTGCGGGAAATCTGTTTCAAGTTAACTCGTCCCGTCTGTAACGGAGCCATTAAGTTAATTTCACACATTTCCTTTGTTTTCTCATACCCATATTGCTCAACCCAACGGTTTATCAACCATAATGGATGGCTCACTTCAATTGATAGGCGTTCACGGTCGTCCTTGATATCATCAAAAGATGCAACACCATTTCTTTGGATATTGCGGAGCACCCCATTGACCATTGACTGCGTTCCTTTATGCCCGCGTTTTTTCGATATCTCGACAGCTTCGAAAATAATCGCATGATCTGGCACTTTATCTAAATAAACCATTTGGTATACGGAAAGCCTAAGAAGGTTAATGACCCAGCTTTGCGTTTTTTTAGGATTTTTTATATATGGCTGTAGATAGTAATCCAATGTCATCTTCCGCTGGATCGTTCCGTAGCTGATTTCTGTTAACAATCCACTATCCACTGCAGACAATTGATGCTTTTTAATCAAATTATTAAGTAACAGGTTGCTATAAGATTGATTTTTCTCTACAGATTCCAAGATGTCGAGAGCAATATCGCGTACTCCCTTTTTAGTTTGTGTCATTAGTTTCTCCTAACTTTATACCTGCTTTAATGAATGAACCCGCACCAATCAAGTAATTCTTCGCTGGCATTTTTTTCTTACCTGATGGTTGTAGTTCGGTGATGAGAATCGCCGTTTCATTTCCAGTCGCCACGACCATTCCTTCATCAAGCACCTCAATGATCGTTCCGGGGCTTGTTTGAGCGTTCCCTTTAACTTTCTTTGTCTGCCAGATTTTCAGGACAGACCCGTTTACGAGTGTATAGGCAACAGGCCAAGGATTCAAGCCGCGGACATGATTATAGATGGACTCTCCCGTTTTCGACCAGTCGATTTTTTCCTCTGATCGTTTAATGTTGGGAGCAAAAGTTGCCTTTTCCTCGTCTTGCTTAATTGGGGATAGCTCACCATTCAATAACTTCGGCAATGTGTCGGCAAGTAAATCCGCACCGACCTTACTCAACTTATCATGCATCGTACCGACATTATCTAGTTCTTCGATGACCACTTCTGCCTGAGTTAAAATATCTCCGGCATCTAATTTCTCAGCCATATACATGATGGTGATTCCCGTCTTTTCTTTACCTTGTATGATGGAGTAGTGAATAGGCGCTCCGCCACGTAGTTCAGGTAGTAAAGAGGCATGTACATTAATACAGCCAAATTTAGGAGCTTCCAATAACTCATTAGGAAGAATTTGTCCGAATGCCGCCGTCACCACTAAGTCCGGTTTTAAACGGATGATCTTTTCCAATTCTTCTTTTTCACGGATTTTCTCTGGCTGGTAAACGGGTATCCCTTGTTTGATTGCTTCAACTTTAACCGGTGGTGGAGTCAAGACTCTTTTCCTGCCAACCGGACGATCCGGCTGAGTGACGACAGCAATCACTTCATACCCCTCGTCAATGATTCGCTTAAGCACCGGTACTGAAAAGTCCGGCGTCCCCATAAAAATAATTTTTGTCATTTTTCTTCAAACCTTTCTAACTCTTCCTCTGTAATATATCGGGACACTTTACTTGTAAATAGCACCCCTTGCAAATGATCCATTTCATGCTGGATGGCCCTAGCCAGGAAACCTTCAGCTTCTATTTCGAAAAAATTCCCCTTCCTGTCCTGTGCACGCACTTTGACACGGTATGGACGGGACACTTCCCCATATAGGTCTGGAAAACTTAGACAGCCTTCAACGCCTGTCTGTTCTCCCTCGACTTCCAGCACTTCCGGATTGATCAATTCAATGACACCTGATCCTTCCTCTATCTCTACGACGGCGACTTGTTTTTTCACGCCCACTTGTGGGGCTGCAAGACCCACTCCATCCGCTTCAACCATCGTTTCGTACATATTATTTAACAGCTTTGCCAATTTTTTATCAAAACTTGTTATTTTAGCGCATTTTTGTTGTAAAATTCTTTCAGGAAACATGACAATCGGTAAAATAGTCAAAGCGAAAAGTACCCTCCTAATATAAAAAACAAAACTTACTATATAAAAACGCAAGCCTGAACAGCTCGCGATATCATAACAACTACATCATAATCTGCGGATTTAAATCAATGGAAATCTGCAGGTGATTTTGGGCCGTTTCCTTTTGATAATGCTCCAAAAGCGTTCGTAAATGGTGATAAAGCTCCGGCTCTCGTTTGTATTTTATCAGACATTGGTATCGATATCTATTGTTGATTCGACTAATTGGGGAGGCGACCGGCCCGAGGACGATAGAATCCTTATGCAGTCGCGAACTCAGGAAATTAGTAATCTTATCCGTCACACTCACGGTTTTCATCAAGTCCTCATGAGAAACCGTTACGAGGATTACATAATAATAAGGAGGATAATGGGCTTGCCTCCGGATGTACATCTCCCTTTCATAAAATGCATCGTAATCCTGCATAGCGGAAAGCTCTATACTGTAATGCTCAGGCGTATAGGTTTGGATCACCACTTCACCAGGAAGTGTATGTCGCCCTGCCCTTCCGCTGACTTGCGTCAATAGCTGGAATGTCTTTTCCGAAGAACGGAAATCAGGCAAATGCAGCATCGTATCGGCTGAAAGCACGCCAACCAACGTAATATTCGGGAAATCAAGGCCCTTGGCAATCATTTGGGTTCCAAGCAGTATATCTGCTTTTCCTTCACCGAATGCATTCAGCAGCCGCTCATGTGATCCCTTCCTACTCGTCGTATCGACATCCATCCGAATTACTCTTGCATCAGGGAGGATCTTGGCAAGTTCTTCCTCCACCTTCTGTGTACCCGTTCCAAAGAATCGGATATGGTCACTCTCACACTCGGGACACACAGAAGGCATCCCTTCCTCAAACCCGCAATAATGGCATTTCATTATATCATTAAAGCGATGGTAAGTGAGGGAAATATCACAATTTGGACAGTTGATCACCAATCCACAACTACGGCACATGACAAAGGAGGAATGCCCACGCTTATTTAACATCAGTACCGTCTGCTGTCCCTTTTCGAGCCGATCTTGCAACTTCGTAAATAGCAGTTCGGAAAACATTGAGCGGTTTCCCGATCTTAGTTCTTCCCTCATATCCACGATATCGACTGCAGGCATAGCATGTTTATTCATCCGCTGACTGAGGGTCAATAACTGATAGACATTTTTCTTGGCACGGGCAAAGGATTCTAGGGTAGGGGTGGCACTTCCGAGGATGACAGGGCATTGATAGGATTTCGCTCGTTCAATCGCAACATCCCTTGCATGATAACGCGGATTTTCTTCTTGCTTGTAACTCGCCTCATGCTCTTCATCAATGATGACGATCCCAAGATTCTCAAATGGAGCAAAAACGGCCGACCGTGCCCCTACCACTACTTTTACTTCTTTACGATGAATTTTCCTCCACTCATCATATTTTTCTCCAACGGATAAACCACTATGCATGACCGCAACCTGCTCGCCAAAGCGTTCTTTAAACCGTTTCACCGTTTGGGGAGTCAAAGAAATTTCCGGAACCAACATGATGGCTTCCTTCCCTTTCTCCATAACCGAAGCGATGGCCTGTAAATACACTTCTGTCTTCCCACTTCCCGTTACACCATATAAAAGGAAAACATCATGTTCGTCCTGTTTAATCTTCTCCTGAATGGGCCCAAGCGCGGCAGCCTGCTCATCTGTTAATGTGAAGGGATTGGATTTATTAAATACACGGTTTTCATAAGGGTCGCGGTATACTTCTTGTTCCAGTTCGACCAATGCCCCTTTTGCCACAAGGGACTTCACCGTCCCACTAGAAGCATTAACCAATTCAAGAAGCTCCTTAAGCGGTATCGGGTCTGGGTGTTCAATGAAATATTGGATGAGCTCCTGCTGTTTTCTTGCATTTCCGGATAGCGACGAACCCATTTCTTTCAATTCCATTGGAGATACTAACGGTTTTATAACCCGTACCGTCTTTTTATTGAGACGGTTTTTCACAAAATACACTAACTCTAAATTGCCTTTTTGCAACTCTTTTTGAAGAAGGGAAGCATGTTCCCCTTCTATCGCATCTTTCCATGATAGCGAATCATGCTTGCCAAAAAGAGCTTGTATCATCGTGGACAGCTGGGCCTTTTTACCGTCTACGATATTGATGACTTTTTCATATTTTGCTTTCATTGCTGCCGGTAGCATCGCTTGCAGCGCCGAAATTTTGAAACACATGGCCTCTTTCGTCAACCAGTCACCAAGTTGCAGCAATTCATCATTTAAAACAGGCTCCAAATCCATCAGTTCTTTAATATGGCGGAGCTTAGCAAATTCACTTTTATCTTTTAGCCCCGTTACGAATCCCTGCACCATTCTGGGACCAAACGGAACAATGACTCGCATGCCAGGTTTAATGACCTGGATCCATTTCTTAGGAATTCGATAATCGAATTCCCTATCCGTTTGTTTTGCAGGTACATCCACTATGACGGATGCAATATCCATTAGACATCAATCCTTTTGCATGCAGGATACTTCTGCCAAAATACTTTTGGCGATATCCGCTTTACTCATTTTTGGAAGTTCGATGGAACGCCCATCCTTATTAAAGATCGTAACAATATTTGTATCCGTGCCGAAGCCTGCACCCGATACCGTAACATTATTGGCTACGATCATATCGGCATTCTTCTTCACCAATTTCCCTTTTGCATACTCTTCCACATTATTCGTTTCGGCTGCAAAACCGACTAAGAGCTGATGAGTCTTATTCTTGCCCAATTCCATAAGAATGTCCTTTGTCCGTTCAAATTCAATCACATTTTCACCAGGCTGCTTTTTCATTTTCTGTTCATGATAGAATTTGGGTTTATAGTCGGCAACCGCAGCCGTCATAATTACCACATCACTCGAGTCAAATTGCTCAAACACCGCTTCATACATATCTGCGGCTGATTCGACGGGAATGACCTTCACCTTCGAAGGCGGAGCCAAACTCACGGGCCCGGTGACCAAGGTCACATCGGCTCCCTGATTGGCTGCCTGCTCGGCAATGGCATAGCCCATCTTGCCACTAGAATGGTTCGTCACGAAGCGTACAGGATCGATTGCTTCACGGGTAGGCCCCGCCGTGATTAAGAATTTCTTACCCTTAAGTGGTTTCAAGCCAACTTCCCCAAAGTATTCTTGTAGATGTTGTACAATCGTTTCCGGTTCTTCCAGTCTTCCCTTTCCTACATAGCCGCAAGCCAAATACCCTTCACCGGGCTCTATGAATTGATAACCAAACGTACGAAGCGTCTCCATATTCTTCTGCACAGCCGGATGAGCGTACATATGGACATTCATAGCCGGAGCTACCCAAACAGGGGCCTCCGTTGCAAGCAACGTGGTCGTGATCATATCATCCGCGATGCCATTGGCTATCTTGCCAATAACATTCGCTGTGGCAGGCGCCACCAGGACAATATCCGCCCAATCAGCAAGGTCGATATGGGCAATGACCGAGGAATCTTTTTCATCAAATGTATCGGTATAAACATCATGTCTTGAAAGTGCCTGAAAGGTAAGAGGCGTCACGAATTGGCGCGCCGAGGCACTCATGATCACCTTAACGTGAGCCCCTGCCTGCGTCAGTTTACTGGTCAGGGCTGCAGCCTTATATACAGCAATTCCGCCAGTGACACAAAGTAGAACCTTTTTATCGATTAGCATGCAAATTTCCCCTAACTATACATTCTATTATTAACTAATTATGAAGGTTTACAGGTAAAATTTCATTATATATGCGCAAGAACCTTGGTAAGTGTCAATAAAGTCCATAACCGCTTTTTGGATTGCTGTTTGTTTGCTCCTATCCAAAATCAAAACAAACAGGCCTGACACACCTTTGCCGCAGGAAGGAAGCAAGTTCCAAAAGTAACGCATCCTGTTTGCTGTTAGGGTGTCAGGCCCGATAGGTCAAGCTTAAGTGTTCAATTATTTTACTTCAGATGAATTATCATATGATAATTTACCAGAATAGATTTCTTCAAGGGCACGACCGACTGATTTGTGAGAAACTGGTTTAGCAATCATGCAGTTATCTTTAATTTGCATTTCTCTAGCACGCTTGGCTGCCACAGATACAAGTGAGTATTTTGAATCGATTTTCAGTAATAATGAATCAATAGATGGATATAACATAGTTTATTCCGCCTCCAACATTTTTTTATAAAGAACAGCAACTCTTTCCCGACGGCAATGTTCGGCAATTACAATTGCATTAATTCTAGCACAAGCAGCATCTACATGGTCATTTTCAACGACGTAATCATACAGATCCATAAGCTCTATTTCCTCTTTAGCCACCTTCATGCGCCCTTTGATCGCTTCCTCCGTCTCGGTACCACGGGTTACGATCCGACTTTCAAGTTCACTCAAGCTTGGCGGGGCAAGGAAAATGAATAGGCCTTCAGGAAACTTTTCCCGAACCTGCCTAGCTCCTTGTACTTCGATTTCAAGAAAAACATCTTTTCCGGAATCAATCGTTTCTCGGACATAATCAACAGGTGTTCCATAATAATTGCCGACGAACTCCGCATATTCCAGGAGCTTTCCTTCTTCAATCAACGCTTCGAAATCCTCACGCTTTTTAAAGAAATAATCTACCCCATCCACCTCACCTTGCCGTGGAAGTCGTGTCGTCATCGAAATTGAATACTCGAATGCCGTACCCGGCTGAGAAAAGATTGCCTTTCTTACGGTACCCTTACCCACACCTGATGGGCCGGACAAAACAATTAATAAACCTTTTTCTCTCATAATCTTTCAGTTACCCCTCTTCTACGCTATCATCTCGATCTTGAAGCCTTGCTGCAACCGTTTCCGGTTGAACGGCGGATAAGATGACATGGTCGCTGTCTGTAATAATAACGGCCCTTGTTCTTCTGCCGTATGTAGCATCTATTAATGATCCGCGATCACGGGCATCCTGGATAATCCTTTTTATTGGAGCAGATTCAGGACTTACAATGGATACGATCCGATTTGCGGAAACGATATTACCAAAACCAATATTAATGAGCTTAATTGACATTTTTGTCCCCCATTCATATTCTATTGTCGCCTTGACAGGGTTATCATAAACCGATTATTCGATATTTTGAACCTGTTCCTTCAATTTTTCAAGCAGGCTTTTCATTTCAACCACTTCTTTTGTAATGGCTGAGTCATTTGCCTTTGAACCGATCGTATTGACTTCCCTGTTCATCTCTTGAACGAGAAAATCCAATTTCCTCCCAATCGGTTGGCCTTGCTTAAGGGTATCCGAAAACTGTTGCACATGGCTATCGAGCCTAGTCAATTCTTCATTTATATCACATTTATCCGCAAATATGGCCGCCTCTGTGACAATGCGACTATCTTCAATCATTCCATCAGTCAACTCGGAAAGCTTTATTGTCAGTCGATCCTTATATTGCTTTACAACAGAAGGCGCATAGGTTTTAACCCCCGCTACAATCTCAGCAAACTTCTTTAACTGACTTTGCAAATCACTGGCCAGCCCCTGTCCTTCCTGAACACGCATTTGTTTCAGGTTTTCTAGGGCACCCTTTACTGATTCCATAAGCAACTTTTCCAAATCACTAGGAACGGTCGCTACTTCTTCCATCAAGAAAATCGATTCGAGTTGCAGTATATCTTGAAGCGAAATGGAACCGCCAAGGTTATATTTCCCCTTCACTGCATCCATCAGGCTTACATATTGATCTGCAAGATTCCAATCGATATCAACATTTTTAGAAACCAGGCTTTTCCCTTCGACCGTTATGAAGAGTTCCACCCGTCCCCTTCTTATGTATTCACTCGCCATTTTTTTCACTTTTTCTTCCAGAACCAACAGCTGGCGCGGCATTCGAATCGTATATTCGCAGAAACGATGGTTGACGGTCTTGATTTCTGCAAAGACCTTGACCTGTTCGTTTTGTGATTCTCCTCTTCCATAGCCCGTCATACTGGTAACCATGTCTCCACTTCCAATCAAACATAATGTAGTAACTTGGTATGTTCATTCAATCTATATCAGCATTTTCACGTCATGATCAGTATAAATAAAAGGTTCTAAAAATAAAAAGGTAATAGAGAAAGACTCTATCACCTAAAAGATTATATCATATTTTATTGTGCTTTTCTTGCTAAAAAGGTTCCCGCCAGTAAAAAAGTTGGGATTGATGACATTCCTACCACTAATAGCCAATCCCTGCCCGAAATCGGAACGGTGTGAAAGATTGCCTGTAGCGGCTGTACATACATGACAGCAAGCATTAACAACAGGGAAGAGAGCACTGCTCCCACTAAATACAGATTGCCAAACGGATTTCTTGAGAAAATGGACTTTTCACTCCGACAGTCAAAAACATGGATCAACTGGGCAAGTACAAGGGTCGCAAATGCGATGGTCTGTGCATATGCAAGATTATCAGGATTCGCACGATATACCACATAAAAGGCAATTAACGTCGAGATCCCAATTAAAAAACCACGTGAGAGGATTTTCCAGCCTAGTCCCCTCCCAAAAACCCCTTCATTAGCATTTCTCGGATTCCTTTTCATCACATCTTCTTCAGGATCATCGAGACCCAAAGCCATAGCCGGGAGTCCGTCCGTCACCAAGTTGACGAATAGGATTTGAATGGGAATCAATGGTAAAGGTAAGGCACAAAGCATGGCGAAAAACATGACAAGAATTTCACCAACATTCGATGCCAACAAATACCGGATAAACTTCCGAATGTTTTCATAGATGTTCCTTCCTTCTTTAATAGCCGATTTAATCGTGGCGAAATTATCATCGACCAAAATCAAGGAAGAAGCCTCCTTTGCGACGTCTGTACCCGTGATGCCCATTGATATACCGATATCGGCCGACTTTATTGCCGGAGCGTCATTGACGCCATCCCCCGTCATCGCAACAACATGTCCTTTATTCTGTAAAGCCTTCACGATTTTCAACTTATGTTCCGGGGAAACACGGGCGAACACAGACACTCCTTCAACGATTTCTTCGAGCTCGTCAACTTCCATCGCCGATAATTGATGACCTTCGAGTACACGGTCTTTCCCTCTTAAAATACCAAGATCTTTAGCAATAGCCCTGGCTGTTATAACATGGTCGCCCGTTATCATGACCGTTTTAATTCCCGCATCCCGGCATTCCTTCACTGCTTGTTTCACTTCAGGACGAGGTGGGTCTATCATGCCCTGCAGCCCCATGAAGGTCAAATTCCGTTCGGCCTCTGTCTCATGGAGTAGAATGGTTCCCTTTGAAAGTGGTTTGTAACCCACTGCAATCATCCGAAGTGCACTTGATGCAAGCTCATTCATTTTCAGTTGAACCCGTTCCTTGTTTTCCCGATTTAGCGGGTCCGTTCTACCGTCCACTAAAATCGTATCACTCTGGGCTAGCAAAACATCTGGTGCCCCTTTTACTACGACAAAATGGTTTTCTTTATCATCCTTGACTACAACACTCATCATCTTCCTTTCAGAATCGAATGGAAACTCCCTCACGATCGTGAACTGGTTTGACAAATGCTCCCTCGTCAAACCCGCCTTCATCGCCGCTACTACCATCGCGCCTTCTGTCGGATCTCCGTCAAGAATATATCCTTTACCTCTCTCATTTACCTCGGCTTTGTTGCAAAGAATCCCAAATGTCACCATTTGGAGGAGAGCCTTTTCATTTTTTGGAGCGACCGAAACTCCTCCTGAAGAAAACTCCCCAGTCGGATGATATCCTGTCCCACTTACATCCCATGTCTTCCCGCCACTCCAAATTTTCGTAACCGTCATTTTATTCTGGGTCAATGTTCCAGTTTTGTCGGAACATATCACCGTGGCACATCCAAGCGTTTCAACCGCAGGCAACTTCCTAACAATGGCCTTTTGTTTAATCATCCGTTGAACGCCAAGAGACAAGGCTACTGTCACAATGGCAGGCAAGCCTTCCGGGATGGCCGCAACAGCCAAGGAAACACCGGCTAAAAACATGGTATAAAGATCATGCCCTTGAAGGACACCCGTTAATACGACGACTCCAGTTAAGATCAACGCGGTAATGATTAAGATTTTTCCCAATTGTTCCAATCGTCGTTGTAGTGGCGTTTCCTTGGTTTCTGCTGTTTGAAGAAGGTCCGCTATCTTCCCCATTGCTGTGTTCATTCCTGTCGCGACAACAATTCCAATACCATTTCCTCTAGTGACCATCGTTCCCATGAACGCCATATTTTCCTGATCCCCGATGCTTTCCGCCTCGCCCATTAATGGATCGGAGCATTTCACGGCTGGAATGGACTCGCCAGTTAGAGCTGATTCTTCAATTTCAAGGCTGGAATGGTCGACGATCCGTAAATCTGCCCCTATTCGGTCCCCGCTTGCAAATTTCAAGATATCCCCTACTACCACTTCCCTTGAAGGGATCTTCAGCCATTGCCCGTTCCTTAATGCCTGAACCTGTGGGGCTGTCATTTCCTTTAAGGCATCCAATGATTTTTCAGCCTTACGTTCTTGAAAAAACCCAAGTACCCCATTTAAAAAAACAATGGCAATGATGGCAATCGCATCGATATATTCACCCAAGATGCCAGAGACCAAGGTTGCCGCAAGCAAGACAATGACCATAAAATCTTTAAATTGAGCGAAGAACAGTAAAATGGCAGATTGCTTTTCCCCTTCTTTCAGTTCATTGAATCCTTGCTTGTTCAGCCTGTCCTTTACTTCTTTCTCATTCAAACCAGCTTTCACGTCCGTTTGAAGCGCCTTCTCCATTTCTTGCTTATTCATTTCCTTGAACTCCATCGAGTATCACACATCCCTTTGAATAGAATGAAATAGGCCCCAGTATACATGCTCAAAACAGGCACTTAGCGTTGCTCACCCTCATCCGCCTGCATACTAAACTACATAAAACAACTGCTCTTCTTCCATGATTATTCAGACTCGTCCAAAAAAATGCTATAATTAATCTGAAATTGCACAAACGGATTATCCGACCTACCGATGGATTAATGAATGTCAGGAATAGACTCATTCCCATGTTTATTCCAGTAATATAGGCAACCATTTTAAAACGGCTATTGAAAGAGCCTTATAGAAAATCTTATGTAAAGGAAGTAAAATGAATGTCATTCGATGGATTATTCACGAAAGCGATAACGGAAGAAATCGCTTCTTTATTAAAAGGCGGGCGCATCAATAAAGTGCATCAGCCCTATAAAAACGAAATCATACTGGTGGTTCGGGCTGGAGGTAAAAATCAAAAGCTACTATTATCTGCACACCCGAGCTATTCAAGGGTACAGCTGACAGAAGAAAGCTATGAAAATCCGAAAGAGGCACCAATGTTCTGCATGCTGCTCAGGAAGCATCTGGAAGGATATACAATCGAGGACATCTATCAACATGAGCTAGATCGGATGATCATCCTCGAAGTGAAAGGTAGAAATGAACTGGGCGATGTTTCCCAGAAACAGCTAATCATCGAAATTATGGGTCGTCACAGCAATATCATCTTAGTTGATAAAGAGCGGAATATGATTTTAGACAGCATCAAACATGTATCACACGCTGTGAACAGCCACCGGGCGATATTACCTGGCCAGGAATACATTCTCCCCCCAGAACAGGAGAAGCAAAATCCATTTGACTCCACTGACGATGATATAAGGAAATCGCTGGACTTTAATGCTGGAAAGCTTGACCGTCAGCTAGTAGCCCATTTCTCAGGAGTTTCACCCCTAGCGGCTAAAGAGGCAGTTTACCGTGCTGGTTTGGCGAACAGTTCGACACTTCCACCTGCTTTCTCTAGCCTTATAAAAGAGATTGCAGATCGAGAGTATGTCCCGACCATCAAACAAGATGGCAGTAAAGAAGTTTTCTATATGCTTTCCCTGAATCACCTGAGGGGTAAAGAAAGGTCATTTCCATCCTTAAGCGAGATGCTTGACCGCTATTACTTCGGGAAAGCCGAACGGGACCGCGTCAAGCAAAAGGGCCAGGATATAGAACGCTTCATTACGAATGAAATAGAAAAAAACTCAAAAAAAATCGGCAAATTGGAACGTACGCTAAAGGAAACGGAACGCGGGGAACAATACCAGCTGTTCGGTGAATTGCTGACAGCCAACTTATATCAAATGAAAAAAGGCATGAAGGAAATCGAGGTCATCAATTATTACAATGAAGATCAAGAGACTGTCGTTATCCCGCTTAATCCATTAAAAAACCCATCTGATAATGCACAGAAGTACTTTTCAAAATATCAAAAGTCCAAAAATGCGGTCGTTGTCGTCCAAGAGCAAATCGAAAAAGCCCAACTGGAATTGGCTTACTTTGAAGCCTTGCATCAGCAATTGCAGTCTGCCTCACCAAAAGATATCGAGGAAATACGCGAAGAACTACAAGAAGAAGGCTACATCCGCCAGAAAAAGAAAAAGGGCATGAAAAAACCTGCCAATGCCAAACCGCAGCTTGAGACTTATTACAGTAGTGATGGAGACCTCATATTTGTCGGGAAAAATAATAAGCAAAATGATTACTTGACGAATAAATTTGCCCGTCGTGATGAAATCTGGCTTCATACGAAGGATATTCCCGGCTCACATGTCGTGATTCGGAATGAATCACCAAGTGAAAATACGATAAAGGAAGCGGCCGCTTTAGCTGCATTCTTCAGCAAAGCCAAGCAATCAAGTTCGGTGCCTGTCGATTTCACCCAAGTTCGCCATGTGAAGAAACCAAATGGATCGAAACCTGGGTTTGTCATCTATGAACAACAGCAAACCGTTTATGTTACCCCTGATGCCGATACGGTCATTTCTTTAAAAGAAGCGACACACGTAAAAGGATAAGTATTAATAAAAACAATACCATGTGAACTGCACCCCGCTTGTTAGACATGACCTAACAAGCGGGGTGCAGTTTTTATTTTGGTTGAAGCATCATCTTAGAGATGGTAAAAGTGAAGAATATACTAATAGAAATCGTAAAGAGAAGGGCCCTTTTGATCTCATGAAAAAACGATGCCTTGAATGTCACCAGGTCGAAAGTCTTGTTAAATAGTAAAAACAAAAAAATAAATACATATTTTAGAAATCAAGATGGAATAAATACCTATTCAAAGATCTATGCTTCTCTAGTCCATCATTTGTAAAGCACTGAAGGTTTGATTTTTTCAACCAAATCCGTAAAAACTATGGTAATATAGTTCCTGTTGTAAAAGGGAGGAATTATTTCAATGAAAAAAATATGGAGTATGAGTCTTTTGTTGGTGGTTTTACTATTGACTGCCTGTTCAGGTGAGGAACAAACTGTTTCAACTGAGAAAGGTTCTTCTACCAATACCAAAGCTGAACAAAAAGATAAAAAAGAAGCGAAAGTAGAAATAATGCAAGAAACATTCGGTGCTTGGAAAGATTCTATTGATTCTGTTTGGGTGAACTATTCTGCCGAAGTGAAAAATACCGGAAATGCCCCTGCTTCGTTAAGTGATATCCAAATTAATTTTGAAGGGGAAGACGGAAGCGTCCTTGGTACGGCCAGTATGATAACGGCTACACCTGATGTCATCATGCCAGGTGAAACGGCGTATATTGGTGAATCCACTATTTTAGATTCTGTGAAAGACCCTAAATTGGTCAATAAAGCGTATTCTAATATAGATTTCGATACAACAGATGAGGAACCAGCCTATTTAAAAACGGAAAATGTTAAGTTGAACGCTTTGAGCGGTGATTTTTCAGATAATCCTTATTCTGTCACAGGGAATGTGATAAATGACGGGGATGAAAAAGCGGATGACATTCGTTTGGCATCTGGTTTATATGATGGAGAAGGGAAATTGGTAGGCGTATTGAATGGTTCATTAGATATTGGGTTGAATGCAGGTGGAAAAACGGCATTCGAACTGAACTATCCAGAACTTCCAGCTACCGTCAAAGGAAAAGCGAAAGAAGTAAAAACTGTTGCTTACAGTTGGAAGTGGTAATTTAATAGTATAAAAAAGGCTATTTTATTAAAAAAGTGATAACTAGAATGTTTCCACATGAAACAAACTTTGGTACACCGCTTGTATTAGTGGTGTGCTTTTTTATGTTAATACGAACCCTGATCACCCCCTTTTACTTCCACCATAGCCAAAACTGTAATGGCATAGTATATGTGTCATGGGGGTACGGTACCAAAAAAGTATAAAACAGCACCCCATATTCAGTAGAGAATACGTGGTGCTGTTTAAGCGTACCTATCAAACATCAACCCATTAGCTCTATTTATGCAGAAATCCAGGCGGAGTCTTCGGGATTTTCACGCCATTTTTTTAGCTTTTCCAGTTCCCCTGCAGTAATATAGCCTTTTTCATTAGCTACTTTAATCAATGAGGAATAATCACTTAAGGAGTAGTTCGTAATGTTTTCAGCAGTAAACTTTTCTTTTCCCTTTTCTAATTCGTATGTAAAGATGGAAACGACCCCAAGGACCTCGCATCCTGCTTTTCTAAGAGCGTCTACTGCCGTGATGACGCTACCGCCTGTAGATATTAAATCTTCAACGACAACCACTTTTTGACCTGACAAAGCACGCCCCTCAATTTGATTGCCCTTTCCGTGTTCCTTCGCTTTCGAGCGGACATAACACATCGGCAGGTCCATTTTATCACTCACCCAAGCGGCATGCGGTATTCCAGCCGTGGCGGTGCCAGCGATTAGCTCAGCATCCGGGAAGTTCTGTTCAATCAATTTTTTCAATCCCTCGGCGATTTCATTCCGAACCGCTGGATAGGAAAGAGTTAAACGATTATCGCAATAAATGGGTGACTTGATTCCAGATGCCCACGTGAATGGTTCATTTGGCTGTAGGAATACCGCTTTGATTTCTAAAAGTCGTTCTGCAATTAATTGGTTTAACATCGAATTCCCTCCCAAGATGCCTTCATGTCTAAATATGTTTGTAATGGATCTTTTGCAGATGTGATTGCTCTACCTACCACGATTGCATCGGACCCTATGATCCTTGCCTGCTCAGGAGTGGCTATTCTGTGTTGATCATGTGTTGGTCCACCTGCATTACGGATGCCTGGCGTGACCGTCATAAATTGGTCGCTGATATGTTCATGGATTCTTCTTACTTCATGCGTCGAGCAGACAACACCATCAAGGCCGGCCTGGCCTGAGAGCTTTGCATAGTGCAGTACTGCATCTTCAAGTGTTCCGTTGATGTTTTGTTCGAGATTCATTTGTTCCTGTGACGTACTTGTCAGTTGGGTCACCCCTATGCATAATGGGCGTTTTTTTCCGGTAGCCGTTCCACTATCAAGGCCTTCAAGTGCCGCTTCCATCATTCTGCTTCCGCCGGCCGCATGGACATTCACCATATCCACATTCAATGTAGCAAGCCCCCTCATTGCCATTTTGACCGTATTAGGGATATCATGAAGCTTCAAATCTAGAAAAATATCATGCCCTTGTTCTTTTACAAATGAAATGATTCCCGGTCCGTTCTGATAAAACAACTCCATCCCGACTTTAACTGCTAGTTTCTCCGATTGAAAATGTTGTAAAAATTGCTTCGTTTGAATCAGGCTAGGAAAATCAAGCGCGATGATTAACGATTGCTTCATTCTGCTTCCAACTCCTTCCGGTACATTGCGAAATATGCTCAAATCCTAACTCATCCAACAATTTGGGCAATTCTTCAATAATCGTCGGGCACACAAAGGGATCCACAAAGTTTGCTGTTCCCACCGCAACTGCGCTTGCACCTGCATAGAAAAATTCAATGACATCCTCCGCAGAAGAGATGCCGCCCATACCAATGATTGGAATCGAAACTTGCTGACTCACTTCATAAATCATCCTAAGTGCGACTGGTTTAATGGCAGGACCAGACAATCCACCAGTCTTGTTTGAAAGGATCGGCTGACCCGTTTTTAAATCCAACCGCATGCCGACTAGCGTATTGATCATTGTCAGACCGTCGGCCCCTCCCTCTTCAACCGCTTTGGCCATGGCTACAATATCGCTGACATTGGGAGAAAGCTTCACATAAACAGGGACCGAGGAAACTTCCTTTACTGCCTTAGTTACTTCCTTTGCAACTTCGGGAATCGTCCCAAAAGCGATGCCGCCTTCTTTCACATTCGGGCAGGAGATATTCAATTCAAGTGCCACGACATTCTCTGCCTTGCTTATGTCCCGGGCAACTTTCACATAATCGGCTATATGGGATCCGGCAATGTTTGCGATGATCGGCACATCATATTTATCGAGCCACGCCAATTCTTCATTGATGACTTTATCCAGACCCGGGTTTTGCAATCCGATTGCATTCAGCATCCCTGAGGAGGTTTCGGCGACACGCGGTGTCGGATTGCCAAAACGAGGCTCTGGTGTGGTCGCTTTAATCATGATGGCTCCCAATATATCCAAATCAAAGAACTGGCTGTATTCACGCCCGAATCCAAAACAGCCCGAAGCTGGCATGACCGGATTTTTTAAGTGTAAACCGGGTAGTTCTACCGATAATCTGCTCATAGTACCACCTCTCCTGAACGAAATACGGGTCCGTCACTGCATACCTTCTTATAACTAAAGCCTTCCGGATCGTCTGCAGTGTGACATACGCAGGCAAAACAAGCACCGATGCCACACCCCATCCTTTCCTCTAGCGATAGATAAAGCTTCTTGTCGCTATACCCCGCTTCCAACGCCTTCAACATCGGCGTTGGCCCGCAGGAAAAGACCGTTTCAAATTCCGCACCCAGCTTCTCGATTACCGTCGTAACGAATCCTTTTGTCCCATATGATCCATCCACCGTTGCAATATATGTATCTCCTAATTCACTAAACTCTTCTTCATAAAAAACGGCAGCCATCGTTTGGAAACCAAGCACATGAATAACCCGAACGCCTCTGGCAACCAGCATTTTTGAGAGCTGGAACAGGGGAGGGACGCCTATCCCCCCACCGACCAACAATGCAATCTCCCCAGCTTTCGCTTCATCAACCGGAAAGCCGTTGCCAAGTGGGCCGAGAATATCTACCCCTTCCATCTGCTTTCGCTGGGACAATAATGTTGTTCCCTTCCCTTCAGCCCGGTAAATCATCGTGAATTCCTTTTTGCTTTTATTGTAAGAAGAAATCGAAATCGGGCGTCTTAGCAGCGGCTCGGTACCTTCCGTCGGTTTAATTTGGACAAATTGCCCCGGCTGCTTCATTTCAGAAACTAACTCACCTTGTAGGGTTAGCTCAAAGATAGATGGAGCCAGCTCTTTATGTGTCAACACCTTCATTGTTTCCTTCTTGATCATGTATAGCTCACCTCACGACTTTTTTTCGTCTTTCCCATGGCTTCCGTCGAGAATGTCATGGATTCGATCACTCTTAAAATGGCTTCTGCTGTATCCAATGATGTCAAGCAGGTAACTCCATTTTCAACCGATTCACGTCGAATCCTGAACCCATCCCGCTCCGGTTGCTTCCCTTTTGTCAATGTATTGATGACGAACTGGGCTTCGCCATGACGGATGACATCCAACAGATTCCTGCCTTCTTCTCCGATTTTTCCTACGACAGCAGTTGGGATGCCCGACTCTTCCAGCATATTCGCCGTTCCACTTGTGGCAATTAGCTTGAAGCCGATGTTATGGAAGCGTCTGGCTAATTGAAGTGCTTCCTGCTTATCTTTATCCGATATGGTTAACAAGACCGTTCCATGGCTTTGTATGGTGAAGCCGGAAGCGACAAGTCCTTTGTATAGGGCCTTTTCAAGTGTGCTATCTTTCCCCATGACTTCCCCAGTCGATTTCATTTCAGGCCCGAGTGATATGTCCACTCCTCTCAATTTAGCAAAAGAGAAGACAGGCACTTTTACATAGACCCCGGTTTGTTCGGGAACCATTCCTGACTGATACCCATGACTTTCAAGGCTTTGTCCCAGAATCACCTTTGTTGCGAGGTTCGCCATGGGTACATTTGTGATTTTACTTAAGAATGGAACCGTACGACTTGAACGTGGATTCACTTCTATGACATACACTTCGTCATTACTGATGACATATTGGATGTTCAGCAAACCAATGATTTTCAATCCTTTTGCCAATCTGGTGGTGTAATCGATGATCACTTCTTTTTGCTTATCCGTTAGGCTTTGGGGCGGATAGACGGCAATCGAATCGCCCGAGTGAACCCCTGCCCGTTCGATGTGTTCCATGATTCCAGGAATGACCACGGTCTTGCCATCCGAAATGCCGTCCACCTCCACTTCTTTACCCGTTAGATACCGATCAATCAGTACCGGGTGTTCCGGATTGATTTTCACCGCATTTTTCATGTAATGAAGCAACTCTTCTTGTTTGTAGACAATTTCCATCGCTCTTCCTCCGAGTACATAGGAAGGCCTTACTAAAACCGGGTATCCGATATCTTCAGCAATGATGATCGCTTCTTCGACGGACGTGGCCGTTTTCCCTTTAGGCTGTGGAATGCCCATTTCTTGGAGAGCGGTTTCGAATTTGTTTCGATTCTCCGCACGGTCCAGGTCTTCTAAAGAGGTACCGAGTATTTTCACACCCCGATGAACTAACCCCTCTGCAAGATTGATGGCGGTCTGCCCGCCAAATTGGACGATGACCCCTTCTGGTTTCTCCAAGTCGATGACATGCATCACATCTTCAAGTGTCAACGGCTCGAAGTAAAGCTTATCGGAAATACTGAAATCTGTTGATACCGTTTCAGGATTATTATTGATGATGATTGCTTCATAGCCCGCTTCCTTAATGGCCCACACGGAATGTACGGTCGCATAGTCGAATTCAACACCTTGACCAATTCGGATCGGACCAGACCCCAGTACGATGACGCTTTTTTTATCCGTTACCACCGATTCGTTTTCCTCTTCATACGTTCCGTAAAAATACGGCGTTTCTGATTCGAATTCTGCGGCACACGTATCAACCATTTTATAAACTGGTATGATTCCATGCTGTTTTCGATATTCATATACATTGATTTCAGCGACTTCCCAGATTTCCGAAATGGTTTTGTCGGAAAAGCCAAGCTCTTTAGCCTTCTGCAGGACTTCCGTGTCATAAATATGAGTACGTAACTCTTGTTCAAAGTCGATGATTTTCTTCAGTTTATGAAGGAATAATAAATCGATTTGACTCCATTCGTGAATGGTTTCTATCGTTTTTCCTCTTCTTAATGCCTCACCGATATAGAATAACCGTTCATCTCCCGCTTTCCGGATTCTTTTTTCAATTAATTCATCATTGAAATTCTCACTCAACTCGAGGTGATATACCCCGGCTTCAAGGGAACGAACAGCTTTAAGTATCGATTCCTCGAATGTTCGGCCAATCGCCATGACTTCTCCAGTTGCCTTCATTTGCGTGCCGAGTCTACGGTTGGCACTTTCAAATTTATCGAACGGCCACCGAGGGATTTTCGTGACGACATAATCTAGCGCCGGTTCGAAGCTGGCATACGTTTTGCCCGTAACCGGGTTCATCATTTCATCTAGCGTCAAACCGACTGCAATCTTAGCCGCAAGTTTGGCTATCGGGTATCCTGTCGCTTTCGATGCGAGTGCCGATGAACGGCTTACCCGTGGATTGACTTCAATCACATAGTATTGGTAGCTATCTGGGTCAAGGGCAAGCTGAACATTACAACCACCTTCGATTTTCAAGGCACGAATGATTTTCAATGAAGTGTTCCTAAGCATTTGGTACTCTCGGTCACTTAGCGTTTGACTTGGTGCCGCAACAATCGAATCACCTGTATGTACACCGACTGGATCGAAGTTCTCCATATTACATACGACTATCGCATTATCATTGGAGTCTCTCATCACTTCATATTCCACTTCTTTAAAACCGGCAATGCTTTTCTCAAGAAGGCATTGATGGACAGGGCTGCTTTTCAAGCCGCCTTCAACAATCTCAATCAATTGCTCTTCGTCTTCACAGATCCCGCCTCCTGTTCCCCCCAATGTGAACGCGGGACGAACGATGACTGGATAGCCGACTCGTTCCACGAACGCATAGGCCTCATCTAAATTATGTATAATGTCGCTATCCGGAACCGGCTCATCGAGTTCATTCATTAACGTGCGGAACAAATCCCTATCTTCCGCTTGTTGGATGGCAGAAAGTTTCGTGCCCAGAATCTGGACGTTGCATTCTTCCAATATCCCCGCATTGGCCAATTCCACGGCCATATTCAATCCCGTCTGTCCGCCCAAAGTCGGAAGCAAGGCATCCGGACGCTCTTTGCGGATGATTTTACCAACAAATTCCAGGGTGATCGGTTCGATATAAACCGCATCAGCCATTTCACTGTCGGTCATGATCGTCGCGGGGTTTGAGTTGATCAGAATTACCCGGTAGCCCTCTTCTTTTAATGCGATGCATGCTTGAGTTCCTGCATAATCGAACTCAGCGGCCTGGCCGATTACGATTGGACCAGAACCAATAACTAAGATGCTTTTTATATCTGTGCGTTTTGGCATGTTTCTTCCCCCTTTGTAGTGGCAACTTCAATGTTCCGTAAAAATTCATCGAAAAGATAATTGGCGTCTTCCGGTCCTGGTGACGCCTCCGGATGGTACTGAACCGTAAAGGCCGGGTAATGTTTATGGCGTAAACCTTCGATGGTATCATCATTCAAGGCAGTATGTGTAACGGTAAGGTCGGTATTTTCGATTGAATCCGTTTCGACTGTGTAACCGTGATTTTGCGAAGTAATGGACACTTTTCCCGTACGAAGATCCTTTACTGGATGGTTGGATCCGCGATGACCGAATTTTAGTTTGTCTGTATCTGCCCCGTTTGCAAGCGCGAACAGCTGATGGCCCAGGCAAATTCCGAATAGTGGGACTTCTTTCTGGATTGTCCGAATCATTTCTAACGTTTCCCGAACGCTTTTTGGGTCTCCAGGTCCATTGGACAGCATCACTCCATCCGGATGATAGTTCATGATCTCCTGTGCCGTGATGTTATAAGGAACGACCACGACGTCACACCCACGTTTCGTCAACTCTCGTAAAATACCATGCTTCATTCCGTAATCGACTAGAACCACTCGCGGTCCCCTACCTGGACTTGAGTAGGCCGTTTTAGTAGATACCTGTTTCACTTGAGTGGTCGGGAGTACCGTTGCTTTAAGCTGGGCAATAACCTCATCGGCCTTCTTATTCATATTACAGAGCGCCCCTTTAAGAGCACCTGTCTTTCTGATGATCCTTGTCAGCTTTCTCGTGTCAATCCCGGAGATTCCAGGGATATTCTTCATTTTCAAATAGTCATCAAGTGATAATTGGTTGCGCCAGTTAGAAGGAAATTCTGCAGTTTCCTTCACGACGAATCCCGCTATGGCTGGATTGATCGATTCAAAATCGTCTCGGTTTATTCCATAGTTCCCAATTAGCGGATATGTCAAAGTAACAATTTGACCACAATAAGATGGATCAGATAAAATTTCTTGATAGCCTGTCATCCCTGTGTTAAATACGACTTCCCCGATTTTCTCCACGTCTCCACCGAATGCTTCGCCAATGAAAACCGTACCATCTTCTAAAATAAGCTGTCTTTTCATCCCTGAACACGTCCTTTTTCCCAAGCTAACTTTCCTTCTGAAATCGTCATGACCGGCCACCCCTGACATTTCTTGTCATGGAAAGGTGTATTTTTTCCCTTTGAAGCGAATTCTTCTTTATTGATCGCCTGTTTTGCATTCAAATCGATTAACGTGATATCCGCCACAGCTCCTTCTTTTAGCTGGCCGAATGGAAGCGAGAAGCAATCAGCTGGTTTGATGGTCAGGAAGTCTACCAACTGTTTCAGAGTGATGATTTCTTTTTTGACCAGTTCCGTATAAAGCAGCGGGAAGGCCGTTTCTAGACCTACAATTCCGAATGGAGCAAGCTGCATGCTTTGCTCTTTTTCCTCAACGCTATGAGGGGCATGGTCTGTTGCGATAAAATCGATGGTTCCATCAAGCAAGCCTTCGATTAAAGCATCACGATCTTCGCGTCCCCTTAAAGGAGGGTTCATTTTATAATTCGTATCAAGCCCTGGTATATCATCTTCTGAAAGTAATAGATGATGTGGGGTCACTTCCGCAGTGACTTTGATACCGGCACGTTTAGCGTCTCTTACGGTTCTTACCGATTCTTTCGTTGATATATGGCAGACGTGGTAATGGCAGCCTGCCGCTTCCGCAAGCAATATGTCACGGGCAATATGTACAGCTTCGCATACAGAAGGAATTCCATTGATTCCATTTTCTTTGGAGAATCTCCCCTCATGAACGGAGCCTTTATTGATTAAGCTATTATCTTCACAATGGGCGACCACAGCCATATCAATGGCAGCTGCCCGCTTCATCGCTTCAAGCATCATTCCTGCCTCTTGAATGCCAACACCATCATCCGTAAAGGCGAATGCCCCTGTCTTCTTCAGTGCTGAAAAATCAGTCAGCTCCTTGCCAGCTTCTCTAATCGTGATTGAAGCATAGGGCAACACGCGAACATGTGCCGTTTCTTCAATTTTTTTATTCAACGCCCCAAGGTGCTCCACAGTATCAGGTACAGGTCTTGTATTGGGCATGGCTGCTACTGTCGTAAAGCCACCTCTGGCCGCCGCCAAGGTTCCCGTTTCAATGGTTTCTTTATGTTCTCCCCCCGGCTCACGTAAATGTACATGTAGATCTATGAATCCTGCTGTAACAAGCAGCCCATCAGCATCTACTACTTTACTATCTTCCGTAGCCAGGTTCTCCCCTATTTTCGTGATGAACCTTCCCTCTATTTCTATATCTGCTTTCTTGAATTGATTTTGATTATCTAGCAATACTCCATTTTTGATGACAGTTTTCATGAGTGTTTCCTCCCTTATTTTTTTCAAGCACATTTTTTAACACAGCCATTCTGATAAAAACGCCATTTTGCATTTGTTTGAAGATTCTTGAGCGGCTGCATTCGACCAAATCACTGTCAATCTCAACTCCGCGGTTAATGGGGGCTGGATGCATGATGATGGCACATGGTTTCATCGTTTTTTCACGAATCTTATTCAAGCCAAACCTTTTCAAATACTCCCCATTTTCCACGTCATATTTATCACTATGCCTTTCATGTTGGATTCGGAGCAACATGACCACATCCGCTGTCGCTACAGCTTGATCGATATCTTCGTATTTCGCCAATCCATTGTTTACGTCAAACCATTCGGGAGGACCTGAGAATACAACTTCTGCACCTAGGCGGGTGAGTGCGTCTGCATTGGATTTAGCCACACGGCTATGCCTCACATCTCCAATAATCGAAATTTTCAGACCTTTAAAACTAGTAAACTCTTGCTTTATCGTCAATAAATCGAGCAGAGACTGTGTCGGATGATTTCCGCAACCATCACCCGCATTGATGATGGGGATATGTAATTTGCCTCTCAACTCATCAAAATAGTTGTCCTGCTCATGACGGATGATGAGAGCTTTGACTCCAATCGATTCAAATGTTTTCGCTGTGTCGTATAAGGTTTCTCCTTTTAACACGGATGATGTCCCCGCATCAAAAGGAATGACCTCAAGTCCTAATTTCCTTTCAGCCATTTCAAAACTTGATTTGGTTCGCGTGCTTGGCTCAAAGAACAGATTGGCGACCATCGTCTGCTGCATAGGCATCCAGTTCGTTCCATTGGCAAACCCCTCTGCCTCGTATAAGATCGTTTCGATTTCAGTTAAAGATAGCTCATTCATCGTCAATAATTTTTTCATCATTCCTGCTCCTTTCACAATCTTTTTTTGTGATGCGGGGCATAAAAAAAGCCCCGTCATTTAAGGACAGGGTGAAGGTCATAAAGACTTGGAGTACTCGGGAAATTCCCCCTTTCCTTTCCTCTTCCGTCTTTACTGCAACACCCTTCTAAGTCTCTCTGGACTTCTTTTAAAAGGTGATTTATTTAATGTTTATTTTTCAAAGATGTTTCCGGTCACTTTTTCTCTGTCCGGCAATACCAAGTTAAGTACAATCCCCACTATTGCTGATAGCGCCATTCCGGATAAAGAAACATTTGCGGATAATTGTACGAATGCTCCACCAATCCCAATTACTAAGATGACCGAAGCAATCATCAAATTACGTTTTTTATCAAAATCCACTTTATTATCAATCAACATCCTTAAACCGCTTGAAGCGATGATACCAAAGAGAAGAATGGAAATCCCCCCCATGACGGCCGTTGGTATTGATCCGATCACCGCTGAAATCTTCCCGTTGAAACCGAAGATCATAGCAGTCAAAGCCGCACCACCGATGATGTAGACGCTAAATGCCTTTGTCATCGTCAGGACCCCGATATTTTCTCCATACGATGTAAGTGGTGGTCCCCCGATAATGGAACCAATCATGATGCCTGCGCCGTCACCAAGGATGGATCGATGTAAACCCGGCTTTTCCAAAAAGTTTCTACCTACCACTTTACTTAATACCATTTGGTGTCCGATATGTTCAGATAAGGTGACGATGGCGACCGGGACCATGATGGCGATGACTTCCCATGAAAAGGTGGGTGTATAGGTTATACCAGGAATCATGAATTCCGGCATTTCCCACCATTTTGCCGTTTCAATCGGTCCATAATCGATAATGCCTGCAATTGCCGAGCAGCCATATCCGACTATGATCCCCATCAATATTGGAATCAGGTTAAGAAAGCCTTTAAAAAATACGTTACAGATAATCGTAGCTGCCAAGGTGATGAGTGCTATGATGATGTAAGTAACGCTGTACTTGTCTTGCGGATCATACATGGCCATGTCAACTGCTGTCCCAGCGAGGCTCAGCCCGATTACTATGATGACGGGACCGACGACCACCGGTGGCAATAGAACCATCAACCAGCGTAAACCGACTTTATGAATGACCAACGCCACTATTCCATATATGAGTCCTGCTACAAAACAGCCGATCATGGCCGCTTCCGGTCCACCAAGTGACTTGGCCGCGATTATGGGTGCTATGAAAGCAAATGATGAACCAAGATAAGCAGGGATTTGGCCTCTAGTAATCAATAAGTATGATAATGTCCCTACCCCACTGGAAACCAATGCTACTGCAGGGCTCAGACCGACCAGGAATGGCACTAGCACCGTTGAACCAAACATCGCAAACAGGTGCTGGATGCTTAATGTCACCCATTGACCAAACCTTGGTACGTCTTCCACGTCGAGGATGATGTCTTTTCTTTCGTCTTCCATTTCTTTTCCCCCTATGAACATTGCATCTAAGCCACAAAAAAAAACCTCTTTGCAGCATATACAAAGAGGGTTTCACGGATGGGCCTGCCCTATACCTGTCAGGCTAAGGTCCCTTTCCATTTCACTCCCTTTGCCGGCCTCTCTGGACCGTTTTTAAAAGGGCAATATTTAATTTATCATTTCGCTAGTATGGTGACTTGATCGAGCTCGTCAACTTCCGTTAAAGTGACCGTAATCTTCTCGGATTGTGAAGTTGGAATATTTTTACCGACATAATCGGCACGGATTGGAAGTTCCCTATGGCCTCTATCAACTAATACAGCAAGTTGGATTTGCGAAGGTCTTCCCATATCCACCAAAGCATCCATAGCAGCTCTTACGGTTCTTCCCGTAAATAGTACATCGTCCACTAAGATGATTTTCTTATCAGTTATTGGGACCGGAATGTCCGAGCCTTTTACAACCGGTTCACCATCGTTCGTCTTTTTCGATAAATCATCACGATAAAGCGTTATGTCTAATTCACCTAATTGAATTACTTTATTTTCTATTTCACCGATGCGCTTGGCAAGTCGATCAGCAAGGAAGATCCCCCGGGTCCTAATCCCGATTAAGACACAATCCTCAATCCCTTTATTCTTTTCAATAATCTCATGTGCAATTCTCGTCAAGGCTCTGCTGATGGCCTTTTCATCGAGCACGATTGCTTTCTCATTCAAATGGACCACCTCAATTTCTTTTGAACTGTGAGAGCTCTCCTTCAACAAAAAATCCTCACACCAAGAAGGTGTGAGGATTTTTCTACAAAAGGGTATATGTTCCCCTTTTGCTATCCGTTTCCTTCTCAGTCTCTCTGGACTGTGTTAAAGGTTCTCATTAAGTTAATATAATACTATCTCATAAAAATAGTCTTGTCAAATACTACTTCTACGTAGTTGTTCGATTAGCTCCGTAAATTCTTTAGGAGCTGGCGCTTCAAACTCCATATATTCATTCGTCCGTGGATGAACAAAACCAAGAAGACCTGCGTGTAACGCTTGTCCGTCCAATTTCAACGTCTTTTTAGGACCATATTTAGGATCTCCTGCAAGAGGGAATCCAATATATTTCATATGAACACGGATTTGATGGGTCCGTCCTGTTTCAAGCTGACACTCTACTAATGTAAACGCGGTGAAACGTTCAACCACACGGAAATGAGTTACCGCATTTTTAGAGTTTGAATCCGTAACCGTCATGCTCTGACGGTCTTTTTTATCACGGCCTATCGGGGCATCAACCGTTCCGAAATCATGGGGAATCACTCCATGGACCACAGCTTGATACTTACGGGTTACTGTTTTATCAACAAGTTGCTGAACAAGTTTCTCGTGTGCCATGTCATTTTTCGCAACCATCAATAAACCTGATGTATCCTTATCAATACGGTGGACAATACCTGGACGCATAACGCCATTGATTCCAGAAAGATCCTTACAATGGGCCATCAACCCATTAACAAGAGTACCTGTTACATGCCCCGGTGCAGGGTGGACAACCATACCACTCGGTTTATTGACAACCAGTACGTCTTCATCTTCGTAATAGATATCCAAATCCATTTCTTCAGCGACTGCATCCAACTCCACAAGTTCCGGAATCAGCACTTCAATTTCGTCACCTATGCTACATTTATAATTGGACTTAATGGCAGCCCCGTTCACTAACACATGATCATCTTTGATCCATTGTGCAACTTGAGTGCGTGACCATTCCTCATTTAAAGTAGATAGAGCCTTGTCAATCCTTGTACCTTTTAGTGTTTCGTCGATGCTGTATAGCTTTTTATCCATTATCTTTCTCCTTAGCGTTTTTTTCTTCCAAGAACATGTGAATCACGAGCAGCACGACACCAATCGAAAGGGCGGCATCGGCAATATTAAATACCGGGAAACTATAGCTGAAAATATAAGTATGGACAAAGTCGACTACTTCCTGGCGAGCAACACGGTCAATGAAGTTTCCTATTGCCCCACCTAGCATAAGACCTAGGGAAACTCCAAGCAGACGGCTGTTCTTCGCCATTTTCTGAATATAATAGACGACTCCAATAATGACAGCGATGGTGATGATGTAGAAAAACCACATTTGACCTTGTAGAATTCCCCATGCTGCCCCACGGTTACGATGCGAGGTAATATATAGAAGGTTTTCAATAATTTCAATGCTTTCTCCGTACTCCATTTTTTTCACAATCATCCATTTTGTCAGCTGATCGAAAGCTATGACCAAAAGGGCAATTAAGTAATAAAACACATTTCTTCCCCCAAACTAATCAAATCTTCACTTTTGAATTGTAGCATAAACTAGAAATAATGACTAATACCAAAAGCATTACATCTAGCAGTTGGTGAAGAATATTAGAATAGAAAGGAACTTTATTCCGGTCTTTATTCAAATGCGCTCTCATTTCAAATAAAAAACCGGCTCCCATATTAACTGGGAACCGGTCGTTCTAAAATGATTAATTCGTATAATGCTCTTTCACGACTGTTGCACAGCGTGGGCAAAGTGTTGGATGTTCTTCCACTTGACCTACATCTTGAGAAACATTCCAGCAACGTTCACAAGTTTCTCCTTCTGCTTTAGTTACCAGGATGGCCATATCCTCAAGTTTAACAGCTTCGGATGGGGCACTGGCCACATCGCCCGCGATATCAAATTCGGATACGATGAATAACTGTTCAAAGCTCTCCTCGATACTATCAAGAAGATTCCTTGTCTCTTCGTTTACATAAACGGTCACTTTTGCGTTCAGTGATTTCCCGATTACTTTTTGGTTACGTGCTTCTTCCAATGCTTTCAGGACATTATCACGAACATGCATGAATGCCGTCCATTTTTCCTCAATCGCTTCGGCATTATCCACAGAGATTTCCTCAGGCATCAATGTCAACTGTACACTCTCTTCCGTTACACCCGGAATGAACGTCCATACTTCATCCGCAGTATGAGACAGGATTGGAGACACTAATTTCGTTAAGCTGATTAAGGACTCATAAAGGACAGTTTGGATTGCTAAACGGTCTTTCCCGTTTGGCGCTTCACAATAAAGAATGTCTTTAGCATAATCAAGATAGAACGAACTTAAATCCTGCGTACAGAAATTGTTGACCATATTATAAATGGTAGCAAATTCATAATTTTCATAGCCTTGTTTTGATTGAGTGATCAGCTTATTCAATCTTACTAGCATATATTGATCCACTTCACGCAAATCTTCTACCGCCACTTTATCCGTTTCCGGATTAAAGCCATCCAGATTTCCTAGTAGGAAGCGGAATGTATTACGGATTTTACGATACACTTCGGAAACCTGTTTTAAGATAGGATCTGAAACCCGAACGTCAGATTGATAATCAACAGAAGCAACCCAAAGACGTAAAATATCAGCACCAAGCTGGTTCATAACTTTAGATGGAAGGACCACGTTACCAATAGATTTACTCATTTTACGTCCTTCGCCGTCTAATGCGAACCCATGGCTAAGTACACCTTTATATGGTGCTTTTCCTGTCACGGCAACACCTGTTGAAAGTGATGAGTTGAACCAACCGCGATATTGATCGGACCCTTCAAGATAAAGGTCAGCCGGACGTTGAAGTTCTTCTCTTTCTTCAAGAACCGCTTGATGGGAAGAACCGGAGTCGAACCATACATCCATGATATCCGTTTCTTTAGTGAAGATACCGTTTGGACTTCCTTCATGTGTAAAGCCTTGTGGTAGAAGATCTTTTGCTTCTTTTTCAAACCAGATATTTGAACCGTGCTCACGGAATAATTCTGAAATATGATTGATTGTTTCGTCCGTGATGATTGGTTCGCCATTTTCTGCGTAAAATACTGGAATTGGCACACCCCATGCACGTTGTCGGGAGATACACCAATCTCCTCGGTCACGGACCATATTGAATAGGCGTGTTTCACCCCATGCCGGTACCCATTTCGTTTCTTCGACTGCCTTCAGCAAATCATCACGGAAGTCCTTGATTGAAGCGAACCACTGTGCAGTTGCACGGAAGATCGTCGGCTTCTTCGTCCGCCAGTCATGTGGGAATGAATGTGTGATGAATGTAAGATTCAACAGGGCTCCCACTTCAGTTAATTTTTCGGAAATCGCTTTATTTGCTTTATCATAGAATAATCCAGCAAACTCCCCTGCTTCTTCAGTCATGACACCTTTTTCATCGACTGGGCAAAGAACATCCAAGCCATATTTCTGACCGATGATAAAGTCATCTTCCCCGTGTCCTGGAGCTGTATGAACACAACCTGTTCCAGCTTCAGTCGTTACATGCTCACCTAACATCACTAGTGATTCACGATCATATAGAGGATGTTTCGCTACAGCACGATCCAACTCACTGCCTTTTACCGTTTTCTCGATAGTTGGGTTTTCCCATCCAAGCGTTTCTTTAACAGATTCCAATAAGGCTTCTGCCACTAAGTATTTTTCATTTTCCACTGCAACGACCACATAATTCAATTGTGGATGTAGGGAAATTCCAAGGTTGGCCGGAATCGTCCATGGTGTTGTCGTCCAAATGATGATTTTTACACCTTCATCAATGACACCTTTACCATCAGTCACTTCAAATGCTACATAGATTGAAGCCGAACGTTTATCTTGGTATTCAATCTCCGCTTCAGCAAGAGCCGATTCACTCGAAGGGGACCAGTAAACAGGTTTCTTCCCTTTATAGATATAGCCTTTTTTCGCCATTTCACCAAAAACCTTGATCTGTTGTGCTTCATATTCAGGCTTTAACGTAATATAAGGATTATCCCAATCCCCGCGAACACCAATCCGCTTGAATTGCTCACGTTGATTGTTAATCTGTACGTATGCATATTCTTCACATAGCTTTCTGAATTCAGCGACGCTCATTTCTTTACGGTTCACGCCTTTTTTAGTCAAAGCCGTTTCAATTGGGAGACCGTGCGTATCCCAGCCTGGAACATACGGTGCATGGTAACCGCTCATGGACTTAAAACGGACGATGAAATCTTTTAAAACTTTATTCAAGGCATGACCCATATGGATATCACCGTTTGCATATGGAGGTCCATCATGTAAAATGAATAACGGTCGCCCTTCAGTGTGCTCTTGCACTTTTTTATAGATGTCCATCTCTTTCCACTTTTCCTGAATTTCAGGCTCGCGCTTCGGAAGGTTGCCCCTCATTGGAAATTCAGTTTTAGGCATTAATAAAGTATCTTTATATTCCATTATAAAATTCCTCCATCCATCTATCCATAACTTCATTTGAGTTGATTGACCCGATTCGCAGACAAAATAAAAAGCCTTCTCATCCCTGAAAAAGGGACGAGAAAGCTTTGCTTCCCGCGGTACCACCCTGGTTAGAAAGATTCACAAAACGGCTGAATCCTTTCCTCTCGAGCATTCGTAACGTGAATGATACGCATCGTTTACTTGCTGCATAAGCAGGTTCAATTCAGAACTCAAGGGTGATGTTCAATTCCTTCTCTTATCCCGGGCTTACACCGTCCCCGGGTCGCTACATATAAGGATATGAGGAATTTACTGTCCCTGTCATCGTCTAATGTCATCATGAATAGTATTGTTAAAAAATTATATGCGAAAAAAGTGCTTGAAGTCAAGGAAACGTTTAATTTTCCTCATCTACTCCATCATTTAATTCTATTTCAGATGCATCCACTTCGTATTCAAGCAGATGATCCCAGTCGTCATTATCCAACAAATCGAGCTGTGCTCCGACAAGCATTTTAAAGCGAGTACGGAAAACCTTCGATTGTTTTTTCAAGTCTTCTATATCCATCGCTATTTTTCTTGCTTTCACAAGCGACTCATTGACAATCCGGTCAGCATTCTTTTCTGCTTCCTTGATGATCAGTTTGGCTTCTTTTTGGGCATTGCGCTTTAATTCTTCTGCAGCTTCCTGCGCGACAATGATAGACTTATTAAGCGTGCCCTCGATAGTCGTGAAATGACCTAAACGATCGAACGTCTCGTTCAATTTTTCTTCCATTTCTTTCTTTTCTCTTAGAATCAATTCATAATCTTTAATGACTTGGTCTAGAAATTCGTTAACCTCATCTTCATCATACCCTCGAAATACTTTACTAAATTCCTTGTTATGTATATCTATCGGGGTTAAGGGCATTGTTGCACCTCCAGAACAATTTCTACTCTATTACATTAAAACTCTATATTCGACAAAAAATATGTGAATCCTGCTAACAACTAAATTATTTTTTCCTACCTAATGAGATTCTCCACTTATCCTTTTTCGTTTTCCCATCGATTGAAGTGATTTTACATCGACCGAAACCCCTGATGGATAGAGTATCCCCCTCACGGCATTCTTCAGAAACGCTCTCCGTTTGCTTGAAATTAACCTTGGTTTTCCCCGACGATATCAACGTCTGGGCTTTTTGCCGGGAAATATTCAAAACAGCCGAAAGTACGCTATCAAGCCTTAATGAGCTAACGGTACTGACCTGCTCTTCCCAGTTGTCCTTCACCACAAGGATATCCTCAATCGGAATCCTTTTAATGGTTACGGAAGCATTGCCTATCTTATCCAGGTTTCCCGTAAGGTATGAATCCATTTCCCCTGTTGCAATAAATTGGACTTGCTCCTCTGTCACTATAATATCACCGAATTTTTCACGTTTTACCCCCAGTGACATCAAGGTTCCAAGTATTTGCCTGTGTTCAAGTGTAACAAATTTTTTTGGATAGGAGATATCATATAAGGAGATATTGAAATCAGATGATTCAGGAGAGTAGTAATCAGGATAAATGAGGGCACGTTTCCGTTCAACGAAATCACTCCCGCCGTGAAATTGCAGTAGCACATCCTGTTTGTTTCCTAATAGGGATGTGAGGATTTCCTGCTGACGCGGATCCAGAAAGTCAGAAAGTTTAGGAGCATAAGAATCTCTAACCTGGTCAATCCAATTCATTGCCTGGTCGATAAATTCCTTTTCCTCCGGCCTGAAATGTTGATATATACTCATGTAGAATGCATGCTCCTTACATATGGATAAATGGTTGTACACAAGAATGAATCGTAACTTACACCTTCGTTACTACTACACAGCCAAGAATTCACCTAGCTGTGTAGTTACTGGCCATTCTATTATTTTACGTCTTTAGTATGAACTACAAATCATCCGAATAAGCTTTGTAGATAAAAAATCCCATAATTCTTCGCAAAATTTAAAACCAACAAGGCTACAAGTGGTGATATGTCGATCATGCCGAGTGGTGGGATGAATTTTCTGAACGGTTCTAAATATGGTTCGCAAATCTTTACCAGGAATTGGCCAATCGATGTTTCCCGGGCATTAGGGAACCAAGACATTAATATGTAAACAATTAATGCCATTGAATAAATTTCAACTAAATAATATAAACCTTGAAGCACTAGAGCCATTAACCATTACCACCTCGCTTCTTCGTACTCCTTATCCACTTCAAAACCGGTAATATTACCGGAAACATCAACGTTATCCGGAGTACACAAGAATATGTCTGTACCGATTTTTTGGATATCCCCACTGATTGCATATACAGTGCCGCTTAAAAAGTCGATAATCCGCTTTCCTTGGTCATGCGGGATTCGCTGAAGATTTACAACGACTGCACGACGGTTTTTCAAATGGTCAGCGACATCCTGAGCTTCTGCATAAGCACGAGGCTCCAATAATACTACTTTAGAAGATTTTTGCACGCTTTGCAAACTTACTATATTTTGATTTGGATTATTTCCTGTAGAAGCAGGTGGGGTCTGCTGTTTTGCAGGCTTTACCGCTTTACGCTCCATCTCCTCTTCCTCCACCACTTCGTCCTTATATTCATACTCATCATCCAGCGCGAAATAGGATTTAAACTTTGATACGAATGACATCTTTTACGTACCTCCTTATAATTCTTCGCCTACCAGTGCAGTACCAATCCGAATCATGGTAGAACCTTCCTCGATGGCAATCATAAAATCATTGGACATCCCCATGGATAATTCCGAGCATGGAGCATGAGTCAATTCCGCTTTTTGAATTTCCAGTTGGAGGTTTTTTAATGTACGGAAGCAACCTCGGAGTACCTGTTCGTCCTCTGTAAAAGGTGCCATTGTCATCAACCCAACGACCTTCACCTTGTCAAAAGCCCCTAGTTCTTTAATAAATTCAAGCGTCGACTCTGGATTCAGACCGTGTTTAGACTCTTCACCAGAAACATTGACCTGCACTAAACAGTTTATCGGCTCTTTTGAACGTTTTTGTATTTCTTCTGCCAACGATATACGATCCAAAGAATGAATATAAGCAACTTTATCAATGACATTCTTAACCTTACGTGTCTGCATGGAACCGATATAATGCCAGTTCGGTGTATCCTTCAACACTTCATATTTATTCAATAAACCTTGATCGCGATTTTCACCTAAATCAGTGACACCGGCTTCCAATGCCTCTTTTGCCCTCTCGATGGAAACATATTTTGTAACCCCGATTAATTTGACATCTTCCCGATGCCTGCCACTATTTTTACACGCTTCATTTATTTTTTCTTCGATGTTTTTTAGATTTTCTGCAACTTTCATCGCTTTTCAAGATCCTCCTTCCAACCAATAAAGCTCATCAACCTACCACTTTTCCCATTATCCCGGCGATGGGAAAAAAATAAATCCTCATCACAGCTTGTACAATATGAAGTCACAGCAATCTGCTCCCTCGGGATTCCAGATTTCTCCATGATCATAGCGTTCAGTTCTTTAAGATCTAGTTGATATTGTCCTTCACTAATTAAATTATAGGGCTTCTCGTCATTTTCTTCCAGCAAATTCCGCACTAAATCTATGACTTTATCATCTACAACATAACATTTCGAACAAATAGAGGGCCCAACTACGGCAAATATTTCTGATGGTTTTATACCTTCATGTATCCACGCCTCTACCATATTGTGCGCAATGCCATTAACGGTTCCCTTCCAGCCGGCATGTGCCACCCCAACCATTCCATGTGTAGGAGCATAAAAATATAAAGGCACACAATCCGCATAACAAAGGGTCAGTAGGACATTTTTATCTCTCGTATAAAAACCGTCTGTCGCCCTAAAACCAGAAGGATAATCAGTGGCGCCTTTCCCACAATCCCGAGTCGTTACTTGCTGGATATGAGTTTCATGAGTCTGCTCGGCCCCTACCCAATGATTAAGCGGAAAAGATAGTTTTTCAGCAAGAATTCGGCGGTTTGCCTGTACATCCCCTATCTTGTCCCCAACATGAAAGCCGGTATTCAATGATGTAAAGCAGCCAGAACTGACTCCTCCGTTTTTCGTTGTAAAGCCCGCCACAAGCTGGAGATTTTGTTGTCTCCAGCTATCAACAAGCAAATATTGATCTTCGACTAAAACAAAAGGTTCTTTCATGCTTTCATTCCTCTTTATTTTTAGTTTAGTGTATCATAAATATCCCTCTAATACCCTCTAAAGGTACCCCTATAACCGTTCATCTTTCAGCTCTGTTTGAAATATCGTCTGATGTTCGACAAGGATGACATCCGCCCCAATTTTTTTTATTTTTCGCCAAGGAATCACGATATCTTGCTCCCTCCCAAAAAAGCCCATTAGCCTGGTACTATTCGAAACAATGATTGCTTCAATCATTCCCGTCCCCGTATTGATTTCTAAGTCTGTCATATTCCCCAATTTCTTTCCATCTGCTATATTGACGATATCCTTAATTTGAAATTCAGAAATTCTAGTCACGCCATTCAGCTCCTCCTGAAATGTGTTTCTCCAGATAAAAAACCTTTTTTTATGTATATGACTGGTTTTGTTCAAGAATGAAGGAATCGGGAAATAAAGGTCTTTATGCAGTGGCTTGAGCAAACTAAAAAAAAAGCCGCTACGGCTAGGTTGCTGATTGGCGGGCAAGAGAATCATCCCTTACCCGCTTCAGTCAACTGTCACTCGTGCTCAGCTTTTACTGTTGAATGTTTTTATTCATTTGCTTGATTGCCGCTTTTTCCAAGCGGGAGACTTGAGCTTGTGAAATGCCGATTTCCTCGGCTACCTCCATTTGGGTCTTCCCTTGGAAAAATCGTTTACGAAGGATCATTTTTTCACGGTCATTCAACCGTCTCATCCCTTCGTTTATGGCTATCTCATCAATCCAGGTACTATCCTTATTTTTTTCATCACTTAATTGGTCTAGTACATAAATCGGATCCCCGCCATCATTATAAATCGGTTCGAAAAGGGATACTGGATCTTGGATTGCATCTAACGCGAAAACAATTTCTTCGTGCGGTAATCCTAACACTTTGGCGATTTCTTCAGCTGTGGGCTCACGTAAAGTCTGGCTGATAAGTTTTTCCTTAACCTGCAATGCTTTATAAGCAATGTCCCTTAAAGACCGGGAAACACGTATTGGATTATTATCACGAAGATACCTTCTGATTTCTCCAATAATCATTGGTACAGCATACGTTGAAAACTTTACGTTCTGACCCAAGTCAAAATTATCTATCGATTTCATCAACCCTATACAGCCTACCTGAAATAGATCATCTACATATTCTCCCCGATTGTTAAAGCGTTGAATGACGCTCAAAACGAGTCGAAGATTCCCGTTTACCAGTTTCTCTCTTGCTGAAAGCTCGCCACCTTGCAATTCTTTAAAGAGTTTTCTCATTTCATCATTTTTCAAAACCGGTAATTTCGATGTATCCACACCGCAGATTTCAACCTTGTTACGAGACAAAATTCTTCCCTCCTCACAGGAGTGCTGTACAAAAAACAGTATTTCCGCGGGAGGGAAAAATATGCATAGGGTATTTTTGAAAAATCAAAACATCTCTTCATCCAAGCACAAGAAAGTACGGTCTCAAAAGCTTTATACTCGAAATATTTTTTTACACCATTTTATTAAATTCTTTTCTTAGCCGTTTAATAATTCTTTTCTCCAACCTTGAAATATAGGATTGGGAAATCCCGAGCATATCCGCAACATCCTTTTGCGTCTTTTCTTCTCCGCCAGCAAGTCCAAATCGAAGTTCCATTATTTGTTTTTCACGATCAGAGAGCTGCGTCAGGGCTTTCGTCAGTAGCTTCCGATCCACATTCGCCTCTAGATCCTTAGTGATGATGTCATCATCAGTCCCCAGAACATCTGAGAGCAGGAGTTCATTTCCATCCCAATCGATATTCAAGGGCTCATCAAAAGAAACTTCCGAACGGATTTTATTATTTCTCCTTAAATACATTAATATTTCATTCTCGATGCATCTCGAAGCATATGTAGCAAGTTTGATTTTTTTCTCGGGATTGAATGTATTGACTGCCTTAATCAAGCCAATGGTCCCAATGCTAATTAAATCTTCGATATTGATTCCCGTATTCTCAAATTTCCTTGCAATATAGACGACAAGCCTTAGATTCCTCTCGATTAAGATAGAGCGGGCAGCTTCATCGCCTTTTGGTAACTTATTGATCAATATTGCCTCTTCTTCTTTTGAAAGTGGGGGCGGGAGCGCCTCACTTCCTCCTATATAAAATATTTCGTCCGTCTTCAATCCGAGCTTGAACAAGAGTTTGTACCAAAAATAGGTGAGCCGAAGAATAAATTTCTTCAAAATAATTCTCCCTTCTAAAATAGACGAATTGTGGAGCCAAATTGAAAGAGCAAAATGTTATGAGGCATTTTTCACCGGAATCCCGGTTAACATTTTTGGATGGACGATAGATTGATAGCTATTGTCCGCAGAAAGTTGTTGAAAGGTAAACGACACAAGGCCCTGCTTGACTTGATACTCGTTTTCCCCTTGGGATATTTTAATGAAGTCCGGCTTGATGGCCGTTAGCAATTGATGTTCATGCCCCACCACTTTATATGGAATTACGCGCATACGGCCCGTCCATGTATATTCAGGCTGTTCTTCCTGTCGGACCAGGATGTCCGGATTCTTGAACAATTCAACCATATCCGAAGGGATTCCAGCTTCATCTCCAGAAAGTGAAATGATCATAACAGGCGAACGGGTTATTGGATCATATAATTGATTCCCACTGTCCACAAGCCCCTGAAAAGTCCCTTCAAACTCTGATACTTTCACCGTGACTGACACCAGTTGCTCATGCGTTAGTTTTGTCATCTCCATTTCTTCTAGAGTACGCTTGGAAAATTGCCAGGCAAGCGGGAATCCAACCATCACAAAAATCCAGCTGACGGGGTCACCAAAACGATTGATTCCGGCATATTGACCAGGGTTTTTGGAAACGATTTGATATTCGAATAGATAGTGAAGGCCAAGGAGGATCCCACCTGATAAAAACGTGACAAAGTATAAAGTGGCTAATGACTTCAGGAAAAGGTTGAATCTGATGAACCCAAAGGTGGCCAGGACCATAAAAAGAGAAAATGCGATTTTCATATAAAATTGGTCAGCCATTGCGTAAAAAGGGGTAAATGCCAATACGATGATTAGAGAACCTATCAGCCCGCCGGCACAAACCCGCCAAAGGGCGACCCGCCGTTTGAGAATGATTGCAGTCCAATATAAGAGGAGGCAGTCAAATAACCAATTCAATAACCAAATCACATCTAAATATAAGGTCAAACACTCACCCCTCCTTTTAGAATCTAACCTTCCACTAGCAAAAAGTATAACGCACCTGATAATAGAAAGTGTGTCACTTTTTGTACAGGAAACTTAAGAGTTTTTCAGTCTTTTTTAGCCTTTTTGTAGAAAAACAGCTATTGATTTTTTCAAGACTGCTTCATACCAGTTACGCTCCTTCATTTAAAGCTGTCGATTTATGGGTTGTAGAAGATAGAATTTCTTTCAGCTTCTCTTCTCAGAGTTCCATTGTTATAAAGGACCATCTCCAAATTCAAGTTGGAAATCCATTATCCATTCCAGCCGCCTTTACGTCCTTTCATGAATTTTATGGATCAGGGCATAGCCCAACGGTTCAAACAGGTGGAGAGCAGCTCTTAGGGCCTTAAAAGTCCATATGGCGATTAACCAGTAATAATCAATCGAAACATCTTTCCGAAAAAAGCAAAAAAAGGGCCGCTCCCATAGGGAACGACCTTTTCTCTTTCAGATTAACGCCTTCTATTACGATTGCGTAGGAAGGTTGGAATATCCAAAGCTTCCTCACCTTGTCCTTGATTATTATTCCTTGTAGGCTGTTCGTTCACTTCTTCTCTCTTCACTTCACGATTTACACTAGGTGTAGGCGCTTGTGTTTGAGGTCTCGTTTGCTGTTGTTGCTGTCCAAGTGTAGAACGACCCGGAGCTCGCATGGACGTTTCAGCTTCGGTAAATCCCGTCGCAATAACTGTAACAACAATTTCGTCCTTTAAGTTTTCATTGATGACAGAACCGAAAATCATATTTACCTCTTGATCAGAAGCGGTGGCCACAATATCGGCTGCCTCTTGGACCTCGAATAAACTTAGGTTCGTTCCACCAGTAATATTCAATAGAACCCCTTGAGCCCCATCGATGGACGTTTCAAGCAACGGACTGGAGATCGCTTTTTTAGCTGCTTCAGCGGCACGGTTTTCTCCAGAGGAGATCCCGATACCCATCAGGGCCGATCCACGATTTGACATGATGGTCTTAACATCGGCAAAATCCAAATTAATAAGACCAGGAACAGCGATCAAATCTGAAATCCCCTGTACCCCTTGACGAAGGACATTATCCGCTTCACGGAATGCTTCAAGCATAGGTGTGCTTTTATCAACAATTTCAAGAAGTCGGTCATTCGGAATGACGATAAGCGTATCGACCGATTCTTTCATGGAGGCAATGCCACCTTGCGCCTGGGTTGCACGTTTGCGTCCTTCAAACGTGAAAGGACGTGTAACGACACCAACTGTCAGTGCACCAAGATCTTTAGCAATACCCGCGATAACTGGGGCAGCACCCGTACCAGTTCCGCCGCCCATTCCAGCCGTTACGAAAACCATATCAGCGCCTTTTAGCGCTTCTTCGATTTGTTCTTTACTTTCTTCTGCCGCTTTTTTACCTACCTCAGGATTCGCACCAGCACCCAATCCTCTAGTAAGCTTACCGCCGATTTGCATTTTAACTTCTGCTTTTGATAAATTAAGTGCCTGCGCATCAGTATTGACAGAAATAAATTCGACACCTTGTACACCATGTTCGATCATTCTGTTTACCGCATTGTTACCGCCGCCGCCAACACCTATAACCTTTATCGTTGCTAATTGTTCTAAATTAGAATCAAACTCCAACATGACAATCCTCCTATTTTGACGAAATTCCCGATTTTTTGTTTTTATTCAAAAAAGTAACCCAAGATTTTTTTGAATTTCGATTCACCTTTTTCACCTTGTTTTTTAGCCGTGTTCTCTTTATGTTTCTGAGAGGACTTCTGGCTCCGCTGGTCATTATTCTCTTGTGCCTGACCAGCTGGTACAGGAGTTTTATTTGTGGTGTTCTTTTGCATTCTCTCTTTCTTGCACGCATGTTTAATTAGACCGACAGCTGTCGTATATTGCGGTTCTCTGACACCAATATAATTTGGTTCGGCTGTCCTGACACGATTTTGGAATACATACTGAGCAAGTTCCAGTACTCCTGGCATCTTAACGGCCCCACCGGTCAATACGAACCCTCCCGGTACTTCCTGAAAACCAAGTCTTCTCAAATCATCTTGTATTAACTCGAAAATTTCGGTCAACCTCGCCTCAATTATATCTGAGAGCATCAGCTGGTTACATGGTTGTTGCTGGTCGCTGCCGATGATTGGTATCTGGAATACTTCGTCTTCTGACGCATCATCATAAAAGGCATGGCCATGCTTAATTTTAATTTTTTCAGCTTCCTCCATGGTAGTCCTTAGTACAATGGAGAGATCCTTTGTAAGCGTCTCCCCGCCTATAGGAATCACGGAAGTATATTGTAGATAGCCTTGCTCGAAAATCGCTAGAGTGGTAGAACCTCCCCCAATATCGACAAGCGCTACTCCAAGTTCCTTTTCATCCTTCGATAAAACCAGCCCACCTGCTGCCAATGGCTGAAGGGCAATATCCGTTATTTCTAACCCTGCTCGTTCCACACACCGCAAGGAATTATGTAAAATTGTCCGCAGACCTGTTATTAATATGCCTCTCATTTCCAGACGGACGCCAATCATGCCCCTTGGATCGCTAATTTCATCCAACTCATCAACTTTATAATGAATCGGCACCACATCGATAATTTCCCGGTCCGATGGTATGGTAATTAACTCAGCGGCTTCTCTAACACGGAATACATCGTGTTCATTAATCTCTTTATTTTCACTAGATACGGCTACTACCCCATGGCAAGGCTGAAGCGTTACGTGGTTCCCGCTGATACCGACGATCACTTTTTTGATTTCCATTCCTATCATTCGTTCAGCTTGCTCTACGGCCTTTTGAATGGATTGGACTGTTTCATCTATATCGACGATGGAGCCTTTCTTTAGCCCTTCTGATTTTACATTTCCTACGCCTATGATATTTAATGTGTCATTGACCATTTCCCCAATGATTACTTTTACACTGGATGTACCGATGTCAAGACTTACGTAGATTTCGTTGCTGTTCATTCCATGGCACCTCCTTCAGTTTATACATATATTAGTAGAATAGCATTATCCTATCAAAAGACCTATTCATTTTAGAATAACAGACCTAATTACAACTCGCTAATATTATAATAAAGTGTCATCTCGTATTATTAAGAGAAAACTCGTAGGTTTACAATCTTTATAATAGTTATCGTTCGTCTCTTGGTATCTAAATGTCTTACCTAAACTTAATACTGACTTAATCTATTCGGCATTTATACCGCAATTCCCTCTAATAATATAGATTTTTTCCATTTTTTTCAGAAAAAAATCTCTTATCCAACTGTGCCCTTTGAATTTCACCCGTATTTTGAAAGTTTCACACGTAAATACAAAGATTCCAGCTAAATACAAGTCTACACCAAGATGTACACCTAGAAAAGTCAAACTTGCAGATAAAACTATTATTAAATAAGAATACAACGGCCAATACCACATCTTCACGGGAAGTTTGAAACGTCCCCGCAACTCCCCACATTAAAAATTCCGCATGCAACAAAGACTACAAAAATGAATATCAGGTCCAACTAAAATCCATGGATTTTAGCACTCAAGAGAATCAACCAGTTGGGGCATGGTCCCCTATCCCATTAAAGGCGGAGAAGGACCCATATATGTATAGTTCTTGGAGTCTCATTTTTACTGGCACTATCAGCAAAATCACTGCAGACCCACATTATCCACTTCCATTTTTAGCTAAAAACGTATTACATTCGGTCATCCTGTACTTGCCTTTTCTATGTTGGTCAAACACTTATTCTTTTCCGAAAATGTACGCTAACTTTAGTTCAATCATTGTTGTTAAAGCAACGGATTCACTCCGGCTCGTCTTCCTTTTGTTCAGACTCATCAAAGGCTTTAAAGTAGGAACCGACCTCTAGATCGATGACTCCCTTTACCTCGGGATCCAATTGGCTGATAATGGATGGATAGTGTATCATTTTCTCAGATAGAGTACGACTTGTCGCACTAACTTCAAATCCATCATTCATGTACATAACAATATGGTATTTATCCGTTTTAGTCGGGTCATGGTGAATCTCGGAAATAGCATTTTGTATGGCCACAGGAAGCTTGTCCAGTTCCTCCAAAAGTAACTTTAATGCTTTACCCTCTTTGAAACCAATTAAAACAGGGGCAAATACTGGATTTTCACCACTCTCTAACTCTTTTAGGATGTCACCGTTTTCCAATATCGGAGCAAATTTACCATTCATGGATAAATAGGCAATTCTAGTATGCTCAGAAACCGTTATTTTAACGGAATTAGGAAAAACAGGTACAACACTGGCACTTTTTATATCCGGATTTTTTTTTATGTTGGCGGCAGTCTCTCCCGTGTCAACTTTCCAGATGCTTCGGTCTTTCTTGATGTTACTTAATTTAATAATTTGCTTAGAAGTAATATACTGGTTTCCCTCTACCTTTATGGACTTCACATAGCTTAGCGGGGATAAAAAATATAATACACAAGCAACCAAAATGAAGAAAAGGGAAAGCAAAAGAACAAGTCGTCTATTTGCTTTGCTCTTTCTAATTTGCTTTAGCTTAGGAATGCGGTCCTCAATGGAAACGATTTTCCCCTTTTCCACCTATTTCACCTCTTCCTAAAATGGATGATTGGTGACACTCACCAAAAAATAAGAAATAGAATTTTTCAAGTAACACATTATACCACAATATTTGGATATAAAGAATGAATATCCTATTGTTTTCTCCCGATGATTTCTACTTCTGTTTCCAATTCAATTTCATACTTGCTATATACCGTATCCTTCGCGTGTTGAATCAGAGCTTCCACGTCTGCCGCACTTCCATTACCAGTGTTGACGATGAAGTTTCCATGCATAGGGGAAATTTGGGCCCCGCCTATCGAATGCCCCTTAAGGCCAGCATCCTCCACTAACCTTCCTGCATGTCTTGGCAGTGGATTCCTGAAAATGCTTCCAGCACATGGCAAGTTATATGGTTGGGTATCTTTACGATAGTTTTTGTTATTCTGCATTCTCTCGACGATTTCACTTCGGTTACCCTCTTCTAATTGAAAGATGGCCTCCAGCACGATACCAGGTTTTTTCTTTTGAAGGAGAGATGTTCGATACGAAAACTCCATTTCCTCCTTAGAAAGCCAAGCCAAGGTTCCATCTTCAAATAGGACATGCACTTGCTTAAGGATGGCACTCATATCCGAATCGTGTGCACCTGCATTCATATACACAGCACCACCAACGGAACCTGGAATTCCACTGGCAAACTCCAGCCCGGCATATCCCTTTTTACTAATCTTCACTGATAAACTTACAAGGGAAACACCAGCTCCAGCCTTCACTTCCGTCCCATTGATTTCAAGATGATCCAGACCTTTACCTAACTTCAGTACCACACCTTCGATTCCATCATCGCTGACAAGGAGGTTTGAACCTCTTCCTATTGCTCTCCATGGCAAATTATTATCTTTGATGACCTTCATCGCTTTTTCAATATTTTCAATGGAGGATGGCTCGATGAATAGATCCGCGGGTCCACCAATTTTCATTGTCGTATGATTAGCAAGTGGCTCATGTTCCAGTATCTTGCCGATTTGCATGTCGGTTAATTGTTGTATCGCTTTATCCATGATTAACCTCCTTGTGCACCTAGATTTTAACATTATAAGTTTCATTTCCCCACCGTAATGAGGCCTCTAATTATGCAATATCAAAAACACTATTTTGTTTAACTTGAAAATGAGCAAGAGTAAGCGCCTCTTCGGTCGAACCCTCTTATACTATAGTCTAAACAAGGCCGTATTGCCAATATTTATTGTAGATATCCCCACATTCCTCTTTGGTAATATTTAAGCACCATTTCATTTTTTTCAAAATCTTCTCATACGGGGCCGGGCAAATCACCGGCAACCATTCCAATCCATCCATTCCACCAAAAAAGAAGCCCGATTTTATGACGGGCTTCCTCTTTAAGAAATGTATATCATCTTGCTTTAAAACCTTGAATACCGACTGATATTCAGCAGTACGCCAATGGCCATCAACATGAGTGTCAGGGAGGAGCCACCATAACTTAATAGCGGCAAGGTGATACCGGTAACCGGCATTAAACCAGTGACCACGCCAATATTGATCATGACTTGAATAGCTACCATTGCAATGATCCCGACCGCTACCAGGCTACCGTATAAGTCTGGCGCACCAAGGGCGATTCGTATCCCACGCCATAGCATGAGAGCGAATAATAAAATCACAAGTGAACCTCCAATGAACCCTAATTCTTCAGATAGTATCGCGAATATAAAGTCGGTTTGCGGTTCTGGTAAATAGAAAAACTTTTGACGACTTTGTCCTAATCCGAGGCCGAACAACCCACCGGGGCCGATTGCATAAAACGACTGGATCATTTGAAATCCACTTCCGAGCGGGTCTTCCCAAGGATCGAGGAAGGAGGTAATCCGTTTTATCCTATATGGGGCCGATAAAATAAGGCCGACAAAACCAGCTACTCCGAGTAGGGCTAGGCCAACAAAATGGCTGATTCTCGCACCTGAAATAAAAATCATCACGATACATGTTCCAACCATCACTGTTCCTGTACCGAGATCAGGCTGTAACATGATAAGCCCAAATGCTAAAAATACAATGCCCAACGATGGCATCATCCCTTTTTTAAAGGAAGTGATCAGTTTTTGTCTTTCCGATAAGAACTTAGCTAAAAAAGCAATCATCGCTAACTTCATGAATTCGGACGGCTGTACGGAGAAAGCTCCCACGCCAATCCAACTCCGGGACCCGTTTCTTGCCATCCCGATACCTGGTACCAAAACGGCCACCAGTAAGATGAAGCAGATAATAATTAGCAATTTGGCCCAAGTACGCCATGTCCAGTAATCGACATTCATGATAAAAAACATGGCTACGACACCTACACAGGCAAACAGCAACTGTCTTTTAGCAAAATAAAAGGAGTCATCGAATTTATAGTCTGCCCAAATTGCACTGGCGCTGTAAACCATAACTAAACCTATTGTCAAAAGGCTTAAGGTGACGATAATGAGAATAAGATCAGGATTGGATTTTTTTAATGGCACGGACATTCACCTCTAGGAAGTTTTTCGAGCCTGTACGAATATAAAACACTACCTGATATGCCACTTTTTTAGCGGCACTTAAGTCAAAAAAAAGCGATAACGGCTCATTATCGCTTTTTTTTCAAGGTGTCAACGTAGAAGCAGGTTCACTTCCTTCTGCGAAAGCTCTTACTTAAGTTTATGCACAGCCTCCATAAACATGTCTCCTCTTTGTTCAAAAGTTTTATATTGATCCCAGCTTGCACAAGCAGGAGAGAGGAGGATGCAGTCGCCTTCATTCGATAAATCAAAAGCAACAGGTACGGCCTTTACTACATTATCGACACGTTTGATATGGGTTATTCCTAATTCTTTAGCTATCCGTTCAATTTTTTCTGCCGTTTCACCAAATGTGATGACCGCTTTGACGTGTTTCATAGCCGGTTTCAACTCGTCGAATTCATTACCTCGGTCCAATCCGCCAGCCAACAAAATAACCGGTTCCGTGAATGAAGTAAGCGCCTTGGATGCTGCAAGGATATTCGTCGCTTTGGAGTCATTATAGAATTTACGTTTTTCAATCGTTGCAACATATTGCAGACGGTGCTCCACACCGCCGAAAGTCGTCAAAACGGTATGAATGGCCTCATTAGACACACCCTTCAACTTCACTGCAGAAATAGCCGCCAGCACATTTTCCAAGTTGTGTTTTCCCGGGAGGGCAATATCCGAAACGGCAATCACTTTTTCACCGCGAAAATACACGGCTCCGTCTTCTACATAGGCCCCATTCTCATGCTTCACTTCTGTAGAAAATGGTACAAGTTCTGCCTTCGTCTTCTTGGTCATGTTTTTAACATCCACTTGATCTGCATTGAAAATCATGAAATCAGAAGCCGTTTGATTTCTTGCAATCGCCGCTTTCGCCTCAGCATATTCTTGTTTGGAACTATGATAATCCAAATGGGCATCATACAAATTCGTCACGATTGAGATTTCTGGCCGGAACTCTTCAATTCCCATCAATTGGAAGGATGACAATTCAATGACGATCGTATCTGCAGCTGTTGCCTTTTCAGCAACACCGGATGCTACCGTTCCAATATTTCCAGCAATAAGTGGTGACTTCTTACCAGCTTGCATCATTTCGAATATTAACGTAGTAGTGGTCGTTTTCCCATTTGTACCCGTGATTCCCAAAAATGGTGCTTCACTTATTTGGTAAGCGAGTTCTACCTCTGTGATGACCGGAATGCCTTTCTCCATTGCACCCTTAACAAGCGGGTTGCTATAAGGAATGCCTGGGTTCTTCACAATGAATTCGAATCCCTCATCCAATAGCTCAATCGGGTGGCTGCCACAAATGACTTTTATCCCTTGTTCAAGAAGCCCTTGTGCTTCCGGATTTTCCGATAGTGGCTTCATATCATTGACTGTTACGAACGCACCTAATTTATGTAGAAGCGAAGCTGCCGTGACTCCGCTTTTTGCCAAACCTAATACCAAAACTTTTTTCTCTGAGTATTTTTCTGTCTCTTTCAATTTATATCCACACCTCTAAATAGATTCCGAGTACCGCACACAATAATCCAACTGTCCAAAACGTCACGACCACGCGCCATTCAGACCAGCCAGAAAGCTCATAATGATGATGAAGCGGGCTCATTTTAAAAATACGCTTACCTCTAAGCTTAAACGATCCTACTTGTAAAATGACGGATAGAGTTTCAATGACGAAGACTCCACCAATAATGACCAACAGCAATTCAAGTTTGGTTAATAGAGCAATCGTAGCAATCGCTCCCCCTAAGGCTAGCGATCCTGTATCCCCCATAAACACCTTTGCTGGGTGGGCATTAAAGACTAGAAAGCCTAAGACTGCGCCGACGATTGCCACTGAGAATATCGCCACGTCGTATTGTGACTGGCTCCAAGCAAGTATGGCAAAAGCACCGAAAGCAATCGCGGACGTTCCTGAAACGAGACCATCCAATCCATCAGTCAAATTGACGGCATTAGAAAAACCTACCAACCAGAAAATCACGATAATTAGGTACGCCCAACCAAAATTAATGGAAAAATCAGTACCTGGAATCGTCAATTCAGGGTTGAAGCCGTCAGTCTGTTTGAAAACGAAGTAAAAAATGACGGATATCACGATTTGGCCTAGAAGTTTTTGCTTTGAAGTCAAGCCTAGGTTCCGTTTCATGACGACTTTGATAAAATCATCCAAGAACCCTAGTAAACCAAATCCTAAGGTAACGAATAATAATAAGTACGTTTCAGTGGATGGTTCTGAAAATTTAAATGTCATAACTAATGTGGCGATGGTGACTGATAATAGAATCACCAATCCGCCCATAGTAGGCGTTCCTGTCTTCTTTAGATGGGATTGTGGGCCTTCCTCCCTGATACTTTGCCCAAATTTCAGCCTTCTTAAAAACGGTATGAAGATTGGTGATAGAAGAACCGTTACTAAAAATGCCATCAAAATTGTATAAAAAATTACTTGTTCCAACATTCCTACTCCCTCATTCCTAACACAATTCAAATATACATTATCCTTGTTGCTATTTCTTTGTTTGGCGGGCGTGAATTAATTTGCACCCAATTTTGTTTGAATTGCTTTTTCTGCTTCTTCACGATCATCAAAGTGAAGGATGGCATCTCCGACCAATTGGTAAGTTTCATGCCCTTTTCCTGCAATTAAAATGACGTCTCCCGCTTCGGCTTTTGAAACGGCATACTCAATCGCTTCTCTTCGGTCCACTATCACCGTATATTCTTCTCCTTCAACTCCCGCTTCCATATCACGAAGGATTTGCAATGCATCCTCGCTGCGCGGATTGTCGGAAGTGAATATAGGGTCAGTTGCCAATCTGCAGGCAATCGCTGCCATGATGGGCCGTTTTGTCTTATCCCGATCCCCACCACAACCTACAATCACGAAAATTTTACTTTTTGCAAACTCCCCTACGGTCTTCAAGACATTTTCAAGACTATCTGGTGTATGCGCATAATCAACTATGACGGGGAAATCCTGATTCGCCATAATAAGCTCAAAACGACCAGTAACACCCTTTATTGATTCAATTGATGCTATGGTCTCATCTAGATTAATTCCCCCACACAAAGCCGCGCCAATGGCAGCAAGGACGTTATAAACGCTGAATTTCCCAATTAACTGCAACTTAACGTTACGTATATCCCTGCCAGCTGTTAAAGTGAAAGTCGTGCCTTGAGCGCCAATCTGTATATCACTCGCCCTAATGTCAGCATCTTTATCAATTCCGTATGTAACAACTGTAGCGGCAGTCGCCTTAATAAAATCGGCTGTTGCTTCATCATCCGCATTTAGGACTGCATATTTAGGGCGATTTTCCAATTGCGCATTGCCCAGCTGGGAAAATAACAATGATTTCGCATGTTTATATCGCTCCATCGTTTTATGGAAATCTAAATGATCTTGCGTTAAGTTAGTGAATACTGCTATATCAAAGTCACATCCATGAACACGGCCAAGTTCAAGAGCATGCGAAGAGACCTCCATGATGGCCGTTGAGACACCAGCTTCAGCCATATCATGAAAAGCCTTCTGAAGCGTGACACTGTCTGGCGTCGTATTCTTCGTTTCAAATACTTTATCGACGATTTTTGTATACATCGTACCGATCAAGCCCGTTTTTTTCTTTTGATCTTCGTAAATCTTTTCAAGCAAATGGCTTGTGGTCGTTTTTCCGTTCGTACCGGTGATTCCTATCAGGTTCATCCTTTGGGTTGGGTGACCGTAAAATGCATCAGCGAGAACGGCCATGGCCCTACTTGAGTCACGGACAACAATCACAGGTACATTTAAGTTAAGCTGTCGTTCAGCAATGACAGCTGCAGCGCCATTTTCTACGGCTGATTGGGCAAAATCATGACCATCCACTGTATAACCTTTTATGCAAACGAATAAACTTCCGTCTTTAACTTTACGGTTATCATTTTCAATGGAGGTAATCTCCGGATTTTCTCCTTCATGCGCATCCAAGGAGTGTAAATAAGTTAGTAATGCGTGAAGCTTCATTTTTCCATCCCTCTCAACTTAATTTGAGGATTAATTATATGTGATTAGTTTTGGCTTGTCGAGAAACCAGCTTTTATTATACGGGGTTTAATCGACTCCGTAAACAAAGCGGCTGATTTTTTTCAGCCGCTTTTCACTATTCTTATTTTATACTTATTCTGTTTGTTCGCCAAGATAAATTCTAATTGTTGAACCTTCTTTTAATTTCACTCCTGCATCAGGAGCTTGTTTTATGACTTTATCCCCCTTACCGGCCATGTCTATCTTAAGGTCCAGAAGTTGGGTTTGTAACTCTTTTTTGCTCATTCCAACAACATTTGGTACCTCGATCATCACCGGATCGGTCCAGACTTTTTCTTTTTCAATCTGGTTTTTCCTCGGTTTGACACCCATCGCCCTTAGTGAATCCTCCATGATGTTCCCAACAATCGGGGCAGCGACCACACCACCAAATTGAACGGTCCCTTTCGGATTATCCACAGCGATATACACGACGATTTGGGGATCATCCGCTGGGGCGACACCAATAAATGAGAGTATATAATTATTGTCTAAATATCTCCCGTTCTCGGCTTTTTGGGCTGTTCCTGTTTTCCCCCCGACCCGATACGATTCCACGAAAGCTCCCTTACCGCTTCCTTTTGCCACAACGGATTCAAGTGCTTCCCGAACTTTCTTCGAGGTTTCTTCGGAAATCACCTTTTTTTTTGCCTGTGGGGTTTTCCGCATGACCACTTCCCCCGTTTTCGGGTCGACCAATTCTTTTGCAATATAAGGGGTATATAGTGTCCCTCCATTCACAGCTGCCGATACAGCCGTGACCTGCTGGATGGGCGTGACGGCAACACCTTGTCCAAAAGCCGTGGTTGCCTGTTCAACGGGACCAACACGATCCATATTGAACATGATCCCCCTACCTTCCCCAGATAAATCAATGCCCGTTTTTTGACCGAAACCAAAATCATTTATATATTGGAACAATTTATCTTTACCAAGCCGGTTCCCTAGCTCAACGAAACCCGGGTTGCATGAGTTTTCTACGACTTCCAGAAAAGTTTGGTCACCATGACCTCCGCTTTTCCAGCAATGCAATGTAGAACCTGCAACCTCCACATGGCCGGGATCATAAAAATGGTCGTTTTGTAGATTCACCTTTCCTTCCTCTAGAGCAGCGGCAAGGGTGATGATTTTAAAAGTTGAACCTGGCTCATAAATGCTCCATACCGGCAAGTTACGGTTATATACTTCTGCAGGTACATCTTGGAATTTCGCTGGATCGAAGGTGGGCCTGCTTGACATGGCCAGTATTTCGCCCGTCTTCGGATCCATTGCAATGGCTATGAGTCCATCTGGATCATAAGTGGCCTCCGCATTATCCAGTTCCCGTTCCACAATGGTCTGAATTCGGCTATCAATCGTCAGTTTCAAATTATCTCCGTCTACTGGAGCCTTGAAATCATCCGCCATATTCTCAAGTCTTTTCCCTTTTGCATCCGAATAAAATTTCACAAACCCTCTTTCTCCATTAAGTTCCTTATCATACGATAGTTCGATTCCCATCAATCCCTGGTTATCCGAGCCTGTGAACCCCAGTACATGTGATAAGTACTCACCGAATGGGTAATGCCGCTTGGAGTCTTCCGCGATATATATACCTTTTATGCCGAGGGCCTTGATTTCCTTTGCCTTTTCATGAGAAATTTTCCTTCCCTCGGGAATCCTGGCGCTCATCGCCGGTTTGGTTAACCATTCAAAGGCTTTCTCCTTCGTGATATTCAATATGGAAGCTAGCTGTTCAGAGGTTTCACTTGGATTCTCTATTTGTCGTGGGATGACATATACTGTCGGTGCTGAGATGTTCGTTGCCAACTCGACTCCATTTCGATCCAATATTTCACCACGTTTGGCTTCAAAGGGGATATTCCTACTCCACGAATCCTTAGCTAAGCTTGTCAAATCATTTCCTAGATAAAACTGAACGATCCCTAGGCGAATGTCAATGATAAAAAAGACGACTAATCCTATTGCCAATGCGATTGCGAGCCGTTTTCGGACGGTAACATTTGAAACACGCAAAAACAGGCACCTCCATTTCATACATGCTCAATATATATGCTTGTCTACTTGGTGGTAGAATAAAAACATGCAAGAAAAAGAGTGACCCATATGAGCCACTCTTTTTCTTGCATGCTTATTTTACTCTACAGTCGTCTCTTTTGTTGGCGAATCCTTCGGTGGCTTTTCCGGCTGCCTTAATTCGACTTTGAAAGAGTCTCCTTCTTTAACCTTTGTGCCACCTTTAGGACTCTGTTTACCCACATATCCTGTGCCTGACGTATTCAGATTAAGCTTGGCAATGCTAGCTACCTTCATAACATCACGCAGTGACCAACCAGCCATGTCCGGAACCTTCATTGCCCCTTCAGAACGGAGAATAATTTTTTCCCCTTGAAGAAGGGAACTACCCGATTTAGGGGATTGGTCGAGAACTTTCCGTCCCGTTCCGATTACTTCCACTTCATATCCTAACTCCTCGAGTTCTTTAACGGACGAATTAATAGGTTGATCCGTATAGTCTTCAATCTTGTTAGTTTCCTGCTTTTTCAAATCGGATGGCTTTATGTTTAAATACATGAGGCTGTTTTGCATGACCGGGTTAAATATTTCAGAAAGAGGATCAGCTCCTACATAGGAAACACCTAATTTCGGTTGTTTGACAGCCACATATACGACAAGTTGCGGGTCATCGGCTGGAGCCATTCCCAAGAAGGAAAAGAAATAGTTGTCCTTACCTTCAAGATATCGACCAGTCGGCCCAGGAATCTGCGCAGTCCCCGTTTTTCCGGCTACGTCATACCCATCGATCGCGTACTTCTTGCCCGTTCCTTTTTTTGCCGAGACGACCGTTTCTAAATATTCACGAACTTGTTTTGCCGTCTCTGCCGAAATCGGTTCCCCCGCCACTTTCGGTTTGGTCGTTTTCAACACTTTTCCGGTATCTTGATTGGAAATACTTTTAATGACATAGGGTTGCATCATCTTTCCGTCATTAGCTACCGCTGAAGCCGCTTGTATCTGTTGGATTGGTGTGACCGTTGTCCCTTGCCCAAACGCGGTAGTGACTTTTTCCATTTTATACTTATATTGAATCTTGCCTGTAATCTCATTCGGCAGATCTATTCCCGTCTTTTTATCAAAGCCAAACTTCGTCAAATAGTCGCGGAATGTATCCGCACCTATTTTATCCATGGCTAAGGTTGCAAAAGCGACATTGGAAGACCGTTGAACCCCTTCAAGAAAGGACATGGTCTTGCCTGGCTCGATCCCGCTATGGTCGCCTATGGAACCTGTTGCAGCCTTGTATCTACCTGTTGTAAAACTATCGTTGGGATTAAAGACCCCTTCTTCTACAGCCGCTGCTAGAGTAAATGTTTTAAAGGTGGATCCGGGTTCATAGGTTTCTTCAATGGCCAGGTTGCGCCAAGTATCCGTAAGCCCTTCCTTCGTCGTCGGATGGAATGTCGGCCTTTGGCCCATCGCCAATATTTCGCCTGTTTTAGGATTGGAAACGATGGCGATGATTTGTTCCGGTTTATATTTCCCCTGGACTTTATTCATGGAATCTTCCAGGAATGTTTGTATTTTCTTATCGATTGTGAGCGAAACATTATTCCCATTATGGGGAGCTGATACCTTTTCCTCCGCCCCTGGCAAGATCAATCCCCAAAAGTCACTTTCATAGGTCAGCTTTCCATCCGTTTCCTGCAATTCTTTATTAAGGTACTTTTCGATACCGAATTTCCCTGTCATCTCTTCTGTTTCTTCATCCTTTTCTACATATCCAATCAAATGAGAAGCAAAGACCCCATTTGGATAGAAGCGTTTGTTCGTTCTTCCAAACGTGATTCCTGGCAACTCTAATTTTTCGATTTTCTGTTTGGTGTCCTGCGTCAAGTCTTTTCCAGCACTCCCAAACTCCACTTGATACGCCCCTTTTTTTGATAGGCGTTCATAAATGGCCTGTTCATCCATATCTATATATTTAGCAAGCTTACTCGCGGTCATTTCTGGGTCTTTCACCCGTTCGCTTTCTTTTTCGCTCAAGATGGCACGTAAGATATAGGAGGAAGTATCCACAGCGATGACGTCTCCCTTAGTATCTAGAATACTGCCACGTTTCGCTTCAATAACCTGCTCTTTCTCATATTTCTTATCGATTTTTGAAGCAAGTACCTCTCCCCCGGCTGTACCCGTCACACCAATATATAAAAAGCGGCAGATTAATACAAAGAAGAGCAGGCTGAATACGAAGAATAATCCAGCTGCTCCAAGCTTCATATTTTTTTGTTTCTGCATCAGTTCTGCACAACCTTCACGTTATTATCATCCAATCCAAGGCCTAATTTGGCAGCGATTGCCCAAATGCGCTCATATCTACTAAGTTCGTCGACCTGCACCATTAAATCATCATTCAATTTACCTTGTTCTTCAATGGTCGCTTCAACCTGTTGGATTTCTTTATTCGTTTCATAAATGGCAGCTTGATTGGAAACTATCTTCACACACGCAAAGGTAATCATGATAGCAATGGCGCATAGTAATAACACTTCACCAATCGATATTTTCGCTTTACGGATGACAACAGTTTGCTGGGATTGTTGCTGTTGATCTTCATATTGCTTTTCTTGTATTTTTTTTGCTATGGCACTCATTCATGCTCCCCCTTACTGTTTTTTTCTGTAGTTTACTGTTTTTCGGCAATCCTTAATTTCGCCGAGCGTGATCGGTTATTACCTTCCAGCTCTTCTTCCGAAGGTAAAATCGGTTTTCTTGTAATTAATTTCAGAGTCGGTTTGAATTCATCAGGGATGATCGGTAGGCCATGCGGAAGATCTGGTAGGGCGCTGGCTTTTTTAAATACCGTCTTACATATCCGATCTTCCAATGAATGGAAAGTGATGACAGATATTCTTCCCTCGGGATTCAACATGGATATCGCTTGTTCAAGGGAATCCTCAAATACGCCCAATTCATCATTTACAGCGATTCTGATTGCCTGGAATACTCGTTTCGCAGGGTGTCCACCTTTACGTCGGGCCGGGGCAGGAATTCCTTCTTTAATTAATTCCACTAACTCAAATGTCGTTTCAATCGGTTTTATTTCACGGGCCGCTTCTATTTTCCGGGCAATTTGCTTGGAGAATTTCTCTTCCCCATACTGGAAGAAAATCCTGAGCAAGTCATGGTAAGACCATGAATTCACCACATCATAAGCTGAAGTCGCCGCACTTTGATCCATCCTCATATCCAGTGGAGCATCGTGATTGTAGCTGAATCCACGTTCAGGTGTATCTAGTTGTGGAGAGGACACACCTAAATCATAAAGGATCCCATCTACCTTATTGACTCCACGAGCATTCAACTCTTCTTGAAGATATTTAAAATTATTAGGAACAAGTACGACACGGTCCCCATAGCTTTCTAATTTAGCTTTAGCATTCTGAATCGCCGTTTCATCCTGATCAAAAGCATACAATCTGCCTTTGTCAGAGAGCTGTGACAGCAAGTATTCGCTGTGACCTGCTCCTCCTAAAGTACAATCTACATAAATTCCATCAGGTTTGATGTTCAAGCCATCAACCGTCTCTTTTAATAACACTGTTGTATGTTGAAACATGTTAGACATCCTTCCAATCGGTAATTGAGTCACTCTATTCGAGGGCAGCCTTAAATTTCAAAGCCAATCATATTTTCTGCTATCTCAGCGAAAGAATCCTCTGAAGCTGAAAAATAGTTTTCCCAAAGGGATTTGCTCCAAATCTCAATTCGATTGGTAACACCAAGAATTACACATTCTTTTTCCAATTGGCCATATGAAGTAAGCGGCGTGGGAATATTAATTCGCCCTTGCTTATCAATTTCGCATTCTGTTGCAGCGGAAAAGAAAAAACGGGTAAAGGCACGAGCGTCTTTTTTGGTTATGGGCAGGGCTTTCAGCTTCTCTTCCAATAGCTTCCACTCATTCATAGGATAACCAAATAGGCATTGATCGAGTCCGCGGGTAAGCACAAATTGTTCCCCTAGGTTGTCCCTGAATTTCACCGGGACAATCAGACGGCCTTTTATATCGATGTTATGATGGTACTCTCCCATGAACATACCCACTACCCCCACATTCTAATCTCAATGTACCACATTCCCCCACCTTTCTCCACTTGTTTTTACTTTCGCCTTTATTGTAAAAATCCCCTTCTTTTACATAGAAGTTTATTTAGCCAATATTCTTATCGAAAACCTCTCTTCTTCTCGAATGGGCACAAACTAAGAGAGTGTTCCTCTTTTCCTGTCGAAAGTTTTCGGAAAACAAAAAGAAGACAGGCGAATCACCTGTCTTTAATCTTCTTTATATCCTCCACTTTTCTCCACCGCGGAGACCTTACAAGTAAATCAGTTTATGCTGGTTATTAAACTGATAGTCCAGTTTCATGATTTCCTTTATAAAATCGGGTCCATATTGATTCAAGTAATAAAAAACATTCCAGGTTCTCTCTTGGGGAGATTCCAAAGGATACAGCGAATTGGCGATACGTTCGTATTTTTTCAAGACGAACGAGTGACGTTCTTTCGTCCGTTCCCCAATCTTACCGTTCATGAATGCTAGTTGTTTCTGGATGAATTCAATATTTTTATTTAGAATCGGTTCAAGCCCCTTATCCAATGAAACAGCATGCATCGATAACTTTTGATGGTTCTCTTCAAGTTGGGATTTCATCGTCTGGAATAAGTGATCGACCGTTTCATCTTTCACAGAATCGAGATAACGCTGTACGGTTCTTCCCGTCCCTTCGGTTAGCACTGTCTTCAACGTTATTTCCGTTTCATCCAAGTCCGTCTGGATACCCCGCTCAACGATAGTTATATTCAATCTTGGGATGATGGGTGGCATCTTCATAGCAAATAGTTCAAATGCTCGTTTCAATTCTGCCCAATAGGCAATTTCACCCGGTCCAGAAATGAAGGCTAGAACGGGAAAGAGCATTTCCTGCATGAGTGGGCGCGTAACAACATTATTACTTAATTGCTCTGGATGGGTTTTCGCCATTTGCAAGAGTTCCTGCTCCGAGAAAGAGAGCTCACCATTTCTGGCAGTGAACTTGCCCTCCGACCGTTTAAGTAAGCAGCGATCTTTTTTGGCAGTATCGTAATAAAACAGATTGGCTGGCTGTTCTCCCATTTCAATCATTTTGGAATAACCTTGTTCTTGCATGAAGGTTTGTTGCTTTCCAACCTCTTCTGCAATCTTTTCGCTTTTTCCTATCAACGACTCAAAAAAGCCTGTTTCTAAATTTCTAAGGGCTGGATCTCCTGCGTCAACAAGCAAGAGGCCATATTCTTGGAACCATTCGTGAATCAAACGAGCAAAAAAGTCGACGAATGTATTCGATTGCTTAACGGTTTCCTTCATATCCATAAGGAGTTTATTCGTAAAGGCGGTTTCGCCATATGTTTCAATGATTTCTTCGAACCATTGCTCCATCTTTTTTTCATCGATTTCTATATCTGTGATCATGGTCTTGAAAGGCTGATAAGAAGGATAAGATTTTTTATCCGGTTTACCATTTTTCATGACATACACATGGTTGACCTCAGCTAGGTCATGATCTTCACCAGCTATCCAAAACACAGGAATGACCGGTTTTCCCAGTGACTTCCTTTGTTCTAGTGCAAGCTTGATGATTGAAATCACTTTATGTATCGTATAAAGGGGACCAGACAACAAGCCCGCCTGCTGTCCTCCAACGACAACGACCGAATCATCACGTCGTAATTCTTCAATGTTTTTATTAACAGCCTCACTGCTTGAAAAACGAGACATATATGTCTGTATGTAATTGGATAATGCTTCTCGTGAAAAAGTCCTGTTCATCAGCTCTTGATATCTATTGCGATAGATGTCCGGGTTGGACAAGTCATAGTGAAAATAATCTTCCGTTTCAAGCTCGCCCTGTAAATAGTCCGATGCGAAACGGTTTAATGATGGTAACGCGAGATCTTTCATCTCCATGTATGTTCTCCCTTTCTCTGCAACTACAATTCTTTTTAGAGTATAACATTCTGTTTTAAGAAAACAAAAAATGTTGCCCAGGAGCAGAAAATTGATGCTTTGCCATTCATTATGCAGTAAAGATTCTAGTAATTCTCGTAATAAATCCTATAGAAAATAAAAGAAGGTACGCGCAAAAAAAGAATGCGAAGTTCACTCTCCAAAATCCTTTCAATACTTTTTGAAAAATGATTTCTCCTTTAACTTGATAATGGACAAGAACAACAACGAATGCATTGGCTATCATGATGAGCATGATCACCCAAAAAATATGTATGTCCCAAATTGTCACGATTAAATAATGGACCGATAATACAAAAAACAAAGTACTCATATCCATGGCAAATTGAACGGAACGCTTATGGTTCCTTGTAAATTGCTTGGCACTAATAAAAAATATGACATAACCTATAAATGGAAGTGTAATGAAAATCGCGGCAAGACTTGAAACAAAGTTTGGCATACCCTCATCCCCCTTGGAACTCTTTTCCTTTGATCATTGCATAAAGAGAAGACGTTAAACATGCCTTTTTCTCTTTTCGTATTGCCTCCGAAATGATATAACCTAAGATTGCGTCGATTTCCGTTTTTCTTCCAAGTTCAATATCTTTCAGCATGGAAGATCTATTTTCTGAGGTCTTCGAACACACGGATTTTACGTGGTTAAAAGATTCCTCTGCATCTGGTAATTCCAGTACAGACGATATTTCAGCAAATAGTTCCTGGAATAATCGGTAATAATACGGATTACTGATCAAACGCCCATTTTCCACTTCCAATAACGCGGTCAGAGGGTTGATTACAGCGTTAACGATTAACTTGTCCATTAGCATGGCATGGTAGTCCTCACACTTACGGAATGGAAAGTAGTCGTTGTTCGCATCCAGAAATGGAAGTACATTCAAGTCCCCCCTGAAAGACGCAACTCTGGTTATACCAAACCCGGTATGTTCCACTGTATTCGGGTCGAGCTTCAACGCCCCATGTTCCACCACACCAACACAAACGGTCGCTGACTTCAACTCCTTTAAATAAGAAATGTGCCCATAGCCGTTCTGCAAAAACAACAAAGGTACATCCATCCCCTCGATCACTGGCAGGACTTGCGGTATATGATACTGTTTAACCGCGACTAGGATTATCTCTTCTCCCCTTATTCCACTTTCGATTGCGTTGGATGTTATATTTCTTTTCCTGGTCACTCCATTCACGATGCAACGGAGACCCTCACTATTAATACATGATCCCTGTTCCTCTGTACGTGTATAAATCGTTACACTGTGCCTCTCACTTAAATAAGAGGCGAATAACAATCCAACGGAGCCGCCTCCAATTACGCCGATTTTCATATTACCCTTCCTAACTTTTCTCATATACTGACTATTTTAACACATTTTCTTTTTTCACTACCTTGCTTTTTCCATATCAAGGGGGACCAACAAAATGCTACAAACAAATCGTTATCACCATTTCCGTCTTTCAACAGCTAATTGCACAAAAACACAAAAACATAGAGAAGTATAAATACGCCAGCCATGGGTATAACTCCTTCTTCACGAGCTAAATTAATGGTATATTATATATGAAAAGTCGTGAATTCCTTAAAGTTTTTAAACACAAACGAATGATACCCTATCTTTATTCTTTGATGATCGATATAAAGAAAAGGAAAGGGATAATGATCAAACGGCTTGTTAGACTCGATTTAGTGAGGAAAGGTTTTAATGGTGACTGTAGTTAGGGTTACTTGTTGATTTAAAAGCATGACGGGAGTAGTTTATCAGAATGAGGGGGAGTTTTATATGGAATACAAGGTGGAACGGTTACTTGTGAATTTTAAGACGCTTGAGGAGTTCAAGAAGTTCAAGGAATATGGGATGCAAGAATTATCCATGCTCGATGATTTAGAGGGGAATATCATTGAGAACGACAGTCAATCGCCTTTCTACGGCATCTTTTATGGTGACATGTTGGTTGCTAGAATGAGCCTATACAAAAAAGATGCTAAATTCGACCGATATTTTGATAAAACAAAAGACTTTCTTGTCCTCTGGAAGCTCGAAGTTCTTCCCAACTACCAAAACAAAGGGTACGGCAAAGCTTTAGTCGACTTCGCCAAAAGCTTTAATATGCCAATCAAAACGAATTCCAGGGTACACTCCCAAGCGTTCTGGGAAAAGATGGGCTTCTCTCCCGCATCCTATGAAATGGATCGTGACTACGGAGAAAATCCTTTGATTTGGACCCCCATTGAAAAACAAGATGAAATCATAGATACACAAGAATAAATGAAAAATGCGGGCGGATTTTTTCCACCCGCATTTTTCATTTATTTACCCTTTCCAAGTTACCGTTCTTATCCATTTGAAAACTCACCTTTGGATTTAACTTTTCATCTTCTAGGACACTGAGTTTTCTAGCCCGCTCCATAATTTGCATGAGAGCCCGATAATCTTCTTCCACTACTCTTAAATTATCCCGTAATAACTCATTCTCTTCCCGCAGCCTTTCATTTTCCTGTTCAAGATTATAAGAATGCCGGGCATTCCTTTCCATTTCTTCCCTATCAATTTTAAAGGTTTCATCCACCTTCGTTAAATATGAAATAACGTCTTGGAGAGGAGTAGATGGCGATGATGGCAATTCCCTTTTCCACTCAGCTGCTACCTCTTGTTCGTTCGGGACTTCTTCATTCTCAACAGCTTCCCCTTCGAAACCATTATCCCGCATGGCCTGTTCTTTTCTCTGCTTTTTAGCCAACTCAATTCCTGACTTATATTGCTTTCTGACAAAAGAATTCCAACGAAAACCGCAGGCTGCAGACGTTCTTGTTAACTGTTTCCCCACCTCTTCAAATGCCTTCAGTTGCGTACTGCCTTCCCTAATATGCCTTAGCACCACTTCAGCCAACAATAAATCCTCGTCCTGTGTCCATGCATCTTGTCTCGCAATCGTCATCTCTCTACCTCCAAGCAAGTTTTACTTCATGATATGCACTTGATAGGAAAGATAGACGGAATATAGAAGCGATAAAGATTTATTTTTTTTTATTAAAAAAACGGCTGACCGCGTCATGATGGGCTTCCGTTGCCCATAGTTTGGAACATTCACGGATTTCCGCATCCATTCTTTCTTTCAGGCCTCCATCTTCCCATTTCTTAACCAGTATTCTTTTATAAGCCATTAAAACCCCGGGTTCATGGCGTAGGAAATGTTGGGGAAATCTTTCCCAGTCTTCCATATCAATTATCTCGTCTATGAAACCAAATTCCTTTGCATCCTCGGAGCTATGTACTTTAGCATCAAGCAGTAACTTCATCGCTTTTTGTTCCGGAAGTTTTTCAAACAAGAGTGACGCTGCCCCCCAGCCTGTTGTTATCCCTAGCGTTCCCTGAACAAACCCTAACTTTATCCCCTTTTTCGCCAATCTGAAATCACAAGCCGTGGCAATTTCACACCCGCCTCCGACAGCGCTTCCGTTGAGTAGGGCAATTGTAGGTTTCGGAAAGATCGCCAGTTCATACAGTACTTTCCCCATCCTCGATAGCATGGCAAAAGCCTCTTCCTCTGTATAAAGATTTTGAAATTCACTTAAATCGCCCCCCGAGCAGAAAGCCTGTGAGCCCTCTCCCGTCAAGAGTAATACTTTGACATCCTTATCACTAGCCGCTTGTGATAAAGCTATTCCTAGTTCATCCATCAACTGAAAATTAACCGCATTTCTTTTCTCAGGTCTATTAAATGAAATCTTCAAGTATCCTTTTGCATTCTTTTCAACGATTAATGTGTTATACACGTGAACACCTTCTCCATGTCTCTATTTATTCTAAATATTCAATTAAATTAATTTGTAAAAAAAGCGCAGAGATTTATCTCTGCGCTTTGATTAGCGTGTTGCATAATCAAGAAAGCAATGCTTTCGAGTAGGTCAAGAAATTATTTTGCGACAACTTCTTTTCCTTTATATGTTCCACATTCTTTACACACGTGATGTGAAAGAGTCATTCCACCACAGCTCGGGCATTCTACCATACCAGGTACTTGAAGCTTGAAGTGCGTACGACGTTTTCTTTTTGCAGTTTTCGACGTTCTTCTAAAAGGTACAGCCATTATTCCCACCTCCTTAAAAAATATAAAAAAGCTGGAAAAATCGGATTAGCGATTTTTCGTTCCAATTAAGATTCTTTATTGTTGTCAAAAAAGTCGGCAAGCTTTGCAAATCTAGGATCAACCTTATGTTTAGTTTCTTCTTCAGAAATAACAGCCCAGTCTTTCCCGGATTGAGGAGCAGCTTCATTAGGATCGACATCCTCACAAAAAACCTGCATCGGAATTTCTAGCAATAAATTTTCTTTAATTACCGGTATAAGATCTACAACATCGCCTTCCACCACAGTAACGTCTTCTCCGTAGAAATGATCGCCATCTGCTTTTAAAAGAAAGGTTTCCTTTGTATCAATATCAATCGGATATTTCACGTCTACCAGTGTACGGGAACAAGGTAATGTTAATTCACCTGTAAGATGTAAGTGAAAAGTAATCTCGGTCGAGTTGATATCAGCTCTTCCTGTTACTCTAATTGGAGAAACGTCGCGTATTTGCTTGTCTCTTTCCTTAATGTCTAAGACATCCACCAATTCATCTAACTGCAAATTTTTGTCCCGAATTTTTTGAAGTTGACTAATTGTCCATTTCATATGAAATCACCTCAAGGCAACAAAAATAATTATAGCTTTCAATTATAAGTTTGTCAATATTTTTTCTTTACACTATAATGTAGTCATCCTAACTGATTTGCCAAGTTTAAAATCATTTCAAACAAAAAATCAGGACGAAACATTCTAGTTCTCTTACTTGAAATACTATTTTAGCACTAAGTTGGAAAAATACAAAGTTTTTCTCTGAGGTGATTGAATGAAATCTTGCGGTTTAGTAGTCGAATATAATCCATTTCATAATGGCCATGCACTCCATGCCAGAGAAAGCAGACAAAAGACAGAGTCGGATATAGTAGTTGCTGTGATGAGCGGACCGTTTTTACAGCGAGGTGAACCGGCGCTTGTCAGTAAGTGGTCACGAACGGAAATGGCCCTACTGGGTGGCATTGACCTTGTCATTGAACTTCCCTATTCCTTTGCTGTCCAAAAAGCGGAACTATTCGCGAAAGGTTCCATATCCCTTCTCGAATATTTGGGCTGTGACTCCTTCTGTTTCGGCAGTGAAGATGGCCGAATCGAACCCTTCATCGAGGCCCATGGCATTCTATCTGAAAATGCCGAAACATATAACGAAACTCTTAAATCTTTGATGGAAAAGGGAAACAGTTACCCTGCAAGTGCATCAAAGGCATTCCAAGCGATAAGCAAGAACACGGAGATGTTGGATTTAACAAAGCCAAATAATATCCTTGGTAAAGAGTATGTTAGTACGGCCCTATCCAATGGATTCTCGATTGAACCCTATACGATACAACGGGTGGCCGCTGGCTACCATGATGTCCAGCTATCTTCAAGCCCCATCGCGAGCGCAACAGGGATCCGCAAGGCGCTACTAGAACAAAAACAGGAATTAGAGGCAGTGGGGACTTATATCCCCCCTTCAACCTTGCATGGGCTTCAACATTACCTAGCCACCTATCATGCTTTACATGAATGGAATATGTATTGGCCTTTATTGAAGTATCGGATTCTCGCATCCTCCCTGACAGAGTTGGCCGACATCTATGAAATAGAGGAAGGAATCGAGTATCGGATGAAGGAAATGGCAAAGGAAGCTATGAACTTTCATGACTTCATAACCGCCATGAAAACAAAACGCTATACCTGGACCCGAATTCAACGGATGTGTGTCCATATTTTGACCCATACGTTAAAAGAAGATATGATTCATGCCGAGCAACCTTCTTATATCAGGTTGCTTGGGATGAATCGTAGGGGGCAAGCTCACCTTCGAAAAGTAAAAAAAGAGTTGCCGGTCCCGCTCATATCCAGGCTTTCAGCCTATCAAGATCATCATATCGATACGGACATGCGAGCTGCACAGGTATATGCAATGGGGCTACGCGAACCTTATCAAACGGCGCTAATGAAGAGGGAGTTTGAAGCTCCAATCATAAAAACCAATTCGTTGGACACATGAAAGGCAGATCCTCTCCCTATCACACAAAAAAGCGCAAAACAGTTAGACTGCTTGCGCTTTTTTTCATTTTTTAGTTTCCTTGATCTTGGATAAATACTCTAATGCGTCATCAAAACTATCCACGGGGATGATTTTCATTTTCGTTTTAATGTCCTTCGCTGCTATCATCGCCTCTTCATAGTTCGACCCTGACGCGCCATTTTCATTAGGGGCAAAAAAGATTTCGGCTCCGGAATTATCAGCTGCGACAATCTTCTGCTGGATTCCGCCGATTGGACCAACCGTCCCATCATCCGTTATGGTTCCTGTCCCCGCTATATCGTAGCCTTTTGTAATATCCCCCTCTGTTAATTGGTTGTAAATTTCAAGGGAGAACATCAATCCAGCTGAGGGCCCACCAATTTGATCCGTATCGATCGTAACGGTCGGCTTCGTGATAACCTTACGATAATCATCAAGGGAGATGCCTATTCCTACCCTACTGGAATCATCCTTAAATGTTTTTAAAGGAATCGTGACCTTTTTCTCTTCACCTTCCCTTTTAAACACCAAATCAATCTCGTCTCCAGCTTTCTTACCATTGATATAGTCCATGAACTCTTGGGCTGACTTGAATCTCACACGATCGACTTGTATAATCTGATCTCCCGCCTTCAATTCCTTCGCTGCCGGCATTTCTTCGAGTACATCCAGAACATATACACCTAAGTATTGATAATCTACCTCTTTGCCCGCTTTATCATAAGCAATCTTAATTGCGTTATTTTTAGACCCGTCCATTAAATGCAACTGCCTGACATTATATTCTTCGTCTGTTTCATCTTGACTACGAATCGAGGTCTCCGGATAAATTTCCTGGTACTTACTCCACTTAGCTAATAAATAGGAGTAAATATTCGCCTTCCCCATCCTTACGGTAGTCAACATGAAGCTCCCTTGCTCTTCGTCCGCACCCGATACTTGAATAATCGGCTCCAATTCTTTAGCCATTCCTGGTTTCGTCACATAATATGGGAGAGAATATAGCGCCGAGGCTATAAGGAGTATAGCGGCCACCAGGATAGTGCGTACAAACATTTTACGATTCATCTACATAAGACTCCTTCCAAGCACTGATACTTTGCTTAATCTGATCTACCTTATCCCTAGCAGCATCTTCTCCAATACTAATTATTTCCTGTATATTTGTAAATGCCTTTGAACTGTATTTTTCCACTCTTGGTCGGATCATGACATCCGAGGCAACTACTCTACTTTCGACCAATTCCATTTGCAAGATGTCGAGACTCTGCATGATAACGTCATATATCGAATTTATTTCTACGTCCTGTTTCACATGTGCAACATCCACAGCAATGATAATATCCGCTCCCATTTCCTTTACGACCGAAACCGGGACCCTATCAATTACCCCTCCATCGACAAGGAGTCGATCTCCAATTTTCTCAGGAACGAAAATTCCCGGGACCGAGATACTGGCTCTTACCGCAGGGGCTAGCGGTCCTTCACGAAATACGACCTTTTCCCCCGTCCTGATATCCGTGGCAACAACAGCCACCGGTATATCCAAATCTTCAAGATTCTTGCCGTATGTGAAAACCCGGATTAAATCCTTCGTTCGTTTACCTGAAATAAAGCCCATTTTTGGTATCGTAAAATCCAAGTAATATTTACGTTTAAATGCTCGCGAAAGTGTATAAAGCCTCTCAATATCTGAACCCGCGCCATAAAAGGTAGCCACCATCGCTCCCATGCTGCTTCCGGCGATCATATCTATTGGAATGCCTTCTTTTTGCAACACCTTAATTACCCCAATATGTGCAAAACCTCTCGCTCCCCCCGACCCGAGTGCTAACCCGATCTTTGGATGCGGCATAAAAATCTCCCCTCACTATAAAAGTTCAATTCTTTTCAAAATCGTACTCATACAAAGTTATGGTCTTAAACAGTTTTATAGAAGCATATTGTTTATATTGACAGTAAAACAAGCCAAACAACAGAAGATTCAGATAACTTACCGAAGCATATAGCCTTTCACTGTATCTATTATCTACATTTTATCATGTTTTACCAGTAGACCCTACGCTATTCGTAACCCTTTTAGGAGGAGGCTCAGAACTTGCTTAAATCAAAATCTAAAACAATAGTATTAGCCATCACGGTTACCATGATGGCAGTTGGCTTAGTCATCTTCCCCCAGGAATCCTTTGACGCTTCTAAAGGTGGATTAAATATGTGGTGGAAAATTGTTTTTCCCTCCCTCCTTCCTTTCTTGATTTTTTCGGAGTTATTAATTAGCTTTGGCGTAGTCAAGTTCATCGGTGTGATACTCGAACCTTTCATGCGACCCTTATTCCGCGTACCCGGTGTTGGAGGGTTTGTATGGGCTATGGGGCTTGCATCAGGTTTTCCGGCAGGAGCCAAATTCACGGTAAGGCTCCGTCAAGAGAAACAAGTCAGCCAAATTGAAGCGGAAAGACTCGTTTGCTTCACTAATTCATCCAACCCTCTGTTCCTATTCGTTGCAGTTGCCGTAGGATTTTTCCACAATCCCCACTTGGGCATCATCCTGGCACTTGCCCATTATTTAGGCAATCTGTGTGTAGGGATTTTGATGCGCTTTTATCGGAGAAAAGAGGAAAAGGGGAAATTCCAGCCCAAAAGCACAGCTAAACTGCCTTCCATCAGACAAGCCTTTAGTCAAATGCACCGCACACGCTTAAAAGAAACCCGGCCGTTTGGAACGTTGCTTGGTGATGCCGTTCTATCCTCCATTCAAACGCTCCTTATGATAGGTGGATTCATCATCCTATTTTCTGTTGTCAATCGACTTTTATTTCATATGAATATAACCAGCCTGCTTGCGACAGGAATCGGAGGGATATTGCATCTCATGAAATTTCCCGATTCTTTAAGCCTTCCATTCATCTCAGGCATGTTTGAAATGACTCTTGGATCTAAATTAACCAGCAAGATAGAAAATGCGAGCCTCCTGCAACAGACAATCATGACTAGTTTCATCCTTGCTTTCAATGGATTTAGCATTCAAGCCCAAGTGGCCAGTATCATCGCAACGACCGATATTCGTTTTATGCCATTTTTCCTGGCCAGAATTGCACATGGCTTCTTTGCCGCCATTTTTACCGTTATACTCTGGGAACCCTTCTATAGAGGCACTGATTACAATGGAAATGTAATTAATGATTTCCCGGTCAATGGATTTACAGGAGAACGTGCACATTCTCTTTACCAATACATGTTGGATTTTGGTCCGCTTCTCACACTCGCTTTTCTCATGATTTACATCATCTTATTCGCTAAACGTCTCATCAGCGACTTTCATAAATAAAAAAGAGCACAGTCCACAAAGCGGGCCATGCTCTCTTTCCTATGCTTTTTGTTCTTCGTACTTTTGTGTCAAAGCTTTCTGAACAACAGGCGGTACTAATTCTGTTATATCCCCACCATATTTCGCGACCTCTTTTACGATACTGGAACTTAAGAATGAATATTGATTTTTCGTCATGATGAAAAATGACTCAATATTGTTGTTCAAAAATCTATTCATCGAGGTTCCTTGCATCTCATATTCAAAATCTGAAGTCGCCCTCAAGCCCCTGATAATTGCATTGGCGGAAACGCTTTCAGCATAATCGACCGTCAATCCCTGGTAGGAATCCACCTTAACATTCGGCATATGAGCCGTTGCTTCAGTGATTAACTTCAATCTCTCTTCTACAGTAAACAGTGAATGTTTTGCTGAATTGTTCACAACAACTACATAGACCTCATCAAATACGTTAGCTCCCCTTTGAATGATATCAAGATGGCCAAAAGTAATCGGATCAAAACTTCCCGGACAAATCGCTATTTTCGACATTCATCGTTCCCCCTATTCGTGTACGTTCCCCCACTGATAAATCGTTACCGCAATACTCCCATATACTTCTTTTCTCTTGATTGTAAAGTCGCCAATTTGTTCTGGCAACGAAACATCATCGCCATGCTCACAAACAATATACCCCATATCGCTGAGCAAGCGGTTTTTATGTATCTCTTCCAATAAATCCACGAGCTTTTGCTTTTTATAAGGTGGATCAAGAAAAATCAAATCAAAGATCATTTCTCTTTTCACCAACGCCTTTAAAGCACGTTCTGAATCATTTTTATAAACCTCAGCACAGTCCGTGAATTTACATAATTCCAAGTTCGCCTTGACAGTTTGGTTAGCTTTAAAATCGCGGTCTACAAAGATAGCTCGATCCATCCCCCTGCTCAAGGACTCGATTCCCAATCCACCACTGCCGGCAAACAAGTCTAAAACAATCCCGCCCTCAAAATAAGGACCAATCATGTTAAAAATGGATTCCTTGACTTTATCCGTAGTCGGCCGGGTTCCTGTACCCGGTACAGCCTTAAGTGGTCTTCCTTTGCAACTTCCGGAAACGACCCTCATCATTCTCACCACATTTTATGACAAATTTCTGTTACTTTCCTATCCTAACATATTAGAAATTACTAGCCAATAACAAAAGCCAAATACACCCGTTTAAGCGAGAACAATTTAAATACATTCCCCCTTTAAATAAAAAGGGCATATCCTCCTCATTAAAATCTCTAATAGTTTGAATAGATAAGCTGATTTTGGTCATAATGAAAATAACAACATGACTTATTAAGTGTTGTTGCCAACCGCGGAGAAGGCTTACGTTTCCCCATAAGTCTTCCTCCGGTTTCTCCTCTCCCTTTGCCTTCTGGTCCTTAATTAGACATAGAAGGACCCTGCATGAAAGTGCAGGGTTTTTTTTATGAAACTGCCGTTATCATGGGCTTTTAGAACCGATTCAGCTTTAAGTTGGCTCTTCTCTTTTACGGGATAAAATGATAAAGTAATGAAAGATAAGTTAGTGAGGAGAGGTTTAATTGATTCAACGTTTTATAGAACTTGGACAAGGTTATTCAGATATATATGAACTGATCGAGGTAGGGCGCAATCAGCAACACCGTGTAGCTAGGATGCTGGCCATGCATACTACGCTTGATGATAAAAAGGTAACTTCATTGGTTATCGTCATGCAACCAACAGATCCGGGAAAATTCCAACCTCTATATATTTGCCGTGAGGGGATCCCAAACCCTCATTTTACCGCCAATAAACGATATCAACTATTTGAAGATCTGGCTAAAGAACTAGACAGACCAATTATAGAAATAGATGTGAAGTCTTCAAAACTTTTCGCCGAAATAGAATTGTACTATCAGCACTTGATAGGTATTTTGCGTATGAATAGATACCTACCGCCATTGGGCTGAAGAGATGAAAAAAAGGGGCTGTCTAATAAGTTCTTATTCCAGTGAATTTCGCAAAAACAAAGAGGCAGAAATGTTGTTAAATCAACGTTTCTGCCTTTTACTATTTATTCAATTTCGGTGTAATTACACCTTTTGGGACAGCCCCTTTTTAGATACCCATTTTATAATCGTATTCCTTAGCCTTATCCGGTTTAGAATTTTCGAATTCCATTTTAAGGAAAGGTTTATAAGAAAGATCAACCTTTTTGACAAAGGAGTAATTATTCAGCTTTTCAACCAATGGTTCAACTTCATCCATGTTCGTATAAAGGACGACATATTTCAGCTTCTTTGAAACGTAATGGATATTTCCAAACTTCCTAAGCATTTTGGCTTGTTTTAATGTATGTAAATAGACGATAATTCCTTGTCTTGCTCCAAGCATATCAATAACTCCCTTTTATAAAGGCTTTAACTAATTTTAGCATAGCAGAATCCTTTCTTTCAACCAAGAAAAATGATTATAAACAAAATTCTCTTACTATTATGAATCATTTCGGGGTCATGAGTAAAAGGGGATAAAAACCATTGAGTGACTAAGAAGTAATGATTGTCCAGACTGTATCTTGCTCGTGAGTGAAATGAACATTTGCCGAAAAAAAAAGCCTGGTGAAATGTCCAGGCTTTCATCATCTTATGCAGAACAACCACAGCTTCCACCTGTTCCGCAACTTCCTGACGAGCAGCCGCCTGAAGATACGAAAAATGGATTTCCTGCAGGTGTTTTCACTTGTTCCGAAACAGCATGGCCGATTAAGCCACTAATTTCATCTAGGATACTCTGCAATTCCGTTTCTGCCATCTTGAACTCAGCAATGGTAGGGTGCATATCCATATCCCGTTTTGCCTCTCGGGTCTCCATATTGATGCGCTTATAGTCCGGATGATACTTACCGAACCTTTGTACATCTTCAAAAAGATCCTTTAGAGAAGTAAACTTGGAGATTTTTGTTTGCGCCTCTTTATCGCTTTGTAATTTATATAAACTAAGAAGATAATTTTCCCCTATATCAGAATGAAGGATCGTTTCTGCTAATCCGTCTGCATGTTGTAAAATATCAACAATTTCCATAGTAGCAAGCATAAATAAGCTCACCTCCACCATCATTTTACCATTTATTCTTTTCATATGCCATTGCTATGATTACATAGTGGACGTGATATGTACTTCGATCTCTTTATTCAGACCCGTTTTTTGACCCGAGTCATTCAATATCTCCAGCCTGATCTTATGCGCGCCATGTGGAATATCTTTTAGGATAAAGGCTGCCGTATGCTTATTGATTCTCTTTTTATCATCTAAAAGGACAGAAACAGTGGCCAACTGTTTTGAAGTATCTCCTGAAAAACTATAGTCGTTCAGGTAACATTCCACATATACAGAGTTTCCTTTGACAAAAGTCTTCACTTGAAAATCCTCATCCATCGTTTGGGCGCTTTGTACAGTGGTGGCAGCCTTAAGGTCAGAAACACTAGCAGCCGAGACATTTTTGGGTTCAGGGATTTTCTTTCCACAACCTGTTGCTGCCATCAGCACTGTTAGAACTATAATCATTCTCTTCATGACATCGTCCCCCTTTTGTCAATATTATTTGCCAAAAGGAGTAATTTACTCTTTTTTTCTTCATTCGCTTGGTACATTCATCGCTTGGAACATATGGAGCATCATCGAAGCAACCTGAACACTATCGGAGAATTTAGAGATTCGATGGGGAATTGATTTTTCAAAAAAGTACTTTGCTTCTGTTTCAAATTTATCCAACTCATGGGGATTACGCATTAACCTTTTATACCAAGCAGGCTGAATCCTTAAATACTTTTTCATATCCTCATTAGTCTGGATGAAGTCATACACATTTTGACGCATGGAATCCTTCCTCCCTCCCGCTACTTAATCCTTGTTAAATAAAAATGGATTACTTCTCTGCTCAGGTGCTTTTGGCGGAGGAGTGGAGTCCCCGCCCGATTTATTTCCCTGGAAAGCCGATAGCACACCTTGAATGGCTCCAATTGCTTGGTTGGCACTTGAAATATATTGTTGTATTTGTCCGATATCCATGTTTTTAACGGCACTCATGACCGTACCCAGTAACTCAGAGCTCTGCTCTCCCTTTTCTGTGGCGGTTACCACCGGTTCAGTCTTTCCTACAGAAGCTTGCACACTGTCCTCAGCCTGCCAGCGTGGATGATCTTCACCGAGTAGGTACCATTCTTCAAAAAGCTCCTGCCATGTTGCTTGCTTATTTCTCACTTCATTCACTAAATATGGATGCACCTTGACAAACTCCCTAAATCCATCAATGGAGGGGCGTTTTTTTTTTGCCATTACTCTTCACCTCACACTAAGACATCGCCTATTTTACGATATGCCTCTATGTATGAAAAAGTGCATGGATCTTATTCATTCATCCGGCTACATATAGTATAATATTGGAAAAAAGGATGTTTTTTTATGAGTATAGAAGCACTTGTCGAGGATTTCAAGAACTTGGCAATCACGGCCGATGAAGCAGATCTACGCGTATTATCAGGAATCATCTCCAGCCTGAAGGAGAAAAGAAAAAATGAAAAATACTCCTATATCTCCAATCTCCTTAAGCTTAACAAACAGGTTAGCCACGACGGCACATCTCTTTCGATGGTGATGCCTATCACCCCTTTATCCCATAATGAATTGAACATCACTCACGGAGGAATCATCGCCACACTAATTGACTCAGCAATGGGCACTCTTGCCGGCTCGACAGTCCCAAAGGGTTATGCTACTTTGACAACGGACATTCAGGTACGATATGTAAAACCTGCTATCGGTGAACAGTTGACTTGTACGTGTAACATTATGCATACAGGCAATAAAACCATCATTCTTGAAGGAAAGGTTTATCGAGATGACGGATTACTTTGTGCCGTTTCCACTGGTAGTTTTTTCATCGTGAATATGAAAGGACAATAAAACGGATCCCAGAAGGATCCGTTTTATTTCTTCGCAATAAAGTTCTGTGTGTAATACTTTTTATAAACCCCTACACCTAAATCGGTAAACTCTTCACTCAACATCGTTTCCCGATGACCCTCGCTATTCAGCCAGCCTTCCATAACAGCCGCTGCGTCCACATAATTTGCTGCAATATTTTCGCCTGCCGCACTATACTGGATATTCCCCGCTTTTAATCGGTCAGCTAAATCCCCTTTGGTTTCAGAGACTTGTGTTTCTTCCTGAGTGCCTTTCATCTCTTGGCTATTAAGGTAAGCAATCTTTGCAATTGAATCATTCCAATTTAATGGCTTCAAATCAAACCTACTACGCATGATATTCGCAATATCAAATATTTGCCGTTCATTCCCTACTCTCACATTAGTCCATTCCTCTTCGGAAAGATCCTTAACAGGCACTAGCGAACCATGATAGGTCAGCTCATATGGCTGCTGTTTTAAAAGAGTGGAATCATCCAAAAACCGGACACTCGAAACGGTTCCAGAAAACTTATCTAAATACAACTGAACATGAATATCCCCAAGTTCTATCAATGGTCTCATATTCATATCCTCTTCAGACAATTCGAAACGGTAGACGCTATCGCCAGCCTCTATATCAACCGTTGGTTCTATATATAAGCTAGAATAGATAGCATCAATGGATTGGCCGATTTTAAAAGGGGAAATATTCACATTGTCCCCGATTCCGTATGCAGAAACGACTTTCCCATTTTCCATGGCCAATTGAAAATAGTCATTATAATCTTTATTATATATCCACCAATCATATCCATATGCGGACATATCAATTCGATCCGGTTCACCGAATTCCTTTTTGACCTCTTTTATATTCTTCCCAATTGTAATCGCTAATCCTTCTTTAGCCATTACTTCATCTTTCTCCATATGCGGATTCTTTTCATTTATCGTATCGTTAGGATTAACATCTTTGTTTCCATCTATGAGAGGATTCAGCTTTTCCTCCAGACCGATATTCGTATAAATGCCGATTATGAAAAAAACAATACTTAACAGCAACACCTTTCCGAACCTGCGCAGAGGACACACCCTCTCTCTATGCTTATGTATCTAATACTAGCTTTCTTTCCTGATTATAACATTGTTCCATCATAATTTTCTATTTAACGATAGATTACATCATTTTTTAATTTTGCAAAAATGGAACTTTTGTGAATCATAAAAATACAATGTCGAGTTCATTGCAACTTCCATCATTTCATACTATTATAAAATATAGGATAAAATGGTATATTATAAATATGCTTGGGGAATTTTCGTTACTTTCACTACATAATATTTTCCTTGTATGTCATTTTAATTCCCAAATGCAAAAATAGGAGGTACTACTCGTGAAATTTGAAAGCTTTGGAATTGAGAACATCACAGCCGACTTAAACCGATTAGATGACCTAATGCCGGAATACGGTTTAATACGTGCCGAACAATGGGACTATGAGAGAGTAAGTTATGACCGTAAATTCGAATTGAGAGAAGGCACTTTTTATCTGCGTATACTAGGCTATGCCGTCGAAGGTGATGTGGGGGCTCATAGGGCCACAATGAAACTAATGGTTCCACTTTTAGGAAAACACTATTATCCACATGGCATTGAATATGGAGAAGGAGAGTTCTTCCCCCCTTCATTAGTGAAACAGTGTGAAAAAATCCTGGCTCAGGTTAAAGAGGAACTTACACAATTTAATGGACTGTAAAAGTGACTGGAAACTGAACAAACAGAAGAGAGGAATCTCTGAACACCCCTCTTTTCTTGTATCAAAAAGGCCTGATGTTTTTACACATCAGGCCTTTTTTAGTTTTATGATCCAAGAATCGCTTTAATCAGTGATGTTGTCTCTCCACCGTGATAAATGACATATAGTAAAAGATAAACGGCCAAACCAGTGATTCCAGTGAAAAACCAAATAATGCTAGTCGTAGGACCGATTTTTCTATGAATCGCATACTTACCTTTTAAACCTGTTGTCAGCATAATGATTCCAAGTACTGCCCCGGTAGTCGCAAGTGTGATATGGAAAATCAAAAAGATCGTGTAATAAATTTTAATATCATCCGGTCCTCCGAAAGATGTATTACCAACGAAAATCGTACGAGAAAGGTAGATAGTGAAGAAAATTATCGCAAAAATCGCGGCCACTATCATGGTCTTTTTATGTGTCTCTGTTCTGCGCTGTTTAATTTGGTACCAGCCTATTGCAACCGTGATTGAACTTAATACAATGAAAGCTGTGCTAATTGTTGGAAGAATCGGTAAAGACATAAGATGTAGTCCTCTCTATATTTATTAATCATCTATTATTCTATAAGAGGTATTCATAAAATTCAATAAAAGCAAGCAAACTTAACACAATGCTCACTTTTATCAAAAAACCAAGTCAAATAACTAGCCTTTCCTTGGGTTTCATGTTTAGCCTATATTTTGAAGTAAGAATACCGGAAACCCCTAACAAGGCAAATGAAAGACTTGTCCACTCAGTAGACAAGTCTTTCACGAAATGATCATTCTACAGTCTGGAAATCTGTAGGAATAGGGTCAATTTCGCTTTCACCGCCATTCTCCTTCTTGAACCAAGCAAAGAAAATGACACCTAGAACATATCCTAAAACGATTTCTTGAATGACCTTCATCAATACTCCACCTAGCTGTTGGTCTTCAAGCAAAGGCAGCCCATTAAACATTTCTGGACCACTGAGCGTCAGGCCTGACAATGCCGATGCAGGCACGCACAGTTCCATGGCACTAGCCCAAGATTCAGCATTAGTGAACGTATCATACATTGGATAATCGGCAAAAATGATCAATGCACACGCAGGGGTCATTAAAATGCCACTACCAAAAATATATGCTACTTTTTTAACCCCCGAAAGGCTTTCATATTCAGGAAGCTGATTAACCAAAGGAAACCACATCAAAACAGCTGTCACAAATAAAATCACCGTATAGCCTGCATGGACCAACATGCCAGTTTTGATGAAATCGAATACCAATGGGATATGATACAGCGAAAAAAGAACATTAAATAGCATAAGTGCAAAGAGAGGCTTCGTGAAGAAGCGAAACAGCGACTTCATTCCCCTTATATCTATTAAAGATCTCCACACCCATGTGGGTATCGCAATGATAAATAAGGGAGGTATCACCAAGTAAAGCAGTGCCATTTGAAACATATGTGCACTGAACATGATATGACTGAGCAAATCGATAGGCGACCCCTTGACCACATAAAGAAGAATCATGGCCATTAAGAAATAGACTACCTGTTTCAAGGGAACCGGTGAACTATCCTCAAATCTATTCCTGTACTTTGTCACCATCAAAAAATAGCCAATGGTAATAAGTACGAGGACGGCAAAGTAAAATGGACTCCATAAAGCACGAAAGCCAAAAATATCAATAGACATAAAATCACCTCGTTCGTAAACTTTTTTCCATTACTATCCTTCTATTATACCTAAAATAAACCGCAGTAACAAATATAGATAAACCTGGATTTTACTGGGCGATAATTATAAGAAAACCGGCTATTTTAAAAATAGCCGGTCCCTATCTATCATATCCAGACAATCGTGATAAAAGCTAGCACTGTAATCAACCCGACTGCAAGGCCGGAAAAGAGAAACAATGTAATAGTGCCATGACCTTTATGCTTCATATGCATAAAATAATAAAGCTGGAAAATGACTTGTATAACTGCCAGCAATAAAATGACTGGCTTAATGAACCAATGTGAAAAACCTTCTATTCCTACAGCGGCAAATGCCACTAAAGTTAAGAAAATCATAAGACTAAAAGTAATTACTTGATGCTTCATCTCTTCAGCATTTTTCTTACGACGATATTTTAAATCGACATTCGGGTTTGCTGAATTTGACTGTTCATTCGCCATCAGTTATCCCACCATTCCCATTAAATATACGACTGTAAAGATAAATACCCAAACAACGTCAATGAAATGCCAGTAAAGACTTGCCACATAAAATTTAGGGGCATTATATAAATTCAATCCCCTTTTCGCATTTCGGAGCATCAGGGATATGAACCACATTAAACCGAAGGCAACGTGTCCTCCATGAAATCCGACTAACGTATAGAACGCCGAACCGAATGCACTACTAGTAAAAGTATGCTTAAATTCATGAACATAGTGGTTAAATTCATAAATCTCAAGACCGAGGAAACCAAAACCTAATGCCACAGTGATAACGATCCAAGCTTGCATTTGTTTAAAATGATTATTTTTCATGTGATACATTGCGTACACGCTTGTTAATGAACTAGTCAGCAAAAGCATGGTCGCAACAAACGTAAGAGGTAATTCGAATAGATCTTTTGCCAGTGCTGCATTTTCATTAGGAACTTTATCCTTTAATGCAAGATACGTAGCAAAAAGTGAAGCGAATAATACCGTCTCTCCACCAAGAAACAACCAGAATCCTAAATATTTATTTTTACCTTCTAAAGTCGCTTTCTCAGGAGAAGCAGGCCAAGTAGCATCCGTGAATTTTTCATCTGCTTGCATTATGCCTTAACCTCCTTATCATCATCATCCATAAGGTCTTCTTTATGAATATGATATCCATGGTCGTCTTTGACAGAACGTATGAACATGGAACCAAATGTAATCAAAAGCCCGATTATGATTACAGGCAAGGTCCAATTTTTATCATCCATATTATATAAAGCACCAAATGCGGCTACAAATAAACCGAATGACATTACTACAGGAAGGATAGAATTATTAGGCATATGAATATCACCAAGTGGCTCTGCTGGCGTCATTTCCTTTTTACCTTCCATTTTCTCGACCCAATATGGATCTAACCCGCGGACAAGCGGAAGTTGCTTGAAATTGTAGAATGGCGGCGGTGATGGGATGGCCCATTCAAGAGTACGGCCATCTCCCCAAGGATCATTGCCGACCTTGACGTTTTTAACAGACGTAATGATAACATTTATGACTAAAACGATGACAGCAAATGCCATTAGGAAAGCCCCTACTGTACTAATCATATTTCCTGTATTAAGTCCTTGGTTATCCAAGAATGTGAATACACGACGTGGCATCCCCATTAGACCAAGGAAATGTTGAATAAAGAATGTTAAATGGAAACCAATCAAGAAAGTCCAAAAAGTGATTTTCCCTAAGCCTTCATTTAACATCGTTCCAAACATTTTCGGCCAATAGAACGTAATCCCCGCCAATAAACCCAATACAACCCCACCGACGATTACATAGTGGAAATGGGCAACGACGAAATAGCTATCATGAAACTGGTAATCAGCTGGTGCAGCTGCATTCATGATACCTGTCACGCCACCCATTGTGAAGGAAGGGATAAAGGCGACGGCATAAAGCATTGGAACCGTGAATTTCACACTTCCGCCCCACATCGTGAAGATCCAGTTGAAAATCTTAATACCGGTAGGTACCGCAATTGCCATAGTGGCAACGGCAAAGATTGCATTTGCAATAGGACCTAAACCAGTGGTGAACATATGATGTGCCCATACCATGAAACCTAAGAAACCAATTAAGACGGTTGCAAACACCATGGATGAATAACCGAATAATCTTTTTCTCGAAAAAGTTGCAAAGATTTCAGAGAATATACCGAAAGCAGGCAAGATCAAGATATACACTTCCGGGTGACCGAATATCCAGAATAAATGCTCCCAAATAATCGTATTACCCCCGGCTGCGACATCGAAGAAGTTGGCTCCGAACATCCTGTCAAACATCATTAATACTAGCCCGACAGTAAGTGGTGGGAAGGCAAATAATATTAATGCAGAAACAACAAATGTTGACCATGTAAATAGTGGCATACGCATATAGGTCATTCCTGGCGTACGCATATTGATTATGGTCACAAGGAAGTTAATCCCTGCAATTAAGGTTCCCAAACCGGAAATCTGTAGTCCCAGTACATAAAAATCAATACCATGCCCTTCAGAGTGAAGGGATAAAGATGCATAAGATGTCCAGCCTGCATCAGGGGCTCCACCTAAAAACCATGAAAGATTTAAAAAGATACCCCCGAAGAAAAACAACCAGAAACCTAATGAGTTTAAAAATGGGAACGCAACATCACGTGCCCCAATTTGTAGCGGCACAACCGCATTCATTACCGCAAATACCAACGGCATGGCCGCCAGGAAAATCATCGTCGTGCCGTGCATGGTCAATATTTCGTTATAAAACCCGGCACTTACAAAATCATTATTCGGGATTGCCAGCTGGATACGGATGAACATCGCTTCCAAACCGCCGATCACAAAGAATAATCCGCCTGCAATTAGATATAAAATGGCGATTTTCTTATGGTCTACCGTAGTTAGGTAATCCCAAATCGTAGCGCCAAAACCTTTTTTATTAGCGTGCGTACTCACGATTTAACCTCCTTAATCAATGTTCTATTTTTCTTCCACCTTGAGCTCTAAAAGGTAAGCTGTCAGTGCATTAATTTCTGAATCAGAAAGCTCGCCGTAAGTACCGGTCATTGTGTTACCCGGTTTATACTTTTCAGGATTTTTGATCCATTTTTTCACGTTTTCTTCCGTGTGATCCAATACTCCCGCCACTCGTTCACGTTCGCCGAATGTAGCCAGGTTTGGAGCTTGACGGGCTGCTTCAGGTCTACTGTCATTTGGGGTAACCGCATGACATCCGATACAGCTTTTATTGAAGACCTCTTCCCCTTGCTTAGCAACATCCCCTTTTGCCACAGGTGCTTTTGCAGTCTTCATATCTTTAGTCCAAGCTTCGAAGTCAGCTTTTGATTTCGTAACGACCTTAAAATCCATCAATGCATGGGATGGCCCGCAAAGCTCAGCACATTTCCCATAGAATAAATCGTTAGAATTTTCTGCCTTTTCGCTATCGAATTCTAAGAAAAATGAATTGACTCCATCAGTGTTCGTATCCATTTTCCCTCCGGCAGCCGGAATCCAAAATGAATGTTTAACATCTGAAGCTGTCAAATTGAAATAAACTTTCTGATCAGTCGGAACTACCAAATCCTGACTGGTAATTACACCTAGGTCTGGATATTCAAATTCCCACCAATAAAGGTTTGCCCTAACGTTGACCACCAAAGCATCCTTCGTTTTTCCATCTTTATCTTTCTTATCCATTGCACTAGTGTCAGCTAAGTCAAAAGTGGTAACGACAGTCGGAACAGCCAGAACAATCAAAAGAAGGATAGGAATAACAGTCCAAATAATTTCGAGTTTGTGACTTCCTTCAATTTGTTTCGGTATTGTCTCGTCGCCTTTCTTTCGGCGGAAGCGGAATAAAACTACAACGAATAAAATGATTACTACAATAATCACCAGTACCATGATTAATGTGCTCAATACCAGTAAATCAAACTGTGTTTGCGCAACATCGCCAGCTGGCTTCAGCGTGGATAGGAATGGTTCACCGCAGCCCGAAAGGACAAGTCCTACTATACCCAGCAAAGCAATTAGGCGCCATTTGTGCAGCCTTTTTTTCATAGCTTCAGAAACCCCTCTTTCATCAAAATTTTCTCACAAAATTCAAAATGGGCGCTATTGCGAATATTCTCTCTATGTCAATTTCTTTAAAAGAAAGAATCCCTAAACTAAGGATTACTCTAGTGAATCAAACCGCTCTAAGGATGGAATCTCATGATGTTTTTCTGAATAATATGTATAGCGGTCAGTGTCCAATTTATTATCAAGTAAGGTGCAGCCCATTAACAAACGGGCTACAACCCTATGATATATACTAAGTTTAAATAAGTGTAACGATAACCATCGCTACAAATAATATAGTCATATAATTAAGCGAATATACAAACATGGAAGTTGCCCACTTAATATCATCTTTCTTTTTATACCCCTTCAATCCCAAAATAAGCCAGCCGGTACTTAATAGTGCGGCCAAGACAACTAATGGAGTGCCTAAGGGAGTTAAAAAGAATGGAATGAACATTAAAGCAATGATCCATACTATAATTGATTTTTTTGCCCTTTTAAAGCCTTTTACAACAGGAAGCATTGGAACCCCAGCTGCCCGATATTCCTCAACCCGCCTCATTGCAAGGGCGTAAAAATGTGGGGGCTGCCAAAGGAACATGATAGCGAATAAAACCCACGCAATCACATCAAGGTTTGGATCGATCGCTGCCCATCCAATCAGGGGTGGGACCGCTCCCGAGATACTGCCTATTATGGTATTCGAAACAAATCTTCTTTTGAAAATCATCGTATAAAGAACCACATAGGCGAATACGCCAAACGCCCCAATCAATAGCGTCGTCATATTAGTCAAGGCAAGTAAAATAAGTCCTGTAATAATCAATCCAAAACTTAGGAACAACACCCTGGAAGGTTGTGCTTTTCCAGTTACAGTAGGACGGTTTTTTGTTCGTTCCATCAAATGATCGATATCCCGATCATAGTAATTATTAAAACTGCAAGATCCAGCCATGATAAGAGCCGAGCCTGCAAGAGTATAGAACACCACATCAAGATTACTAAAAAAGCTAAGTCCTGAAAAGTGAATCGCTAACCACACCCCAGTAAAAGCCGTGATTATATTTGAATTGACAATCCCCACTTTAATAAGTGCCAGAAAGTCTTTCCAGGCTGTAGTTTTTGGTATATCCGATTGAAGGGTGGCTTTACTGTCCTTCAAGACAGCTTCTGACATACCCCTTGTTTCTGACATTTGTTTTCCTCCTTTGAATCACTCAAAAACATGCAAAAGTAAAAGGTAGCACACTTAGTACATAACTATAAATCATTATTTCATACTTTTCTATATTTGTAACCAAGGAAGCGCAAACAAAAAGTAAATAATTTACTTTTTTTCTATATCATTGACAATTTAAGAAACCATTCAAAGCAACTATACTATATAGTGTTCATCCATAACAGTAAAAATTAGTAAAATCATTTCTTCAATATATTAAAACACATTTTTGGAAGCTTTTGTGAAATTTTTTCGAATAATTTTTGACCAAATTGTGTCGAGTTATTTTTCGATGAAAATACTGTAAACATCATGAATTTCACTTAAATCGCCATGTGGCGATCATTTTGGAAATATCCTACATATTCCCCCATTTCACTCTTTTTTACCATCCCCACTTCTTCAATTTTTATCAAATTCCCTTCTGAGTTTCAATCCATATTGATGGTAGCATTTAGGGATGCACTTTTTTTCGAACTTGTAAAATCATACTATTTTGTGTAATATCGAGGAGGTTCTACAAATATTTATCAATTACATTATGATATGATAATATGGTATGGATTTAATAAAACTAACTAATATGACTCCAAGAAAAAGGTGGGACTACTGGTGAAATCGTCACTTAAATGGTTTGCTGTTTTAACTACGATTGTAATGCTCTTTATCTTAATAGGGGGAGCCTTAGTCACAAAGACCGATTCCGGCATGGGCTGTGGTAGATCATGGCCATTATGTAATGGTCAATTAATCCCCGAAAAAATTACGTTCGCATTGGTTATTGAACTCTCCCATCGGGTTGTCTCAGGTGTAGGCGGATTCATGGTCCTGCTTTTATCAGTTATGTCTTGGCGAAAAATAGGTCATATTCGCGAAGCCCGCTTTCTATCGATTCTTTCATTCGGCTTCCTAGTTCTTCAAGGATTAATAGGAGCTGCTGCAGTTCTTTGGTCTCAATCTGATTTTGTTTTGGCTCTCCACTTTGGTATTTCCCTTATATCCTTTGCTTCCGTATTTTTATTAACCCTATTGATTTTCGAAGTGGACAAGAAGTTTGAGGCTGATAAACTGATTGTTGACAAAAGAATGGGATTTCACATTACCGGCATTTTGATTTTTTGTTTACTGGTCGTATATACCGGTGCTCTCGTAAGACATACTGAATCTAGTCTTATATGTAAAGATTGGCCTCTATGTGGGAATGGAACCTTCCTACCTACTAACACCTATGAATGGATACAAATGGGTCATAGGGCGATAGCAGGGATGATTTTCTTATGGGTTTCCTACGCTACCTTTTTGGCACATAAACACTATAAACATCAACGGGTCATATATGGTGGTTGGAATGCAGCATTCATTTTAGTCTTTTTACAAGTAACCGCCGGAGCTTTCATTATCTTTTCTAAACAAAATCTATACATTGCATTGGCACATGCTTTATTTATAGCCTGTTTTTTCGGGGTGATGAGCTATTTGCTTCTTCTCACTACAAGAAGCAAGAAAAACGCATTACTTATTGAAAAGGAGAATCAAGTTTCTTCTATTAATGAACGAGATGAGGGAATTGTATCACCGACCATTCCTGCCAGATGACGTCTGACTTTTCAAACAATAACAGGTATACAAAAAGCCATCATTCAAAATGATGGCTTTTTGTATACCTGTTAAAAGGATAGCCTGAAAGAGGGCACTCCAGATGTTATCCCATCCGTGCGCCCTCTTTCAAAGCTAGTCTCTGACTCTCTTAGAGTTACTTAGTTATTTCAATCAATAGATCACCTGTACTGATGGCTTCTCCGTCTTTAACATAAATGTCTTTAATTGTACCAGAGAAAGGTGCTTGTACAGTTGTTTCCATTTTCATGGCTTCTGTAATGATCAGGTGATCACCCTGCTTGACTTGATCGCCTTTTTCGACGACAACGCGGATGACCGTACCAGGCATCGTAGCCCCAATATGTTCTTTATTTTTGGTGTCAGCCTTGATTTTGGTTTGCACGGACGATTTAATATTCTCATCCTTGATGATGACTTCACGAGATTGACCATTCAATTCAAAATACACAACCCGTGTGCCATCAGGCAATGGCTGTCCAATTGACACTAATTTAACGATAAGGGTTTTCCCCTTTTCTATTTCGACTTCGATTTCTTCTCCTAATCTCATGCCATATAAGAAAGTGGCTGTGTCTAGGTTGGATACATCGCCGAATAACTCTTTCGTTTTATTATAATCCAAGAATACTTTAGGATATAGGGCATATGCAAGCACATCGAAGTCTGTGACAGGACGTCCCACTTCTCGGAACAACTCTTCTCTTAATGCATCAAAATCTACAGCTTCCAGTAGTTCACCTGGTCTAACTGTAATCGGTTTTTTCCCTTTCAGGATAACTTCCTGAAGTTCCTTTGGAAAACCTCCCGTTGGTTGTCCCAAGTACCCCTCGAATAATTCAATAACGGAATCAGGAAAATCAATGGCTTGACCCTTTGTAAGGACATCCTCTTCCGAAAGGCTATTTTGTACCATGAATAAGGCCATGTCGCCTACAACTTTTGAAGATGGTGTCACTTTAACGATATCTCCGAACATGACATTGACGCGTCGATACATTTCCTTCACTTCATGCCAACGATCTCCAAGACCTACTGCTTTAGCCTGCTGTTGTAGATTACTATACTGTCCACCTGGCATTTCATGCTTATAAACTTCCGTGTGGGGTGCATTCATGCCACTTTCGAAGTCTTTATAGAACTTCCGTACCTCTCCCCAATACTCTCCTAGACGTTCAAGTGAATCCACTTCAAGTTTAGGCTGTCTACCCGATCCCTCCAGTGCGTAATGAAGGGTTTGAATACTTGGCTGCGAAGTTAAGCCTGCAAGCGAGCCAATCGCCGTATCCACAATATCCACTCCTGCTTCAATGGCTTTTGAGTACGTAAAGATACCATTTCCGCTCGTATCATGCGAATGCAAATGAATAGGTAGAGAAGTCGTTTCCTTCAATTCCGATACAAGACGGTAAGCCGCATCCGGTTTCAAAAGACCTGCCATATCTTTGATAGCTAGAATATGAGCACCTGCATGCTCCAATTCCTTCGCCATGTTTTTATAGTATTCTATATTATATTTGCTGCGCGATGAATCATTCAAATCACCTGTGTAACAAATGGCTGCTTCGGCAATTTTACCAGATTGGCGGACAGCATCAATAGCCACTTCCATCCCTTTTACCCAGTTTAAGCTGTCGAAGATCCGGAAGACATCAATACCAGCCGCCGCTGATTTCTCAACGAATTCCTGTATGACATTGTCGGGATAGTTTTTATAACCCACTGCATTGGAAGCTCTTAAAAGCATTTGTAACAGGACATTAGGCGCTTTTTTCCTGAAACTTAACAAACGCTCCCATGGATCTTCTTTCAAGAAGCGATAGGCTACATCAAACGTTGCCCCGCCCCACATTTCCATGGAAAATAGGTTTGGAAGTAATTTTGCTGTAGGCTCTGCAATGTCCAGTATATCCTTTGATCTAATTCTTGTAGCCAATAATGATTGATGTGCATCACGGAAAGTCGTATCCGTAATTAATACTTCTTTCTGTTCCTTAATCCAGTTAACCAGGCCTTCTGCTCCTCGTTCGTCTAGAATATTCTTCGTACCTGGAGTAAGCGGCAGATTCTTGACATCCGGAATCGGTGCTGGGTCAAAGACCGGTTTTTTCTTCGTTTCCACACCTGGAAAACCATTCACCGTTACATTGCCGATATATGAAAGCATTTTTGTTCCACGGTCTTTTCTGACTGGGAAGTTAAACAATTCAGGCGTTGAATCGATAAATGAAGTATCGTACTCGCCCGTAATGAAATTCTTATGTTTGACAACATTCTCAAGGAATGGGATGTTTGTTTTAATTCCTCGAATCCTAAATTCCTTCAGGTTACGCACCATTTTGGAAGCAGCCTGCTCAAATGATAGTGCATGTGTTGAAAGCTTGACTAGCAAGGAATCATAATATGGGGTAATCACTGCACCTTGGAATCCATTACCTGCATCCAAACGTACGCCAAATCCTCCACCCGAACGGTAAACCATCATTTTTCCAGTGTCAGGCATAAAATTATTCAACGGATCTTCGGTTGTCACCCTTGATTGGATTGCATACCCATTTGTTTTAATGCCCGCTTGTTCTGGAATGGCGATCTTTTTACCATGTAGTTCATGGCCTTCGGCAATCATGATTTGCGATTGAACAATATCGATTCCTGTAATCATTTCGGTAATGGTATGCTCTACCTGAACCCTTGGATTGACTTCAATGAAATAAAATTCACCATTTGCCACAAGGAACTCCACTGTCCCAGCATTGACATAGTCGATATTTTTGGCCAATTTGACTGCAGCCTCGCAAATCTCTTCTCTAAGGCTCTCCGGAAGCGAAACTGAAGGAGCAACTTCAACGACTTTTTGATGACGTCTTTGCACCGAGCAGTCACGTTCATATAAATGAACGGTATTACCATGAGAATCTGCCAAGATTTGAACTTCGATATGCTTTGGATTTTTAATGTATCTCTCTACGTATACTTCATCATTCCCAAAGGCTGCTTTCGCTTCAGATTTACAGCGATTGTATGCTTCTTCGGTTTCTTCAAGTTTTTCGACAATACGCATGCCGCGTCCGCCTCCACCAAGTGAGGCTTTTATAATAATGGGGAAGCCATACTTCTTACCGAATTCTTTTACTTCTTCCACGCTTGTTACTGGTCCATCACTGCCTGGAATGACCGGAATACCAGCCAGTTCAGCTTGTGTTCTAGCTTTTACCTTGTCCCCAAACATATCTAAATGCCTTGATTCAGGTCCGATGAAGATAATTCCCTCGTCTTCGCAACGTTTAGCAAAATCTATATTTTCTGAAAGGAAGCCATAACCAGGATGAATAGCGTCAACTCCACTCATTTTGGCAATTGAAATAATCCCTTCAATATCCAAATATGCATCGATCGGCTTTTTACCTTCACCAACCAGATATGCTTCATCAGCCTTATAGCGGTGATAGGATCCGTAATCTTCCTTGGAATAGATTGCAACTGTACAAATGTCTAATTCCGTACATGCCCGAAAAATTCGAATCGCAATTTCCCCGCGATTTGCCGCAAGTACCTTTTCTATACGTTTAACCATTGCTACCACCCTAATCAATATGTATTTTTATAAATATATAGAAAAAAAGTGTGAGAGATATCACAACTTTTCATTCTCTATTAATAGAGATAACTTAAACGTCCATTTCATTAAGTGAATAATGAAAAAGAATAAAGCAAAATTTTTAAATAATTACTATTATTATGATATACCAACTTTTCGTACTTTTTACTTTAATAAGTAATTAATATAACCATAATACTAAAATAAACTGAATACAATAAAAAAATAAAAAATTCTTTCGTTTATATTTAAAAGTATTTTTCAATCCACTTTTTGTCTTAGTGCCATTGGATCAGCAACCGTATTCAAGTTTTGTATAATATTAAATGTTGTGAATGAATTTGATACATCATTACTAATATAAAAACATAAAAAGGACTAAACAAAGAATGTTCCGTCCTATTAGTATAACACTTTTAAAATAAGTATAACCTATTCATTTGATTATGTATACAAATAAAAAACTCAAACAATCATCGAGATTTGTTTGAGTTAGTATGTGCTATATATTATTTTTTTAATGATGCTTCATGTAATACTGACAATTCTCTTTCGAGTGTCTCTAAAAGAGATTTGCCTTCCAATTCCTCTATTAGGTCTAATCGTACAGCAAAATCAATTTCCCGTGATAGACCAAACATTTGAGTATCCAGTACCTCTTCATATAAAGGACATTGAGGCATAGTGAGATTCTCCATTTGAACTTTTATCAATTTTAGAATCTTGTCAGCATCTGCCTTTAATAAAGCAAAAGCTTTTTCTCGATGATTGACAAGCATTTCAGATGCCATGTTAAATCCCCCCGCTCAGAGCGATTAAATCTTATCTTTAAATTCTACCTTTAGTTGTCTTAAAAAGCAAGGATATTGACAAACTAAATGAATAACGAAACCTGGAAGAATTGTGCCGATGCATGCTCGATAATGTGACAATTCTCCTGTAATTGATTATAATTGTACATGTATGTGAGCAAAGGAAGGAATGAGATATTTGGAATCCATCGTGTTTATTAACGGAAATGTGAAATATCCTCTTACAATAGACCCTGGAGTATGGATCTTCGATGACCGTAAAATTGAGATTGATACATATTTCAGTGAAGAAAGAGTACAGATCAATGAACTAGAAGATTATACTAAGAAAGCTTCTAGACATTGGCAAAAAGAAATTCAAGAGGGAGCGGTTCTACCCCCTACAATAAAAACAGAACGGAAATTCGAGAAACAACGATTGCTTGAAGGTTCTTTTGGCATTCTGTTTGAACCTTTTTTAAAAAATGCCGAACCCGCTGATGATGCAACCGAAGTTATCGTTACTTCAGAAGGCAAAGAATTGGCGTTTCCGCTAGAAGATGCCATGAAATTTTTCATCGGGTTTTCAAAGGATGGACAACCACTTAAAGTGTCTGAAGGTGGTCCCATGGAAATTTATTTTGGTGATGGAAGTAATATCAATAATCCAATCAAGTATGTCACGTCTTTTACAGTCAAATAAGCTCGCCAATAGCAATACTCTAGAAAATGGCAGGGGATTTTCCCCGTGCCATTTTTTTATTTATAAAAGCGTTGCAGCAAGCTGTGCCAATGTAGATCTTTCCCCTTTTATCAGCTTGACATGCCCAGCAATCCGCTCCGTCTTGAATTTTTCGACTACATACGTCAAGCCATTATTATATTCATCTAAATATGGATGATCAATTTGTTCTGGATCTCCCATCAACACGATTTTGCTTCGTTCTCCTACCCTTGTTAAGATAGTCTTTACCTCATGTTTCGTCAGATTCTGTGCTTCATCAATGATGATGAATTGATCCGGTATGCTCCTTCCCCTAATATACGTCAGGGCTTCTACTTCAATCGAACTCATCCCTGCTAGAATGGCATCCAATTCTCCTGGTTTCTTGGTATTGAACAAGTATTGCAGATTATCGAATATAGGCTGCATCCACGGCTTCAATTTTTCTTCCTTTTCTCCAGGCAGATAACCAATATCTTTACCGACCGGTACAATTGGCCTTGCGACAAGAAGCTTCTTATAATGGGCTAAATCCTCTGTTTGCAACAAGCCTGTTGCCAAAGCAAGTAACGTTTTCCCAGTGCCCGCCTTACCAATTAGTGTCACAAGCTGTACATCTGAACGAAGCAACAAATCCAAAGCCATCGTTTGTTGAACATTCCTAGGCTTAATTCCCCATATATGTTCCCCTTCATACATCAACTTCTTAACAGTCTTACAGTTTTCATTGATGATCCCAATCGCCGAGGCTGAGCTTCCTAGTGTATCCTTCATGAGGAGAAATTGATTGGGATAGTATTGATCTTCTGACAACTCTTCAAGTTCTAAATAACTTTTTTCATAAAATTTATTTAGGTTGTCAATTGAAACAAATATCTCTTTATATCCACCATAGACATGGTCCAATTCAACGACACGGTCATTTAAAAAGTCTTCTGCCTCAAGTCCGATAGCATCTGCCTTTACACGCACTAGTGTATCTTTGCTAACGAGGATGACCGTCTTCCCCTCTTCCTTCGTCTCTTCTTCCAATGACAAATTTTTAGCAACCGCCAATATTCGATTATCATTTGTTTTCTCGACAAAAATTTCCTGTAGTTCATGAAAAGAACGATGATTAAGTTCTATTCGTAAACTTCCTCCATTATGAAGCGGGATACTCTGGTGTAGTTTCCCTTTTTCCCGAAAATGATCAATTAATTTCGAAACCTGCCTTGCATTCCTTCCGATTTCATCCATATACCTTTTCTTAGAATCCAATTCTTCTAATACAACTGCTGGAATGACGATTTCATTAACCCCGAATGAATAAATGGAATACGGATCCTGCAACAGGACATTCGTATCTAAAACATAGATTTTGTCCAATATGACGCCTCCTGCCTGCTCTTTATCGGATATACCTAACAATGACTGCTCTTAGCAGTTATGTAGCGGACGAGACTGTTGATAAAATATATGTCCCTTTGTATAAAGATAGAAGAACAATTACAGACTATAAAGAAATCTTCCTTGATATAAAGATGCCAAATACACAATATGATCAATGAATTCTACGAGTAAAAAGGAGACGGAACTCTTGCGCAAACAAATTTTTTCATTGGCTGCACTCTTACTGATGTCAGGTTGTTCGACGGATCATGCAAGTGACGATTCAAAAGACCAGGCTAAAAACGGCTTAACCCAAGTTCATAACTCGACCATTCAGGAAAGCGATCGCAGGACCGGACAAGAAACATCCAAAAGGCTAACGAATCTGGCTCAATCAGTACCTGAAGTGAATGATGCCACCGCAGTTGTAATTGGGAAATACGCCCTGGTGGGGATTGATATCGACGCGGACATCGAACGCTCACAAGTCGGAACCGTTAAATACTCGGTTGGAGAGACATTAAAGAATGATCCTCATGGTGCCTATGCGATTGTCGTAGCCGATCCAGATTTAAATGCACGAATCAAAGAAGTTGCAGCAGACATTAAAAATGGCGAACCAGTAAGGGGGATATTAAATGAGTTGGCAGATATCACAAGCAGAGTCATACCTGAGGTACCTGGTGACACCTTGACACCTACCCCTGCAAAGGTTACGGATGATCAAGGGAACTCGCCCCATAATCAAGATGACAGAAAACAATTAGAAAAAGAACAAAACGAACAGTCCAATCATCATAAAGATTAACCTTTTCACCCCGTCGAATCTTCTTCGGGTTTTTTCTTATGTACAATTGCAAATCCCACACGGGAGACTTGTACTTTATCCTCGTTTTGGCATGAAATTATTGGTATACTTAAACACATACTGAAATCGAAGTGAGGTTCAATAATTATGAAGGTAAAATGCGTAATATGCGATCAAATCGAAGACATACCAGATGATAGTCCAGAAGCTAAGAAGCTACGTAACCGTCCTATACATACCTACATGTGCGATATATGTAAACAACGCATTGAAGAACGTACGAATGAACGGATTGCCACAGGCAATTTCCATCTCTACCGCACGATAAAAAAAGAAGATGAATGGTAAATCGTTCAATCGGATACTCCTGATTGGTCTGTTCAATGGATTATTACTTGGCTTTATAACGAAATGGATTGAAGTGTCCTCAGGAATAAAAGTGTATCAGCTTTTATTGAACGTGGATTTCATTCCTATTTTTGGGGAAATCCCTTGGAATGAAGCATGGCTATTTTCTTTTCATTTATTTATATCAATCTTCCTTACTTATGGCTATGCCTATATGATTCAAAAAAGAAAGATTGTAAAGCGATTTGCCTTTGCTAATTTATTCATCATTCCTGCCATCCTGCTTTATTTTCCATTGGCTTTCCTTTCTAAAACCATGGTTATTCCTTCTTTTGACTTGTTCACATTCTTATTGTGGGCACTTGCACATTTTATTTATTCTCTGTTCCTTCCATTGTCCATACAAAAATGACCGTGCGGAAAACCGCACGGTCATTTTTGTATTACTCGATATTTTTATACTTATCTGGCTCAAGTTGTATCTGATCCAACATGATATCAATTAATTCAATCGGGAAACGTTGCTTTTTCATTTCGTCTCCTACTTTATATTCAACAAAATAAAAAGGTTCTGTTTTTGTAACGGAATCAATCCTCACCTGGTGGTCGTTCTGAAGCATCTGCATAAAAAACATTTCTGTTTCTCGTGCGGCTGTATCATCGGGCCTTTCATCACAAACAACTCTTATCGTCAGCCAATTGTATAAAGCATCTTGTAATGATTTCATAGCTCACTCAAGCCTGTTCTTCTTTTTTCGAATTATGAAGACGAATCTTATAAATTCCAAGGACAAGAGATGCTATGACTAACGCTTCCCCCATTGGGAGAAACACAGCGAAGAAAGAAAGAAGGGTACATCCAAGTGCCATTACCGCATAGATAATCACATTTTTGAGCAAAGGTAGCTTTTTGGCGAAACCTAGCTGATAGACAAGGATGCATAATCCAAAGATTGTTAAATACAAATACCACATTCCCGCTTCAGGGTTCTCATCCACTCTGTACAACGCTGCAAAAAATGATAATCGCTCTTGGATATCCAATCTTTACTCCTCCTCTAGCTAATTATTTTTCTTCAACAGCCACTTTTTTTCTTTTAGCTGCTCTTTCACGTTCGTTTTTATCAAGAATTTTCTTACGAAGACGGATTGATTCAGGAGTAACTTCACAATACTCATCATCGTTCAAATACTCAAGTGCTTCTTCAAGAGACATGATTCTTGGTTTCTTCATTGAAGAAGTTTGATCCTTATTTGCTGAACGCATGTTTGTCATTTGTTTTGCTTTAACGATATTAACCGTTAAATCTGCATCACGATTATGTTCGCCGACAATCATACCTTCATAAATGTCAGTACCTGGTTCAACAAAAATGACACCACGGTCTTCTACTTGCATAGTACCGTATTGTGTTGTTTTTCCTGATTCCATAGATACTAATACACCTTGACGTCTTCCGCCAACTTGGCCTTGTGCCATTGGTTGGTAGCTGTCAAATGAATGGTTCATGATACCGTAACCACGAGTGATTGTTAAGAACTCAGTAGAATAACCGATAAGTCCACGGGCTGGAATCGTGAATAGTAAACGAACTTGACCGCTTCCGCTATTGACCATGTCTAACAATTCGCCTTTACGTGCACCCATGGATTCCATGATAGCACCAGTATGCTCTTCTGGAACATCGATTTGAACACGTTCAACTGGCTCGCAACGTACGCCATCAATAAGACGAACGATAACTTCCGGTTTCGAAACTTGAAGCTCATAGCCTTCACGTCTCATGTTTTCAATCAGGATAGAAAGGTGAAGCTCTCCACGACCAGAAACAATCCATACGTCCGGAGAATCAGTATTTTCTACTCTTAAGCTTACATCTGTTTGCAATTGGCTTTTCAAACGCTCTTCGATTTTACGAGCCGTTACGAATTTACCTTCACGTCCTGCGAATGGGCTGTTGTTTACAAGGAAAGTCATTTGTAATGTTGGCTCATCGATACGTAGGATTGGAAGCGCATCAGGATGCTCTACTGGGCAAACCGTTTCACCGACGTTGATATCTTCCATACCGGAAACGGCGATTAGGTCACCAGCAACAGCTTCCTGGATTTCAACTTTTTTCAAGCCGATATAACCAAAGATTTTCGTTACACGGAATTGCTTAACTGATCCATCAAGCTTCATCAATGAAACTTGTTGTCCCACGTGCATTTTTCCGCGGAATACACGACCAACACCGATACGTCCTACATAGTCGTTGTAATCAAGTAAAGCCACTTGGAATTGCAGTGGTTCTTCTGAGTTATCGACTGGAGCAGGAATCGTTTCGATAATTGTTTCGAATAATGGAGTCATGTCTTTTTCTTGTTTAGTAGGATCTGAATCCAAGCTTGCTGTTCCAGCAATACCTGAAGTGAAGACTACTGGGAAGTCTAATTGTTCTTCTTCAGCGCCAAGTTCGATGAACAAGTCGATAACTTCGTCGACAACTTCATCTGGACGAGCAGAGTCTTTATCAATTTTATTCACGACAACGATAGGCGTGATTTTTTGTTCCAAAGCTTTTTTCAACACGAAACGTGTTTGAGGCATACAACCTTCATAAGCATCGACAACAAGTAAAACGCCATCGACCATTTTCATGATCCGTTCTACTTCACCACCAAAGTCAGCATGACCAGGTGTATCCAAGATATTAATTCTTGTGTCTTGATATTGAACTGCTGTATTTTTCGCAAGAATCGTAATTCCGCGTTCTTTTTCAATAGCATTAGAATCCATCGCACGTTCTTCAACGTGTTCGTTTTCACGGAAAGTACCAGATTGCTTAAGCAACTGATCCACTAAAGTTGTTTTACCATGATCGACGTGGGCAATGATGGCTATATTACGAATATTTTCTCTTAATTTCAAAAAATTCACTCCTAAAAAAATTTGGTGTTTAACGTATCACTAGTATTAACTTACATATTATATCACAAACATGGTAGAAACAAATAACGAAATTATGTACAATAGAATTATTAGGGGTGATTTTAATGAATATTAAATGGAATTTCTTAATTTTAGCGATACTGGCTACAGCAAGTATTGGCTCCATTGGCATCTTTATCGCGATAAAGAGCATACTCGGAATAGTAGCTGCAATCGTTGTGCTATGCGGAATAATGGGGTATGGCTTCTCTCAAAAGAAAAAACTGCGTGAAGCAGGAAAGTTATAAATAAAAAAACTCGCTGCTGATAGCGAGTTTTTTTATTTATAACTTTATACTCCGAAAATTTATTTTCCATTAAAGGTTTTTCCTGCATATCGTTCACTACTTTCTTGAATTATCCGACAAGTATCGTTCGAACACTTCCTTATGTAGACCAGGTTTAGAAACAAAAAGAGAATCTCCTGATAGGAAGTTCAATTCCTCCCCTTTAATGTTGGTCACTTCCCCACCAACCTCTTCAATAAGTAACGCCCCTCCAGCAAAGTCCCACGGCATAAGGCGCATCGTTATATAAGCATCCAGGCGTCCAGCAGCTACGAAAGCAAGTTCCAGTGCAGCTGATCCGTATGATCGTGTTCCCCTGACATCACGGACAAGCGGGGCAAGGATGTTTGGATCGATTCGGCGGTTTTCCGTTACCCAACTCGCATTCATCGATAGAATGGATGTACTGACAGAACCTTCTTCTAACGGGGCAAGCCTTTGTTCATTCATAAAAGCTCCCTGCCCTTTAACAGCATGGTATAATTCATCATGCACAACATCATAGACCATGCCGATTTTCCCGATGCCATCCTGGTATACACCGAGAGAAATGGCAAAATTCCGCTGTTGGTGGATAAAGTTCAATGTACCATCGATGGGATCAATAATCCACACCGTCCCCTTTAAATCCTTTATCTGATTCCCCATACCCTCTTCTCCAAAAATACGATGGTCAGGAAATGTTTCATTTATATGTTCAACAAAGAATTTTTCTATTGCCTTATCCATATTCGTTACCAAATCATTGGGATTCGTTTTTTCCTCGATATTCAGCTTGGTTTCAAAGGACGCCCGAAGCTTGACCCCCGCTTCCCTCATCCATACCTTCGCATATGTATCCATTTCTTTAACCGATGCCATCATAATATCCCGTCCTTTGTCATCAAAACTACATTAAATAGATATTCTAAAGAGTAATGCAAATATACCATGACTTCAAGTTTTTAACATCTTCATATTTTAAGCTTTTTAAAAATTTAAAATTCAATCCACTTAAATGAACAGTCCACCACATCAAGACTTCTTTCCTTTATTCCTCAATAGAAATATTCAAATCCGCTATTGGGAACACTTCAGGTATATAATGAAAAACGGACACATTATTTTCTAAAAAAATAAGTGTCCGTTCAACTATTATAGATTTCATTATCCATTTAATTCATATGCTCCTTATTGATCTTTACAACTATTCATTTACAAAGCCTTAAGCTTTAGCAACTCCAAACGGATACGCTCTAATCTTTGCTTGCATAGTGACCTCATCTGATCGTTTTCTTCACTGATCGCTTCAAAAAGGGTTGCTAATTCATAGTCCATTTCCATTCTTAACACTGCAGCTCTATGTCTTTCTACTTCTTTAGCTTTTAATGCTTGGTTCATGACTTGTTTCATAATTAACATTCTCCCTTCATCAATAAACTTAATTTTCAGAATTTAATTTTATTTTATCATATGTCTTCCACCAACAAATAGCAACTAATTTGTGTTCTTACCCATCAATTTATTTGAAATCAAGTTACAAAACGCTATTTTCGAAATTACCTTATACTTATGCTACAATATGTGCAGATATTTACGGTAGGAGAGATAAATGATGAAATTATTAAGTTTCACTTCTGATGATTTTAACGTATTTAAAATTGATGGATTAGAACCGCGAATGGAAGCTTTAAAAGAAAAGATACAACCTAAGCTTCATGCATTGGGCGAACATTTTTCACATCAGCTATCTATCATGACTGGTGAAGAAATGTTTCCTCATGTAGCAAGGCATGCCAGACGGAAAGTGAACCCTCCTAACGATACATGGGTTGCTTTTGCCGCTAATAGCCGGGGCTATAAAATGATGCCCCATTTTCAGATAGGTTTATGGGAGACACATTTGTTCATATGGTACGCCGTCATTTATGAGGCCCCCAATAAGGTAGAAATAGGACAGCATCTTGAGAAAAACATTAACCGGTTAAAAGAAAATATCCCTTCTGACTACGTTTGGTCAATGGACCACACAAAACCTGAAGTCATTCCACATGAAGGGCTTTCTAGTGAAGATTTACATTCCATGTTTTCCCGTTTGCAAACGGTCAAGAAGGCCGAGATCCTTTGCGGAATACAAATCCCCCGCGAAGAGGCCATTCAATTAAAAGAAGTTGAATTCATCCAAATCATTCAAGATGCGTTTGAACATCTTTTACCCCTATATCAATTAAAATAAACGCTTATGTCGTAATATGACGTATATCTACAAAATATAGACCAAACGATGGAAGCACGGAGGTGCCTTTATAGGTACCTCCGTGCTTTTATTTTTGAACCAATATTTTACTTGCGCTGATGAGCTCGGTGATGTGCTCCTCTTTTCCCGTTTCAAAGCATTCTATGACCTTGCTTCCGACGATGACCCCATCACAGGATTGAATCGCATTCCTTACATGCTCGGGCGTTGAGATGCCAAACCCGGCAAGAACCGGGACAGGGCTCAGTTCTTTTACCTGTTTAAGATATTCACCGACATCGCCCCCGAAGGTATCACGGGTACCCGTGATACCCTTTACCGTAACTGCGTAGATAAAGCCTTCAGCTCCTGCTGTAATCTCCGTGATTCGATCCCTTGAAGACGTGAGGGTCACAAGTCGAATCAGTGTGATCCCCGCTGTTTTGATGGATGAAAACACCGTTTCTTCTTCAATCGGCAAATCAGGAATGATACATCCTGCAATTCCAGCATGAAGGCAATCCTCTATAAACTCCTTTAGACCATATGCCATGATGGAATTGGTGTACCCCATTAGTATAATCGGGATATTCACATCGTTTTTGATTTCCGTTACCTTTTTCAAAATATCCTTCAAAGTCGTGCCCTTCTCCAAAGAACGAATCCCGGCCTGTTGAATAACCGGCCCATCAGCAACTGGATCAGAAAATGGTATGCCCAATTCAACAGCGGTTGCCCCGTTTTTTTCTAGGAACATCAGCTGGCCTTTTAATCGATCCAAACCTCCATCGCCTGCCATGATATAGGGGATGAACGCCTTTTCTCCCTTGTTTACACAATCTTGCATCACTTTCGTTAACTTATTCATGATCGCTGCCCCCTAATATGGATTGGACTTGTTCAACATCCTTATCACCACGACCAGAGAGGCAAATAACCAACCCTGTCCCTTTTTCCATTTCTTTTGCCAGTTTTAACCCATAAGAAAGCGCATGAGAGCTTTCTAAAGCTGGAATAATCCCTTCTTCCCTTGAAAGCAATACAAGGGCATCCAGGGCTTCCTGATCAGTAACGGAAGTATATGTGACCCGATTCGTATCCTTTAGGTAACTGTGTTCCGGTCCTACTCCGGGATAATCCAACCCCGCTGAGACCGAATGGGCCTCCTGGATTTGGCCGTCTTCGTTTTGCAAGACATACATGAATGCCCCGTGAAGCACGCCGGGCCTTCCCTTAGTCAAACTTGAAGCATGTAATGGTGTATGGAGACCATGACCTGCAGCTTCCACTCCATATAACTTCACCGTTTCATCCTCTATGAAAGGGTAAAACATGCCCATTGCATTACTGCCACCCCCAATACAAGCGACCACTGCATCAGGAAGCCCATTTACCAAGTCTGAATACTGGCGCTTTGTTTCATTACCAATGACGCTTTGATAATCGCGAACAATTACAGGAAACGGATGTGGACCGAGGACAGAACCCATAATGTAGTGAGTGTCCTCTACATTTGCAACCCAGTATCGTAATGCTTCATTTACTGCATCCTTCAAAGTGGAGCTCCCTTGTGTAACGGAAACAACCTTTGCCCCTAACAATTCCATTCTGAATACGTTCAATTTCTGCCTTCTGATATCTTCTGCACCCATGAAGATGATGCATTCGAGCTTCAATAAAGCACAGACTGTCGCCGTCGCTACGCCATGCTGTCCTGCACCTGTTTCGGCTATGACCTTTTTCTTGCCCATTTTTTGAGTCAATAAAGCCTGGCCTATCGTATTATTTATTTTGTGGGCACCTGTATGGTTCAAATCCTCACGTTTCAGGTAGATATCGGCACCACCTGCAAGTTTCGTCAGGTTCTCAGCAAAATAAAGAGGTGTTTCCCGACCAACGTATTGAGTCAGGTAATAGGATAGCTGCTTTTGGAAATCCGGATCATTTTTTGATTGTTCATAGACCTCTTCAAGTTCAGTGATTGCAGCCATCAAGGTTTCAGGGACAAAACGGCCACCATATGCCCCGAAGTGCCCAGTTTGGTCAGGTTGTGTATACGTACTCATCTATTCATTCCTCTTCTCCTGTATATTTTTTGCCTTCCTTATAAATGCCTTTATTTTTGTTGCGTCCTTCACCCCATCAATCTCCACACCACTAGCGACATCAACCCCGAATGGGGATACGGCCAAAATCGCTTTATCCACATTATCCGGATTTAAGCCACCTGCAAGAATAACCTTGTCCAGTGGAAGCTTGGCTTTTTGGAGCATATCCCAATCTAATGTCATTCCTTTTCCCGAGGAACCTTTCGGCAAATCGACCAGAAGATACTCAGCGGGATAATCGTTAAGGTTTTCAAGGTCCTCTTCTGAATGTATGGCGAATGCCTTAATGACAGGTAGCGGCATCCTTTCGGCAAAACTAGTAGACTCGTTTCCGTGCAGCTGAATATAATCCAATCCAGCGATGCCAGCCGTCCTAATCACATCCCGTTCGGCCTGATTAGAAAACACCCCTACTTTTTTCACATGTCCAGGAAGGTTTCGTCCAATTTCACGCACCACCTCAGGTTGTACTTTCCGGCTGCTTTCTGCAAAAATGAACCCGATGAAATCAGCACCTGCCCCTACAGCCGATTGGACATCCTCCAATGTTTTCAATCCACAAATTTTGACGAACATATTTATCTCCTTACCTCTTAAAAGTTCACTTGAAGTTCATTCATCGTATCCGAAAGGTTGGTGGAAGTCATCAAGGTTTCACCCACTAAAATCCCCCTGGCACCCGCTTTTTTCACACGCAGGACATCTGCTTTCGTTTTGATTCCACTTTCACTGATAATCATATGAATGTTCGGATCAAGCAGTTTCGCAAGCCGTTCCGTTACATCCAGGTCCACTTCGAATGTTTTTAAATTTCTATTGTTGATCCCAATCAATTCTGCTCCTAGGTCCACCGCCTGTTTTAGCTCTGATTCATCATGGACTTCAGTTAATACTTCGAGCCCTTTACTTTTTGCATATTGATACAACTCATGTAGGCGCTCTTTCGAAAGAGCTGCCACAATTAAAAGAATAATGGTCGCACCTGCATGGTAGGCCCGGTCAATCTGGACTTCATCAATGATGAAGTCCTTACAGAGTCTAGGGATTTTGACAAGTTGGCTCACGTTTCGTAAATCATCGATCGTTCCTTTAAAGAAAGACTCGTCCGTCAAAACGGATATGGCAGCAGCTCCCCCTTTTTCATAAGATAGGGCTTGATTGTTGGGGTCAACATCCATGTTTATCTTACCCTTTGACGGAGAAGCACGTTTTATTTCTGCTATAACCGAAATGGAGGCGGCTGTTTTCAAAGATTCCACTAGCGATGGCCTTGTTGAACGGACCGCCTCCGACTGTGGAAAGCCGCTTCCTTCTTTATAATGGGCAACCTCCACTTTTTTCCTTTCGATGATTTTCGTTAAAATATTTTCCATTTACATTACCACCTTATTACGGTTGCCATAGGCAATTAAATTTTCTAATTTCGCAAGAGCTGAACCGCTGTCCAGGCTATCTTTGGCCAGAGAAATGCCCTTTTTAATCGTGGGCGCCGTTCCATGGGCGAATAATCCCAGCCCTGCGTTCAACAAAACGGTATCCCGGTAAGCCCCTTTCTCTCCTTTTAAGACACGTAGCATAATATCAGCATTTTCCTTAGCGTCTCCTCCACGAATTTCCTCATTTCCGTAGATGGGCAAATCCACTTCTTCCGGATTCAGGGTAAAGGGGATGATGTCCCCTTCTTCCAAAAGGACGAGAGAATTTTCTCCCTGTAGACTTGCTTCATCCATAGAACCTGCTCCATGGATGACAACCGCACGTTTTCTGCCTAATTTGTGGAGCACCTCGGCAAATAGCTCAAGCATATCCCGACGGTTAATTCCCAATAGTTGCGTTTGAAGTTGCACTGGATTTGTTAATGGACCTAAATAATTAAAGACAGTTGGGATCTTCAATTCTTTTCTCACTTTCATAATCCGGGCGCTGTTTGGATGGTGTGACGGCGCAAACAAGAAAGTGATGCCGTTTTCCTCCAGCAGTTCTTTCACCATTCCAGGTTCAAGGTATAAATTGACCCCTAGCTCTTCCAAAACATCCGCACTTCCCGTCTTACTCGAAATGCTACGATTTCCATGTTTGGCAACCTTTACTCCGGCACCGGCCAGAACAAATGCAGAAGTGGTACTGATGTTGAAGCTTTGTGAGCCATCTCCACCTGTCCCGCAATTATCCATCACGTTTAAACTAGTCGAATGTACACTTCTTGCTTTTTTTCGCATGACCCTGACCAGACTGGCGATTTCTCCCGCCGTTTCTCCTTTTGCTTTTAATGCTATAAGAAAAGCCGCCATCTCGCTTTCTGTAATATCTGTAGAAAATAACGCTTGGGCTGCTCTACTCATCTCATCTTCCGTCAATGTTTGACGCTCTGCTAACTTCACTAAATACTCCTTCACAACTGACTCCCCCACTCGTTTTAAAATTATAAAATGGATTGTTCCTTCTCTAATTGATATGCATCCGCAATCTTATAAAATTCATGTAACAGTTCTTTGCCAATCTTTGTTCCAATTGATTCAGGGTGAAATTGGAGACCATACAGCGGATAATCCCGGTGTTTCAATGCCATGATCTCTCCATCGTCCAACGCATTCGCCGTAACTAGTAACTCAGGAGGCACGCTTTCCCTCTCAACTACCAGGGAATGGTAACGCATCACTGGGAATTGATGTTCCTGATTAACAAAAACCCCCGTCCCATCATGCTCAATAACCGATGTCTTTCCATGCATGATTACTTGTGCTCCAACCACTTTCGCACCAAAAGTTGCGCCAATCGCCTGATGACCAAGACAGATTCCCAAGATAGGAAGCTTCTTATAAAAGGAACGAATGATTTCCATACTCATTCCCGCATCTTCAGGTCGTCCTGGACCTGGGGAGATGATGATTGCCATTGGGTTCATGTCCTCAATTTCAGCAATGGTGATTTCATCATTCCTTTTCACAATCAAATCTTTCTCGACTTCTCCTAAATATTGATACAAGTTGTAAGTAAATGAATCATAGTTATCAAGCAACAAAATCATTTTTTATTTACCTCCATCAACGCCCGAGCTTTATTCTGTGTTTCCTCATATTCGGTTTTCGGATCCGAGTCATATACAATTCCCGCTCCGGCCTGTACGTAGGCATGCCCCTCCTTGATAATCATCGTCCGTATGGCAAGGGCCATATCCAGGTCACCTCCGAAACCAATAAATCCAATTGATCCTGAATAGACGCCTCGCTTACAGTTTTCAAGTCCATTGATCAATTCCATGGCCCTGATTTTTGGGGCACCAGATACAGTCCCAGCAGGCTGACAGACCGTTAAAGCATCTAAACTCGTAAATTCCTCCCTAAGCTTGCCGCTAATCTTGGAGGCAATATGCATCACATGCTGATATCTCTGAATTTCCATTTCTTCCGTAAGATGAATCGAACCAATTTCACAAACCCGCCCGAGATCGTTTCTTCCCAAGTCTACAAGCATCCTATGTTCAGCCAATTCCTTCTCGTCCATCAGTAAGCTTTTTTCTAACCCCTTATCTTCCTCAACCGTTTTTCCCCTAGGTCGTGTACCCGCGATGGGATTCACATGCACCATACCGGCTGAAACACTGATTAAGCTTTCCGGCGAAGAACCCAGAACGGTGTATTCTCCAAACTCAATATAGAACATGTATGGTGATGGATTGGCTAAGCGAAGTCGTCGATATGCATCGAACGGCTCTCCATCAAAGTCAGCCTGGAACCTTTGTGATAACACGATTTGGAACACTTCACCCGCTACGATCGCTTCCTTCGCTTCAAGCACCATTTTCTCGAACTCCACCTGACTGAAGTTCGAATCGAATTCCAAAAATTCCGACGATAATTCTTGTGACGGTTTACTCGGTTGATTGATTTTCTCCTTCATATCCGCTAAACTTTTTTTTCCATCGTCTTCGGCAGTCAAAAGATGAATCTTTTGCAGGACATGGTCGAATATGTACAATTCCTTAAAGAATAGAAAATGGGCATCTGGCATCTGAAGTGGATCAGGGGGTACATCACCAATCTTTTCAAATAAACGAATAACATCATACCCCAGGTACCCGACTGCACCCCCATTAAATGGGGGAATATTCACCGGGATACCCTCAAGTTCAACCAACAGTTGATCCTTCAGGAACTCGATGATGTTCGCTTCCTTCACTTCCTCTTCCCCGGATACAGAATCCTTGACGTGAACTTGATTGGCTAATGAAGTGACCTCCAAATAAGGATTGGACCCTAGATAGGAATAGCGACCATTATCATGATGTGAATTTGAGCTTTCGAGCAGGAATTTTTTCTTATCATTTAATTTGCGAAATATGGAGATTGGTGTGTGAATATCCCCTTCTATTGTTTCCATTTTAAAATGAAGTTTCTTTTTCTCATTCAAAGAATTCATGAACAATCCCTCCCTTTATGTCAATTACGTTATACGTTTCTTTTCTCCCGCCGTCAGAATAGGAGGTGGAGCTTATCTTTTTAATCCTTCGTCATAACATCGTCAGAAATGGAACATATAAAAAAATCCCCTGCAAACACAAATATTGTGCTTGCAGAGGACGGAATACCGCGGTGCCACCTCAAGTTGGAAAAATCACTCTTTTTCCCTCTTACAGCAGGATATATCCTGCACACCCTTTAACGGAGGCAACCGGGTTTCCCTACTTCATTTCAAGAAACCACTCATAAGTCCATTCATCTTCCTACTTCGTACCGGTTTTCAGCTATTCCGGCTCTCTGTGACGATGCTAAAGAAAGATTACTACTCTTAATCAAAGATTTAATTATCCATTTTAAAAAAACGCAAAAAAGCCCCTCATCCAAAGGACGAGGAACCCGTGGTACCACCTTAATTAGCTATAATAGCTCACTTTACGGCACAAAAAACATTACATGCCTGTCTCCATTAACGATGAGATAATCGCCAAAGCCTACTCCGTCATCCGTTTCGGTTTGGGGCTCGGAAGTCCATTCGCTTAAACTTGTTCACCAGTTTTCAGCAACCACTGGCTCTCTACAGAACAATATTAAGGTACTATTCTTCGTCACTGCCTTTATCTTTTCTTGTTTATTATGTTAAAACATAATTTTCAGGAAGTCAATAAAGTTTTCTAACAATTGAAAATTTTATTTCATTTTAATCCAATCACCATCTGCAAGAGCTTTCGCTTTCTTAATAACATGATAGGCAGAATACGTGCTGGCCGATTCGAATTCGTCCGTATACCTCTTTTCATCCGCCTTACCGGGGACAATCACCTTAAAACGGCGATAGGCATTCATGAATGCTTCTTTTTCAATTTTACTTTCATAAGCTTTCTCGACTGCTTCAAAAAATTTAATGACGTCGACGATTTCTTCCGTTGACCAATCAAGATCCATAGGATATTGATAATCCATACTTATTCACTCCTTCTAGTTAAATCCTGTTGAATGGGGAACTTTCTCACTCAGCCCACTTTGAGCGAATGGCCTCCGCCTCACTGATGATACGTTTGAATAGCTGGGCCGTCGTTGGTACATCATGGATCATCCCCATGACCTGTCCTGCCCAAGCGTAGCCTTCGTCCTCGATTCCATCATGAATATACCTTTGGTTTGCTTCTCCGCTTATGTAATCCTTCAATTGCTCGTATCCACCGTTTTCTTTTTCAATTTCAAGAATCTTATCCGTCCAGCTATTAGAAATGACGCGGGCAGGAGCACCAATTGAACGCTTAATGACAACGGTATCATTTTCTGTTCCGGAAACCAAGGCATTTTTATATAATTCATGGGCATGGACGCATTCCTCGACAGCAATGAATCTTGTACCCATCTCGATACCTTCGGCTCCAAGGGCCAATGCAGCCATTAACCCACGTCCATCCCCGAATCCACCTGAAGCGATTACGGGAATGCGCACGGAGTCAACCACTTGCGGTATCAATACGGATGTACCGATATCATCCCTGCCTAAATGACCTCCGCCTTCCTGCCCGACCACCATCACAGCATCCGCACCCAATTGTTCGGCTTTGACGGCCTGCCTCTTTGCGGCAACTAGCACAAGCTTCTTTACAGGCGTATCTTTAAGAAATTCTAGAAATGGAGCAGGGTTGCCACCAGTTACCGAGACAATGGCAATTCCTTCTTTCATCGCTGCCTCAAGCATATGTTCATAGGGCCTGCCATGCTGACCAATGGCGAAATTGACGCCAAAAGGCTTATCCGTCATAGCTTTTGTCTTTCGGATTTCCTGAACCAATTGATCCGGGTCATTCAACGACATGGCCGTTACCTGTCCCAAACCCCCAGCATTCGAAACCGCTGCAGCCAATTCCGCATAGGCAAGGTGTGCCAATCCCCCTTGCACAATTGGATACTGTATCCCCAATAAATCAGTCACGCGAGTTTTCCATTTCAAGAACATCTTCCCCCTTGTCCATTCTTTAATACTCTACACGAATCATTATGGCAAATACTGTTTATTTATTCAAATCATAAACTCACCTATATCAGGAAGTTCATTCAACAATCGCTAATACATTTCATTTGCCTAGTTTCATAGATTCTTTCGCCTTAGCTTGCTATTTTAGGGTTAAAAAGTATAACTAGGCATTTATTGTTAGACATGCTATAATTCTTTTGTTTTATGTCTACCCATAATTCGCAGCCCGATTTAATAGAGGCTGACACGCAGAATAATATACTGCAGTAAATGGAGTATTTTTATATATTATATTGAAAAGGGGCTACAAGAATTTGTCACAGAATGAAACACCCTTATATACTGCTTTGTTACAGCACTCAAAAAAGAATCCTGTTCAATTCCATATTCCAGGTCATAAAAAGGGGAAAGGGATGGATCCCGATTTTCGTGATTTCATCGGGGAAAATGCCTTATCGATAGATTTGATCAATATTGCCCCACTTGATGACCTCCATCAGCCAAAAGGAATAATCAAAAAAGCTCAAGACCTAGCAGCTGAGGCTTTCGGGGCTGACCATACATTCTTTTCGGTACAAGGAACAAGCGGTGCAATCATGACGATGGTCATGTCGGTCTGCGGACCCGGAGATAAAATCATCGTTCCGAGGAACGTACATAAATCCGTTATGTCAGCCATCGTATTTTCCGGTGCCGTTCCCATTTTCATTAATCCTGAAATCGATAAAGACCTGGGAATCTCCCATGGAATAACTATAGAAGCCGTTGAAAAAACACTAAAGGAACACAGCGATGCCAAAGGACTTTTGGTAATCAACCCGACTTACTTCGGCATTTCGGCAGACTTGCAGAGTATAGTGGAGTTGGCACATACTTACCATATGCCGGTGCTCGTTGACGAAGCACATGGGGTCCATATTCATTTTCATGAAGAACTGCCACTATCCGCCATGCAAGCTGGAGCCGATATGGCAGCTACGAGTGTTCATAAACTTGGAGGTTCGATGACGGGCAGTTCCGTTTTAAATGTAAAGGACGGACTGGTTTCCGCAAATCGGGTCCAGGCAATTTTAAGCATGCTCACAACGACCTCGACATCCTATATCCTTCTTGCATCACTTGATACAGCCAGAAGGCAACTAGCAACGAACGGAAGGGAAATGATCGATGGTGCAATAAGGCTTGCTGAATATGCAAGGAACGCAATCAATGAAATTCCTTATTTATATTGTGTAGGGAAAGAAATATTGGCGAGTAAAGCTGCCTTTAGTTATGATCCGACAAAATTAATCATTTCTATTAAAGAATTGGACCTTACCGGATATGACGTGGAGAAGTGGTTGCGTGAGAAACATAATATCGAGGTGGAGCTCTCTGATTTATATAATATCCTTTGTTTGATCACCCCAGGGGATTCCATAACGGAAGTGGATATATTAATCAATGCCCTTAAAGACTTATCGGAAGAATTTAAGGAGTGGGCTGCCGATCATGGAAGAATCGAAGTCCTGCTTCCCGATACTCCGCCACTTGCCCTATCGCCAAGAGAGGCCTTCTATGCGGAAACCGAGGTGGTGCCTATCGAGGAATCCGTAGGAAAGATCAGTGCAGAATTTATTATGGTCTATCCCCCTGGGATCCCGATTTTCATACCGGGTGAACTGATCACCGAGGACAACATTGCCTATATCCAGAAAAATATCGAGGTGGGCCTTCCCGTCCAAGGTCCTGAGGATCCAGAAATTAAATACTTACGGATCATTAAACATTAAAGAAACGGTAAAAACCAGAGCAATCAGACATACGCTCTGGTTTTTACTCGTCGTTTACAATCATAATCGTTCCTTAATTGGGTCTTCCCTCATGGAAAAAGGGCGTCCAGGTTATATTTTCTGGAACACCCTCAAAATCTATTATCAGTCAATGTTGTATGTCCTATTCCTTAGAGGCAGCTGTATCACAGCTGTGGCAGTTGTGATTATGTGTATAAAGTACACTTACTTTTTCATCTTCAAAATGATCAATCGTGCTGTTGCAAGTTTGACAAACGATAGTTCCCATTTTTACAACCCCTTCCTCTATATTGTATGCATGAAACGATTAATGTAACCGCTTTATTACATTATAATATAGCACATTTAATATTTCAAGCTATAAAGTATGTCATATATAGATTTTTCCAATTCGTTATTTCATAAATTCCAATATTAGAAATTCCCCATTGTTTTCATTGGCTTCAGGAAAACAAGTCCTGATTAGCGTTGCTATTCCCCCCTGATTTGTAGACCGCATATCATCGTCAGAAAAACAGAAGTACCAATCTGTACCGTTGCCTGGTTCAGCGTATCCCTGAGCGGGTCCAAACATACGATATCAAAAGCCCTCACCTTGTCATGGCTTCCGGCAAGAAATACAGCTTCCAGCAATTCCCCCGGTTGCATCCCACCAGTAGTCGCTGCTGGAACACCAGGAGCAAACGCCATGTCGAGAACATCCATATCAATCGTCACGTAAATCATATCCACTTGATCATTTAAATGAGCTAATGCCTCTTTTATCACCTGTTCAAGACCTTGCTTCCTGGCTAATCGTAAAGGGACATACCTGACTCCTTTCTTCTTTGCATAGTCAATTAAATCCCTGGTGTTATAAAACCCATGCAAGCCAATATTATGGATATGCTTTCCCTCGACAATGCCCGCTTCAATCAACTGACGCATGGGTGTACCATTAGTAGGACCGTTTTCTGAAGGATCCCGCAAATCAAGATGCGTATCGAATTGCAGGATACCTATTTTACTATCAGGATAGATTTGCTTCATTCCTTTCACCAGCATGGCTGTTGTAGAATGATCACCGCCAATTCCACCAATCAAGGAATTCCGGTACATATCGTGAACAGCAGCGGATGTCTCCCTAATCGACTGATGACAAAGGCTGATATCCGTTCCATGCATGGGTGCATCACCTAAATCCCATACCTGCATCCCAGAGAAATCCACATCATAATCCATGTTATAGGTAGAAAAGCCTTTCCATGAACGACGAAAATAATCAGGGAACTCCGATGCTCCCGATGGGCTGATGGATGACCTGGATAGTGGGGCCCCAAAAAAGACACAATCCGGTTCATCCATATCTCCTGCCATTCTCTGCTCATCAATTGTCCGAATCCACTGGTGGACCTTCGCTGGGTGGGCTGCCGGGAATGCTTCCTTCCTCCAAGTAAAAGTTGCCGGTTGAAGATGAACGTCACTCAACAAGCGCTCCCCCTTTCACAACGACTCTTCCTTTTTTTATGACGGTATGTGTGTGATTGACTCCATAAAAATACTGAAGTTTCGCAAAGTGATCTACGTCAAAAATCGTGATGTCCGCCTTTTTGCCGACTTCGATGCTCCCGATTTCCTCAGCACGATCAATGGCATGGGCTGCATTGATTGTGACGGCCGTTATCGCTTCAGCAGGACTCATCCCCATCTTCATACAAGCAAGATTCATCATGAAAGGTAGAGATACCGTCGGCGAAGAACCCGGATTACAATCCGTGGAAAGGGCGACCGGTACACCTAGATCAATCATCTTTCTGGCATCGGCGAATTTTTTCATTAAGAAATAGGCTGTTCCCGGTAGTAAAACACCAACCACCCCCGCTTTTGCCATCTTCTTCATCCCCGTAATCGATGCTTCTAGCAAATGATCTGCTGAAATGGCCCCTAATTCAGCCGCAAGCTCCGCTCCTTCATACGGCTCGATTTCATCCGCATGAATTTTAGCCTTCAGTCCGAATTTCTTTCCGGCCTCCAAGATTTTCTTTGCCTGTTCGGGGGTGAATACGCCTTCTTCGCAAAATACATCGTTAAACTCCGCCAATTTAGCTTGTGCAACTGCAGGGATCATTTCATTAATGATTAAATCAACAAAAACTTCAGGGTTTTCTTTAAAATGTAGGGGGACGGCATGGGCACCCATAAAGGTTGAAACAACATCAATTGGATGTTGTTCATGAAGTAACTTTGCCACTTCAAGCTGTTTTCTCTCCGTTTTCCAATCCAAGCCATAGCCACTTTTCGCCTCGACTGTCGTCACCCCTTGTAGAAGAAATCCGTTCATGCGTTCCAAGCTCTCTTCAAACAACTGGGTGTGACTCGCTTTTTTCACAGCCTCGGTCGTCGCATATATGCCCCCGCCATGATTCATGATATCCATGTAAGTGGCACCTTCGAGGCGTTGATTAAACTCCTTTTCCCTGCTTCCGACAAATACTAAATGGGTATGTGGATCTACCAAACCAGGCGTAACCAACTTGCCCGTTGCATCTAGGGTCTCGGCTTGAGCTAGACGATGCGTGTACATTTCCAGTAAAGCACTCGTTCTGCCTACCGCTTGAACGATTCCGGCTTCGAGCCAGACGCTTCCATTTTCGATGATTTGCAAGTCTGACATTTCTGCCTTAATCCTGGGGGCTTTCATCTTTCCGTCGAGTGTGATCAATTGGGCCGCGTTTTTTATGAAAATGGGTCTACTCATCTACTTCTCTCCCAACATCGGCATATGAATTCCCTTTTCCTTGGCTGTCATAATCGCCAGTTCGTAACCGGCATCAGCATGGCGCACCACACCCATTCCAGGATCTGATGTAAGTACCCGCTCAAGCCTTGCTTCCGCTTCCTTCGTACCGTCCGCCACTATCACCATGCCAGCATGAATCGAATAGCCCATACCGACACCGCCTCCATGATGAACCGAGACCCAACTTGCCCCGCCAACAGCATTGATTAATGCATTTAAGATTGGCCAGTCGGAAACGGCATCACTGCCATCCATCATCGCTTCTGTTTCACGGTTAGGCGAAGCAACAGAACCTGCATCCAAATGATCCCTTCCTATCACAATCGGCGCTTTCAATTCCCCAGCTTTGACCAGGTCATTAATCATTTTCCCGAGCCTGGCCCTGTCTCCATATCCAAGCCAACAAATTCGGGCTGGAAGGCCTTGAAAGGGAATTTTCTCCTGCGCCAGTTTTATCCAATTGCATAGATTCTGGTTTTCTTTGAATTCTTCGAGCAAGACTGCATCAATTTTATAAATATCCTCGGGATCTCCCGATAAGGCAGCCCACCTGAATGGGCCCTTCCCTTCGCAAAAAAGCGGACGAATATAAGCCGGGACAAAGCCTGGAAAACTAAATGCCTGATCCACGCCTTCATCTTTTGCCATCTGACGAATGTTGTTTCCATAATCAAAGGTGATGGCCCCCTTTTCCTGCATACTCAACATGGATCTAACATGGCTGGCTATCGTTTGTTTAGAGGCAACAACATATGCCTTCGGATTATCTTGTCGAAAACGTCTGGCTTGTGCTACCGTCATTCCTGAAGGGATATAGCCATGTAACGGGTCATGGGCGGATGTTTGGTCCGTCAATACGTCAGGGATGAATCCACGTTCAATCAGAAGTGGCAAAATATCTGCTGCATTTCCAAGCAGACCGATGGATAAAGGTTCACCCGCCTGCCTTGCTTTTTTCACAATGGCAATCGCCTCATCCATATCGGATGTTTTACGATCGAGGTAACCGTTTTTTATTCTCCGGTCGATTTTGGTTTCATCCACTTCAATGGCGAGACAGACCCCCTGATTCATGGTAACCGCTAACGGCTGCGCTCCTCCCATTCCACCAAGGCCGGAAGTCAAGGTGATGGTATGTTTTAATGACCCTTGGAAATGTTGCCTGGCAAGCTCCGAGAATGTTTCATACGTCCCCTGAATGATTCCTTGGCTACCAATATAAATCCAGCTGCCAGCAGTCATTTGTCCATACATCATCAATCCTTTTTTATCGAGTTCATGAAAGTGATCCCAATTGGCCCAGGCCGGCACGAGGTTGGAATTAGCTAACAAAACTCGAGGCGCATCCGGGTGTGTTCTGAAAACGGCCACAGGTTTCCCTGATTGAACCAATAAGGTTTCATCCGTCTCCAATTCATGTAGCGTTTTCATGATTTTGTCATAGCTTTCCCAATTTCGAGCTGCTTTGCCTATCCCTCCGTATACAACCAGTTCTTCTGGATTTTCAGCTACTTGAGGGTCAAGATTGTTCATCAGCATCCTTATCGCCGCTTCTTGAATCCATCCCTTCGCATGAAGAGTAGAACCTTTGTAGTTCACAATTTTCCTTTGTTCCTTAGCTCCCATGTTTTTCACCCCTTATCTAAAAGTCATGCATCCATTCCGTAAAGTCATACGTTTTCAACCACGTGGTACAGGCTTCAATATCAGTGGAAAACATTCGGTCAGACTTAATGGTCGGTACAATTTCCCTGGCCTTTTCATAAAATTGAAAAGTCTTCGGACTCATATATTCTGTACCTCTATATTCAACGCCTTGCATCGCCGTAATGCATTCAATCGCCAACACCCTCCATGTATTCTGGATTATTGCATAAGCATGTCTAGCAGCGATGGTCCCCATGCTCACATGGTCCTCTTGATTAGCTGATGAGGGAATGGAATCGACACTCGCAGGATGAGCTAGCGTCTTGTTTTCCGAGACGAGTGATGCTGCACAATATTGCATGATCATCGCTCCTGACTCCAGTCCAGGTCTGGCACTTAAAAAGGGAGGGAGATCATTCAATTGGGGATTAACGAGCCGCTCAATCCTTCTTTCCGATATACTTGCAACTTCCGCAACCCCTAACTTTAAGAAATCCATGGCAAAGGCAATCGGCTGTCCATGAAAGTTCCCCCCGGATATTACATGGTCACCTCCATCAAAAATCAGCGGATTATCGGTGGCTGCATTCATTTCAATTTGCAATTTTTCTTTTACATATCCGAATACCTGCCAGGAGGCCCCTAGGACCTGGGGGATGCACCGGAGCGAGTATGCATCTTGCACCCGAATTTCCCCTTGCCTGGAAGTAAGCCTGCTTCCTTCGAGCCACTTCCTCATTCTCTTGGCAACAGCAATCTGTTCCGGGTATCCTCTTGCTAGGTGAATCCTTTCATCAAACGTGTCTATAATCCCATTTAATGCTTCGACAGTCATCGCGGCAATCGCTTCAGACAACCATCCGATTTTTTCCGCTTCCAGAAAGGCCACCACCCCCATCGCCGTCATGGCCTGCGTACCATTGATTAGTGCGAGCCCTTCTTTGGCTTCCAACTCGATTGGTGAAATGCTTTCCAGTTTCATGGCCACGGAAGCATTCACAATTTCTCCTTTATAAAAGACCTCTCCCTCCCCCACTAATGCAAGCGCTAAATGTGAAAGTGGAGCTAAATCCCCACTTGCACCAAGAGATCCCTGCTGTGGGATAACCGGATGTATCTCTGCATGTAAAAGTGCCAATAAAGTAGAGATGACTTCAAGTCTCACGCCTGAAAAGCCTTTAGCGAGAGCATTTGCCCGAAGTAGTAGCATAGCTCTGGAAACACTTTCGGGAAATGGGCTTCCTACTCCACAGGCATGAGATTGGATGAGGTTATATTGTAGTTGTTTTACATCTTCGGTATCGATAAATACATCACTGAATTTCCCAAACCCAGTCGTAATCCCGTATAGTATGCGTTTATCCAAGACAATTTTTTCTACTGCTTTCCTGCTATTCAAAACATTTTCCAGAGCATTTTGGGAGAGGGTGACCTTTTCCTTCTCAAATATGACCTTTTTTGATAGATTTACCGTTAAATCCTCACCAGTAAGAATCATGCCCTACACCCCTTTAACATAGTAAAGGAGCTGCATCACTTTAAATAAAGCGATACAGCCCCTTTTTTGTAGCAACTACAATTGAATCGATACCATGTATAGTCATATTCATCTCACTCCTGGAAGAATATTAATTGTTTAAATTTTACAAATAAAAAAGGCTATTTGTCAACCTGTTATTACATATTTTACCATAAAACTGTATCTGGTTTGAGAATGTGAGGAAGGAATTATCCCAATTACAGTTACATATAGATAGGTATATAAAATATCCATTTAATGTTAATCTATTATAAAGAAAACAAGGAAAAGGAGGCTGAATAATGATTGAAAATGCCTATATCAAACTAGTCCCGGAGTCTGTGAAAACCAATGTCACGATTGAGGACGTGAAGGAATTACTCACCTATTACCAAATGGTCACCTCAAAAACAGGAAAGCAACTGGATTGGGACTATGATAAAAAAGCCTTTCCTTATGATATGAAAGAGCCGGATGAAATGAAGGGGAACATGATTTATTTACAGTCCAATGTCGACCGTTATCATATGATATTAATTGGGGTCGACCAAGAAATCATTCAAGATGAGGACGGCATGGAACGGATTCAATCATATATCCAATTCACTCTTCCTGAAACAGCTACATTCGGGGATAAAGGCAAAGCTAATGAATTATGTAAATTCCTCGCAAAAAAATTGCAAGGCCAACTCCACCTCTTTAATAAACGAATCATGTATTATTATCCCAGAAAGTAATGAACACCCCTTAAGGCATTCGTATAAGGATATAGACATCTATATTAAGGCTAAGTCTAAAATAGTCACAATTTCCAATCATTTTTTCTTTGGTAAGGTACGTGAAAGAATCATTATTTAATGGATGGTTATACTTCTGCAATAATAATTTATGACCTTATTTCGAATCTCAACTTATCAATACGGGTAGATTATACGAAAAAGGAACCAAAAGCATTCTCCTTGAATGCTTTTTTCTTTTGGTTACAATAATAATGAGTCATGATTATTGACCTATCAAGTGAATTAACTTAATGTTGATGGATGTATTATTTGTATTATTAGGAGGAAATGGTTTGAAGAAACTAATCACACTCATAATATCTTTTTGGGTTCCTGGTGCTGGGCATCTATTCTTAAGCTTACATCCTAGTTGGGAATGGGCATCAAGAGACAGAAAGCTATTTAAAAGAGGTATATTTTTTGCTTTGGCATATTTAGTGTCTTGCTTACTTGCGTTCGTCTCCATAGGGTTCATTCTTGCCCCTATTGTGATAATATGTGCAATGATTGACAGCTATAGACAAGCGAATAAGATTCTATAAAAGCAAAGTCCTGAACTGTTGTTCATCATAAAAGGCATTCGGAATATTTCCCGAGTGCCTTTTTAATCGCAAAGTAATAATCAATGAGACCGATTTCGAATGATTAATAGATACTTTTATGCAGGGGTTTCTATTAATCTGGGATCAAGGAATGTGTAGCCTTTTTTTTGAAAACCATTTACGATATCTTCAATCGCGTCATGCGTCCATTTCCGATCATGCATCAATAAGTTCGCTCCATTCGATAAATATGGACTATTTAACATGATATTCGTTAAAGCCTTATCATTTTGATACTCTTTTTCCCAATCATAGCCATAGGTCCAGTTCATAACCAACATTTTTTCTTGTTTCGCAATTCCTTTGGAATATTCGGTATTCGTCCCGAACGGAGCCCGGATGAATTTGGGCCGCTCCCCAACGATTTCTTCTACCAAATCATTTAATTTAACGATTTCTTTTTTTTGAACCACATCAGTCTGTTCCTTCAAGTTAACGTGAGAATATGTATGGTTCCCAATTAGGAAGCCCATATCATGGATTTCCTTCAATATTTTTTTCTTTTCATCATCTTCAATAAAATGGCCATTCACAAAAAATATAGCTGGCACTTGAAGCTCATGGAGCGTTTTTGCAATGTCTAGTGAATATTTATCAGGTGCATCATCAAATGTCAAAAGGACAACTTTCGGATCAGCATCTTTAATTGGTTCAAATGACCAATTTGCCTCATTCAAACGATATTGGACTTGAACCTTCTCCTCTTCTGCCTTCCCTTTTTCAATTGGTTCCTTCCGTTTCTCACTAAGCTCTACTTCTTTTTGTTCATTTTTGATATTGCTCGATGTTTCGACGGTTTTTTGATTTTGTACAGGGGTAACATCCATTCCATTACACCCCATCAATACAAGTGATATCATCGCAAACATGCACAAGGGTCTGATAAGCATAATTCCTCCATTGGTATAAGTCGCATCACGGCGTAAACCTCATTCAATAAACAGGTACTAATGTTTCTAAAAGGATTTGCAATACACCATAACAGAGTAAACTGATAACGGTGACTAGCAACGTCCTTCTATTGGATTTCAGTATCATTTTTCCGATATAAATGGCTAAATAAGAAAAGACCAAAAACATGAATACTTTAAAAACAAAACGATCATTGACTGACAGCCATTCAACCACCGTATATCCACTCCAAACAATTAGTTGAAAAAGGATGACAAGATAATCTTTCAAGTGATCCACCCCATTTATATGAACAATTGGCCGTTGCTTTATTTCGGCAAACTTGTTCTCAAGTCACACCGCTCCTGCTATTTTTTTATCCTATTCTACAAATTTCAAACCTTTTTCCCTATTAAAACGGATCATGTTCTTTATAAATATATGCCCGTCTTCACATTTCATTAAGTATTTCGGATCGGTAACCTTAACTTATAACGAAAAAAAAGCACACTGCCCAGGAAGGGCAGTATGCTTTTTGGGAAAATAATTATTTGATGATATGGATAGGAGTTCCAAGGGCTACTTCAGCAGCTTCCATTGTGATTTCCCCTAAAGTTGGATGCGCATGAATTGTCATCGCGATATCTTCAGCAGTCATTCCTGCCTCGATAGCTAAACCAAGTTCTGCAATCATATCAGAAGCGTTTGGTCCTGCGATTTGTGCGCCAATTACCAATCCGTCTTCTTTACGGGTAATAAGCTTCACAAAACCGTCCGTGCTGTTCAATGAAAGAGCACGTCCATTTGCAGCGAACGGGAATTTAGAAGCTAATGCTTCGATTCCTGCTTCTTTCGCGTCTTTTTCATTATAACCTACAGAAGCAAGTTCCGGTTCAGTGAATGCCACAGCCGGAATCGCTAGGTAGTCAATTTCAGAAGACTCGCCAGCGATAGCTTCCGCTGCGATTTTTCCTTCATAAGAAGCTTTATGTGCTAATTGAGGTCCAGAAACGATATCACCAATCGCGTAAATGTTTTTCACATTTGTACGACATTGTTTATCAATTTCAATCAAGCCTCTGTCCGTCATTTTGATGCCGACTTGTTCAAGACCGATTTCAGATGTATTCGGACGGCGACCTACTGTCACTAACACATAATCCGCTTCAACTTTTTTCTCTTCGCCTTTTACTTCATAAGTAACCGTAACGCCAGTTTCAGTTTCTTCCACGCCTTTAGCAAGAGCTTTTGTAACAATTTCAGCACCTTTGTTTTTAAGGTTCTTTTTAACTAGGGCTGCCATTTGTTTTTCAAAACCTGCAGAAAGAATTTCTTCTGTACCTTCAAGGATCGTTACTTTCGTTCCAAAGCTTGCTAATGCGCCGCTAAGCTCTGTACCAATGTACCCTCCGCCGATAACGACGATTGAACCTGGTAATTCTTCCAAAGCAAGAGCACCAGTAGAATTAAGTACACGTTTAGTATATTTAAATGACGGGATTTCGATTGGTGTAGAACCAGTTGCGATAATCGCGTTTTTAAATGTATATGTTTGAGCTGAGTCTTCATTCATGACACGGATGCTATTTTCATCTACGAAGTAAGCTTCTCCTGACACGACCTCAACTTTATTTCCTTTTAATAGGCTACTTACGCCACCTGTCAATTTATTTACAACAGATTGTTTCCATGCTTGCACTTTAGAAAAGTCAACAGAAACCTTTTCCGCAAAGATCCCCATATCTTCTGAATGCTGAGCATTATGGAAACGGTGACCTGCTGAGATCATCGCTTTTGAAGGGATACAACCTACGTTCAAACAAACTCCGCCAATTGATCCTTTTTCAACAACTGTTACTTTTTGTCCAAGCTGTGCTGCGCGAATTGCGGCAACATACCCCCCAGGTCCTGAACCTATTACTAATGTATCTGTTTCGATCGGAAAATCTCCTACTACCATTGTTTACGCCTCCATTAACAATAATTCTGGGTCGTTCAATAACTTTTTGATGTGATTTAATGCATGCTGAGCAGTGGCCCCGTCAATAATACGGTGATCAAAGCTAAGTGATAATGCCAGAACTGGAGCGGCGATAATTTCCCCGTCGCGAACAATTGCTTTTTCGGCAATGCGTCCAATCCCTAGAATGGCAACTTCTGGATGATTGATTACAGGTGTGAACCATTGACCGCCTGCGGAACCGATATTCGTGATGGAGCAAGAAGCGCCTTTCATTTCATTGGAAGCCAACTTACCATCACGAGCTTTCGCAGCTAATTCATTAATTTCTTGTGAAATAGCAAAAGTTGATTTTCGATCTGCATCTTTTACAACTGGAACTAACAGACCTTTTTCTGTATCTGCCGCAATTCCGATATTGTAATAGTGTTTATGGATAATCTCACTTGTTTCATCATCAAATGATGTATTAAGCATAGGAAATTCACGTAATGCACTAGTTAAGGCTTTAACAACATAAGGTAGGAATGTAAGCTTGATTCCTTTTTCTGCAGCAATATCCTTGAATTTCTTACGATGGGCAACTAGCATCGTCACATCAATTTCATCCATTAATGTAACATGAGGAGCCGTCTGTTTCGACTTAACCATTGCCTTGGCAATCGCTTTTCTCATGCCGCTCATTTTTTCGCGTGTTTCAGGGTATTGCCCTTCTGGAATTGCCACTTTCGTATTATCTTCTTTCGTATCCGAATCTATTTGTTGTGAAGCATCATCACTTTGACGAGCTGGTTCTTTTGAAGCGGATGTGCCATTTTTGAAAGCATCTATATCTTCTTTCATGACGCGGCCATTATCTCCTGAGCCAGTAATCTCGCGAATATTTACCCCTTGTTCCCGTGCATACTTTCTAACAGAAGGCATGGCAATGATACGTCGTGTAGGATCTGCTTCAACCTGTGGCTGAGATCCCGCCTTTGGTTGAGCTCCTGCGCCCGTTTCTTCACTATTTTCCTGAACCGGTGCAGCTTCTTTATTGACTTTCTGTCCGCCTTCAGCAGTAGCTTGAACCTGAGCTTCAGTATCTTTATCACCTTCTGCTTTCGCTTCTTCCCCATGATCCCCTTTAAACTGAAGATCTTCATACCCAGGAGCATCAAAAGTGACAAGTACATCTCCGACTACAGCCACCGTTCCTTCTTGAACAAGAATTTCTTCAACGGTACCTTTCACCGGTGATGGAATTTCGACTACAGCTTTATCGTTCTGAACTTCACAAAGTACGTCATCTTCTTGAATTGTATCTCCTGGTTTAACAAACCATTTTACTATTTCACCTTCGTGTATACCTTCTCCGATATCAGGGAGTCTAAATTGGAATGCCACTGAATTCAACCTCCTATATTAAATCATACTTAGGGCTTTGAATAAAGCCCTTTGTCATGTATTTCTACTAATGAGAAAGACTCTCCAAAGCCTTTACTTTCATTCTTCTCATTAAAAGTAATTAGAATTTCAACACTTTTGTCGCTGTTTCGATAATATCTTTATAATTTGGAAGCCATACCGTTTCAGCCTGAGAAAATGGGAAAACTGTATCGGCAGCCGTCACTCGTAAAACGGGAGCATCCAGACTTAAAATAGCACGTTCGTTAATTTCTGCTACAACATGTGCTGCTACACCAGCTTGTTTTTGGGCTTCTTGAACGACAATGGCCCGTCCCGTTTTTTCAACAGAGGCAATAATCGTATCAATATCCAATGGAGAAACAGTACGAAGGTCGACCACTTCTACCGAATGTCCTTCTTTAGCCAATTCTTCCGCAGCCTTGATGGATTCCTGCACCATCGCACCATACGTAATAATGGATAAGTCCGTTCCTTCTCGTTTTACATCTGCTTTTCCTAATGGAATCGTATATTCTTCCTCAGGAACTTCCTGACGGAAAGAGCGATATAATTTCATGTGTTCAAGGAAAATGACAGGATCGTTGTCGCGAATTGCTGAAATCAACAAACCTTTTGCATCGTATGGAGTGGAAGGAATAACTACCTTTAATCCAGGTTGCTGAGCCATTAATCCTTCTAGACTATCCGCATGCATTTCAGGAGTATGAACTCCACCGCCAAATGGAGAACGAATGGTAACCGGTGCATTGTAGCGACCGCCTGAACGGTAACGCATACGAGCAAGCTGTCCACTGACTGAATCCATTACTTCATAAATGAATCCAAAGAATTGTAATTCAGGAACAGGACGGAAACCTTGTAAGGAAAGACCGACTGTCAATCCACCGATGCCTGATTCTGCAAGGGGTGTATCGAAAACACGTTCTTCACCGAACTCTTTTTGAAGATTTTCAGTCGCCCGGAACACTCCTCCATTAACGCCGACATCTTCTCCAAAAACGAGTACGTTCTCATCATTTTTAAGTTCTGTACGTAATGCATCTGTAATTGCTTGAATCATCGTCAATTGAGCCATGGCTTACTTCGACTCCTTTTCTTTATAAATTTCATATTGTTCTTTTAGGTTGTAAGGCATTTCTTCAAACATGATTGAAATAAGGTCTGTCACTTTTTGTTTTGGTTCTGCGTCAGCCTTTTTGATTGCTTCTTTTATATCTTCTTTTGCTTTCTCTATCGTTTCATTCTCTAATTCTTCATTCCAAAGCTCTTTATTTTCCAAGAACTTACGAAGTCTAACAAGTGGATCCTTTTGTTCCCACTCATTATCCAAATCCGTTGTCCGGTAACGCGTTGGATCATCCCCAGCCATAGTGTGAGGTCCATAACGGTAAGTCAAGGTTTCAATCAGTGTTGGGCCTTCTCCATTTATGGCGCGCTCACGTGCTTCTTTCACTGCAGTATAAACCGCTAATGCGTCCATGCCGTCTACCTGAATGCCTGGAATACCAGCAGCCACCCCTTTTTGGGCCAATGTTTTAGCTGCAGACTGCTTATCGACAGGTGTTGAGATTGCAAACCTATTATTTTGTACAATGAATATAGCTGGCGCTTTAAATGCTCCGGCAAAGTTGATTCCTTCATAGAAATCCCCTTGTGAAGTTCCTCCATCACCCGTATATGTTATCGCGACAGCTTTTTTACCACGCTTCTTAAGACCAAGTGCTACGCCGGCAGCTTGAATATATTGGGCGCCGATAATGATCTGTGGTGAAAGGACATTCACATCTTCCGGTATTTGATTCCCTTTAAAATGTCCTCTTGAGAATAAGAAAGCTTGCCAAAGTGGCAGGCCATGCCAAACGATTTGTGGAACATCACGATACCCTGGAAGAATGAAGTCCTCTTTCTCCAAAGCAAATTGAGAAGCTATCTGAGAGGCCTCCTGCCCTGCGGTAGGCGCATAAAAACCTAATCTTCCTTGTCTGTTAAGGGAAATAGAACGTTGATCCAATATCCGTGTATATACCATACGGCGCATCAATTCCTGTAATTGTTCATTACTTAAGTCAGGCATTGCCGCTTCGTTCACGACTTCTCCCTCTTCATTTAAGATTTGAAACATTTCAAATTGTTCTTCAACTTTTTTCAGCTGGTCTTGAACATTAATTTTAGCCTGTTTAGTTTTCTGAGCCATTTGGCACCTCATCCTTTCATTAAAAAGGTTAGTAATTATTATTCTATAAAGCAAAATGATTTGTCTTATAGTTTCTTCAAGAACTTATTGTTTTATTTTCCCCTTAAGAATAATCTCTCAAACAAGGGAATCGTATTTATGTCTTAATCTTAAGCTGTACCAATAAAATAATCAAGAAATATGATACAAGAACTTTGGTAAATTTAGTGTACAAGATGAATTAACATCAAGTCAATCACTTATACTTCCCTACATTCAAAATTTCATTAGTTTTATTTTCCACTAATCGACCCTCTGTTATAGTTTTTGTTATGCATCTGTACTATAAACTTTGCCACTTTTAGCTGCCATAAGATGCCAAAGGATAGTATTTCGCTTCAACTCCTATTCCTAAAGAATCAATCATGACCTTTATCTAAAGGCATTTCCAACTTTTGAATAGTATTGTAAAAAAACTTTATATACTTTCAATCGTCTCAACTGTTAGAATTTCTTTATTTATTTTCCCTTAGTACAGGTCAGTAAATATTTCCGTTGAGTTTTTTCACTTTTTAACGGAAATCTGATCATTTTATTTTCTTACCCAAACGCACATAAGGCTATGAGCAATGCCCATAGCCTTATTCCTCTTCTTTAATCTTTGTCAGAGTCCGTTTTTTTTATGCCTGCCGTTTCATAAAAGCTATCTTTTTCTTGATTATATTTTGTTGTTACCGCATTAAATTTCTCATTGGCTTTCACAACTTTTTCATATGTTGTATTAATTTTATCAATTTGACTTTGGAGTTCATCCATTTTTAGATCCTCTTTTTTGAATAGTTCATATAGTTGCTTATCATTCGCTAAGCTTTGTTGATAGGTTTTGTATACGTCCTCATATTTTTCATATCGTTCATTCATTGTCTTTTCCATTTTGACAGCTTCTTTTTTTACCTTTTGATCTTCAATTTTATCAGTTTGCCCTTCCATTTTGTCGAATTGCTTTTTCGAGGCATCCATACTCTCTTTTTCTTTTTCGATTAACTCTTCTCGTTTTTCGATATTTTTTAATGCTTCGTCGGAAAGTTCCACGATTTGGTCATACTCTTTCATCCCGAGTTTGATGATTTTTTCATATATTTCTTTTTCTTCTTTTTCCAAATCATTTAAAGGCTCTTGTTTCTCTGTAAAATTACTTTCTTTCTCAACTGTCTTGTCTAGAATTTTAACGACTCTTTCCTCAGGTGAACCGCTATTCATACATCCGGTCATCATTATGACAGAAACAAACAAAACGACGTATAGACGATAAAGCTTCAAAACTAACACTCCCTCTGATCCTTCTATTAGGATGTTTTTAAGAAATTCCCACATCTGAATTTAATAGCAGTCACTACACGCGTTCCACTACCGAAAACAGGATATTTTTCAAGTCTGGGTTAGAGCCTACACGATTCAACCCCTACCGCATAGGCTGTATTAAACCATTTCAAATCAAGATGGTTGAATCCCAAAATATAAAACGGAGGTATAATTATGTATTATGGAGGTTTCACCCAAGATTGTTGTTATCCAGTATCCGCTGCACCAAGTTATGGTTATGGAGGTTATGGCGGTGGCGGCGGTTGTGGTTTCGGCGGCGGCTTCGCTTTAATCGTAGTCTTATTCATACTACTGATCATTGTCGGCGCATGCTTATGCTAAACAGATAATCACCCTCTCCCTTTACCCAAAATATCATGTAACTACCCTTATTAAAGAAAATTATAAATGAAAATGAAAAAGAAACAGACTATAATGCCGTAAATAATATAATGATAGGGATGGTCCTTCTTCCCTATCATTGTCTCTTATATTAACTTCCGAGCATATTTTTGTTAAAATAATCCCATACATATATTATGAAACTTAGTGGGGTGAAAGAACTTGTTTACAATGGATGATTTTGTTGAAGAAGACAATCCAATATTAAGGAAAGTGGCTGAAGAAGTTCCACTACCTGCTTCTGAAGAGGACAAAAAGGTCTTGGCCGACTTAATGGAGTATGTACAAAATAGCCAGGATACTGAAATCGCTTTGAAATATGGTTTGAGGGCAGGAATTGGTTTGGCCGCACCACAGGTGAATATATCCAAACGTATGATCGCCGTACATCTTAAAAATGAAAAAGGCGAATTAATTAGCTACGCTCTATTCAACCCTAAGCTCGTAAGCCATTCCGTTGAAAGGTCCTATCTTACCGCCGGCGAAGGCTGCCTCTCCGTTAATCGGCCCGTTTCTGGTTATGTACCTCGTTATGCCCGTATAAAGGTGTCCGGTACAAACATAGAAGGAGAAGAAGTTCAGCTCCGGTTAAAAGGTTTGGCCTCCATCTGCTTCCAACATGAAATCGATCATTTAAATGGCATTATGTTTTATGACCACATCAATCATGACGATCCTTTCAACGTCCCAGAAACTTACATTCCAATTGAAAGATGAGTTTCATCCCAGTAAAGGCAGCAAAGACCCCCACTGTTTATATAAGTGGGGGTCTTTGCTGCCTGCCTTACATTAAATCAATTCAAGTTCTTTTAGCCCATGGAGGATGCCGTCTTTATCGACGTCCGTTGTCACGTAATCAGCTTCCTGTTTGACGAGCTGTCCTGCGTTGCCCATAGCCACTCCATACCCCACAGCTTTAAGCATTTCTATATCATTTAAGCCATCTCCAAATGCATATACATCCTCAAGGTCAAATCCGACCTTTTTCATCAAAGTCTTTATCCCTTCAGCCTTTGAACCCCCAAAAGGCAAAACATCCGTTGAATAGGTATGCCATCTAATAAAGTTAAATTTATCGTACATACCCACGTACTCCGATTCTTCATCCTCAGAGCAAAATAATAAGGCTTGATAAATGTCATTATTTTCATAAAAATCCGCCTGATGCCCCGGATGTGGGAATTTTAGAGTGCTCAAGGCTTCTTCAATCCGATTATGATACGGAACGCTTGATTGCATCGTTTCCTCATTCATGAATACGATAGGCACTTCATTTTCCTCCGCAGCCTTATGCAGCCTTCTGATTTCAGATAGATTCAACGGGTTCTTATAGATGACTTCCCCTTCAAAAACGACATATTGTCCATTAAAACTAACGAATGTATCGATACCAAGTTCTTCTCTTAAGTCTTCAAACATGAATGGTGCACGTCCCGTCGCAATGGCTACGAAGACTCCGCTATCCTGCAGTTGCTTCACTGCTTTCTTTGTTGAAGCCGGTAATTTTTTTTCATGATCCAGTAATGTTCCATCAATATCAAAGAATACGATTTTCACTGACTATTCACTTCCAATTCATTCAGTTTACCTTTTTTAATATGTACCCATTTAATAATTGTCATTAAAATAAGTCAAGTAACTCCTTTTCAAAACACCACATTTATCCAGGTTTTTCATTCGTGGTTCAGCATATATTATATATGAGACATCTAAATCCCCCTTCACACTCTCCCAAGATAACCAAGCATATGGTAGAAATGACGGCCTTTTTTTCATAAATAAGCCTTTTACCTGTAAAGACGTATTTACTTTATTGAATAATCCTATACAATAATAACTAAGGGAGCGTGATCGCCATGTTAAAGAAGCTTCGTAAAAAGCTTGTAAAACAATGGAATGATCTTCTAAGAAAAAAATCAATCGCATGATGCCATTTTCATTCTGCCAATGGCCGTCATCCATTTGCGAGATTTTTTTGTACAGCCCTTCAAAAACTTGCGGAGGGCTTCTTCCTTGTTGTACAGTTCTTATTAAGCCTACTTTGAAAGATTACATGTACATACTATAATATCCATCTCTTTGCACAGGTTCACACATCGGTGATCCCCTTTCTTTTAGCAAGAAACCGATTTCACCAAGCATTGATTGAAGGATTATTTTTTAAATACATAGATGTTCCTTTTAAAGAGGCCCATTCCGGAACATTTCTTTATCCAATTAAGTTTTACATGTAGTAAAAACGGAAAGGATAAAGGATAGAGGTCGGTTAAACTACGAATTCAGCTATTTATTTTTATATACTATTCCGTATTGGTATAATAAGTTAAATAAAAACCCCTCTTCCAAAAGGTAAGTTGGGTTTGTTTTTCCATGATGTTGAAAAACATGTAAAAATTGTTGTTTTTATATATAATGAAAAAAGCAATGTAAACAAGTGAGGAGAGATTAAAATGGTTTTTAAGGTATACTATCAAGTAACCATATCTGAGGTTCCCATCAGGGAGAATACGCAAACGATGTATGTGGAAGGTGAATCCGTCCGCGACGTCCGTTTAAAGCTAAAGGAAAAACCTTATAACGTAGAGTTAGTAGCACCAGTAGCTGGCGCATATTTGGAATACGAAAAACAAAGTGAAGATTTTAAAGTATTGGAGCTAGGATAATTTATGAAATTTGTGAAAAACGATCAAACTGCTGTATTCGCCTTGGGCGGTTTAGGCGAAATCGGTAAGAACACATATGCTGTTCAATTCCAAGATGAGATCATCGTCATCGATGCGGGAATTAAATTCCCGGAAGACGAACTCCTCGGAATAGACTATGTGATACCAGATTACAGCTATTTAGAAAAAAATGTAGATAAAATTAAAGGTGTCTTCATCACACATGGTCATGAAGATCACATTGGCGGAATTCCATATTTACTAAGAAAAGTGAATGTCCCTGTATACGGCGGCAAGCTAGCCCTTGGACTACTTCGCAATAAATTGGAAGAACATGGTCTATTACGCCAGACAACGATGATTGAAATCAGTGAAGATGAAGTCATCAAATTCCGGAAGACTTCTGTCTCTTTCTTCCGTACGACTCACAGTATCCCGGATTCTTACGGAATCGTGGTTAAAACTCCTCCTGGACAAATTGTCCATACTGGTGATTTCAAATTCGACTTTACACCTGTAGGAGAACCGGCCAATTTGACAAAAATGGCCGAAATCGGAAAAGAAGGCGTATTGTGCTTACTATCCGACAGCACGAATAGTGAAGTGCAGAACTTTACGATGTCAGAGAGCCGCGTAGGCGATACGATTCAAGATATCTTCCGTAAAGTAGATGGTCGGATCATCTTTGCAACCTTTGCATCCAATATCCATCGCCTTCAACAAGTCGTTGAAGCAGCTGTTGAAAACGGCCGTAAAATTGCCGTTTTTGGACGTAGTATGGATTCAGCTATCGCTATCGGTCAAGAACTTGGTTATATCGTTGCACCTAAAGATACATTTATCGATGTACAGCAATTGAACCGGATGCCTGCAAACAAGGTGACCATCCTTTGTACAGGTAGCCAAGGTGAACCAATGGCAGCTCTTTCAAGAATTGCAAACGGAACTCACCGTCAAATTCAAATTATACCTGGAGATACTGTCGTTTTCTCTTCTTCACCAATTCCAGGTAACACGATCAGCGTATCAAGAACCATTAACCAATTATATCGTGCGGGCGCAGATGTCATTTCCGGTCCATTGAATAATATTCATACTTCCGGTCATGGCGGTCAACAGGAACAAAAGTTAATGCTTCGTTTAATCAAGCCAAAATTCTTCATGCCGATTCATGGTGAATACCGTATGCAAAAACTTCATGCAGGTCATGCAATGGATTGCGGTGTACCTGAGGAAAATTGCTTTATCATGGATAATGGTGAGGTACTTTCATTAAGTGAAAATACGGCTCAAATCGCCGGGAAAATCCCTTCAGGATCGGTTTATATCGATGGAAGCGGCATCGGCGATATCGGGAACATCGTTTTACGTGACCGTAGAATCCTATCCGAAGAAGGACTTGTTGTTGTCGTTGTCAGCATCAATATGAAGGAATTCAAAATCGCTTCCGGTCCGGATATCATTTCACGTGGTTTCGTTTACATGAGAGAATCTGGAGACCTGATCAATGATGCTCAGTCCCTCATCACCAAGCACCTGAATAAAGTGATGGAGCGCAAGACCACTCAATGGTCTGAAATCAAAAATGAGATTACAGATACTCTATCACCATTCTTATATGAAAAAACAAAACGCCGCCCGATGATCCTTCCGATCATCATGGAGGTACAATAATTAAGAAACCCCAGCCGAATGGCTGGGGTTTTTTTTAGTTTAAAGGAAAGGAGGACCTGCAGAAATCGGCAGGTCCTCCTTTTTTTTAATCGACGATTTTCTTTTCAAACCGATTGATGTCAGAATCGGCTCCAATGACTATCAAGATATCCCCTTTATGGATCAAATCATTGGCCTGGGGCGAAACATTAATTTCATTTTCTCTTTTAATCCCGACAATATTCAACCCGTAGTGGGCCCGGATGTCTAGATCGAATATCGATTTTCCGTTCATCTTTTGGCTTGCCACGATTTCCACAATGGAATGTTCATCGGAAAGCTCAAGATAATCCAGGATGTTATTAGAACCGATGTTATGGGCAATACGCCTTCCCATATCCCGTTCTGGATGAACCACGAAATCCGCTCCAATCTTTCGGAGCACCTTCTCATGATAGTCATTCTGGGCCTTGACCGTAACATTGCTGACACCCAGTTCTTTAAGCATGAGGGTCGTTAAAATGCTTGCCTGAATATTTTCCCCAATAGCGACAATGACGTGTTCAAAATTCCGGATACCGATATTTCTAAGTACGTTTTCATCAGTCGTATCTCCAACGACGGCATGCGAAGCTATTCTGGCATATTCATTAACGCGGTCTTCATCCACATCGATGGCTAGCACACCCATTCCCTCTTCTGCCAAGGTCCTAACAATACTGCCGCCAAAACGGCCAAGCCCTATCACTGCAAATTCCTTTTTCACAGTAAGCCCTCCAAACTCTTCCATTCGTCTTACAGGATATATCATCATTTACCATGGTCATACCCTCTACTGTTATGCTCTTTTACCTTTATACGTTATATACTTTGCTAAATGATCGATGGCAAGTTGAATGGCTTTCTCATCGGGCATTAACTTGGCATGATGCAACCCATAATCGGATGCTACACCAAGCCAGAACATGAAGCCCGGAATCTCCTTCAACATATAACCGAAGTCTTCCCCCGTCATCGCTTCTGTACAGCGATGCAATTGAACCTCTGATGATTGTTCGGTGAAATCCATGAATTCACTGGTCAACTTCTCATCATTATATACTTGATGATACATGCAGCCATAGTCTATTGTCGCTTTACACTCATATCCTACTTTAATGCCCTCTACAAGGGCTTCGATCCGTGACTTAACCTTAACCATCGTTTCAGGGTCCAGGGTCCTTATAGTGCCTTCTAAACGAGCCTTCTCCGCAATGATATTTTGAACGGTTCCTCCCGTAATCTTTCCAATGGTGATGACCGCTGAATCCAATGGGTTCACATTACGGGAAACAATGGTTTGCAATTGTCCCACAAGTGAACAGGCAGTAATGACCATATCATTCGTATTGTGCGGATATGCTGCATGTCCGCCCTTGCCTTCCAGATCGATGAATAGTTCAGATGTATTTGCAAATAAAAGCCCCTCTTTAACCGCAATCGTCCCAACCGGGTATTCAGGTGCCACATGGAGAGCAAGTATCATGTCAGGCTTCCATTTTTTCATAGTCTCGGATTTCAACATCGGTTCAGCCCCGCCAGGCCCTTCCTCAGCCGGTTGAAAAATGAATACTAAGTCATCATCGATTGGATATTCAACAAAATGTGTCAGTAGACCGAGGCCTATGCTCATGTGGAAATCATGTCCACACGCATGCATATAGTCGTCATGTGTAGAGGCAAATGGCAATCCTGTCTCTTCTATAATTGGCAAACCATCGATATCAGCTCGGTAGCCAATTACCTTATTGGGATTATTTCCTTTGATTTTCACGAAGATCCCTGTTTTCCAAGTTTCGACTTCCATTCGTTCTGAAGCCAAGTTCATTATGTATGTAAGCAAATATTGTTGCGTCTTGAATTCTTGAAAACCTATTTCCGGTATTTGATGTAAATCGCGCCGTATCGTAACAAACGGGCTCTGTTCCATATTTTTTCACTCCCTATACAGAAAGCGTGGATATAGGTATCCACGCTCTTGAACATATTTCAGGTTGGAATTAAAGTTGACGAAGCTCTTGCATGATTTCAGTTTTTGATTTTGTTTTTTCATCTATTTGTTTAATGACTTTAGCCGGTATACCAGCAGCCACTGAGTATGGAGGGACATCTTTCGTGACGATGGCTCCTGCCGCCACAACTGAACCTTTCCCGATTGTAACGCCTTCCAGAACGACTGCGTTAGCACCAATTAACACATCATCTTCCAACACGACAGGTTTTGCTGAAGGTGGCTCAATGACACCAGCAAGGACAGCTCCAGCCCCCACATGACAGTTTTTGCCCACTGTTGCACGTCCTCCAAGAGTTGCATTCATGTCGATCATTGTACCTTCACCAATAACAGAACCGATATTGATTGATGCTCCCATCATGATAACCGCATTGTCACCAATTGAAACTTGGTCACGAATCACTGCACCTGGCTCGATGCGGGCCTTGATGCCTTTTAAATCTAATAGTGGTATAGCAGAATTGCGACGATCATTTTCAATCACATAATCTTCAATCTTCGATCCAGCTGTTTCGATAGCCGTTTCAATTTCAGACCACTCACCGAATACAACGCCGGTGTTGCCTGTAATGAAAGTTTTAGCAGCAGGGCCAAAATCTACGCCATCTAATTCACCTTTGACATATACCTTTACTGGTGTTGACTTTTTACTATTGGAGATAAAAGAAATAATTTCATTTGCATCCATTTTGTTCATGCTCGGTAAAACCTCCTAATTATGTATCGTTACTCGTTTTAAATTTAACAGACAACAGCTTACAAGACAAGGAATGAATATCTTTTTATAAATGGTTTTTACTAGCGTGACACCATCTTTCGAAGACTCACAACATGCCTTGATCACGTATATGTTCTTTGACCACTTCCGTGAAGGCTTGTACCTGTTTAAGCTGAAAAGCAGATTCATATCCACAAAGCCATGTATCCCGTTCGATTGAATGGTTTTGTCCATCCAAGAGGGGAATCTTAAAGATATTCGTGTCTTTATCATGTAAAGTGATGGCAGGTAGGATCGCATAGCCAATCCCATTGAATACCATTTGCTTACATGTTTCAATTTGATCGACGACTATCGTATTTTTAGGGGTGGTCTTGAATTGACGATGCCACCAATCCTGTATTTCCTGATAATAATTCGAATCACTTTTAAACTGGATAAAAGGGCGATCCGTTTCGAATACCTGGTCCAGTTCCTTCATCTCTGTGTCCACCAGGTAAAGCATATCCGTAAACAAATGCTGTTTTACGCCTTTCCAATCTGGTGCCCCACGGATGATGCCGATATGTACCTGCCCCTCATATAAGGACTTTAAAATTTCACTGCTCCAGCCAGTGATTAAAGAAATTTTGGCATAGGGATATTTTTGTACGAACTTTTTCAAAACTTGTGGTAACCAGTTCTGTCCGACTATTGAAGCACAAGCAATTTTCAAGGTACCATATACTTCATGATCCATTGCCTGGATACTTTCCCTCACCGTTTCTTCCTTGGCCAATATATCATTAGCCAATCGAATGACCGCTTCACCAGCAGGTGTCAAGGAAAGCCCTTTTTGCGAACGCAGGAATAACTTTGATCCCCAATCCTTTTCTATTGTTTGCAGACGTTGTGAAAGCGCAGGCTGGGAAACGAATAAACGCTCCGCAGCTTTCCTCATATTCATCTCCTGGGCCAAAACGGATAATAAGTGATATTCTGAAAAAGACATACACACCAACCTCTTGATAATTAATTCTTATCACATTGATTCATTTTATATAAATTTAATTATCAACAAAGATCACCTATATTACAAGAGAAAAGAAATGGAATGAAACTCATGAAGATGTTTTATTGCTCATCATCGGGTTTGCGGCGTCTAGAGTGCCATGATCTAAATTCTCGAAAGAAGCCCCCCCACCCAACAGTTCAAATTTATTTTACATGGCCAACGCCTCATTGATTCATCTTGGCACTCGTGTAGGCAAGATTTGAGCATCCAAAAAAAGAGGCAACCCATGTGTAGATTGCCTCTTCTTTCTAACTATTCAGTTCGCTTTTCCCTTTTCTTTAGTCTTGTCAGAGTCACAAGACTAATAACGGCAAAAAGTAAGACGATAAGATAAATGGTGTGCAGGGACGTCGTAAGTCCTTCCTGTAATACCTCTACTACATCTTTAGGCAGCATAGCACGCTCTTCACTATCCAATAATTTATTGGCTGTGTCGATCGTCACTTTTGAATCAACTGCTGCATGTTCATTCAAATAGGCTTGCAGCCTTGTATTCATGACTCCCCCGAGTAAAGCGGCTCCCACAGTATTCCCAAGATTCCGCATGAACATATTCGAGGCAGTTGCAATCCCCCGGCGTTCCCAACTGACCGTCTTTTGTATGACGACGATGAAAGATGTCGATGTCAAACCCATCCCCACCCCAACAAAGAAAGATCCCATTGCTGCAATAAGTGGACCAGCTTCTGGCTTCATCAAAACTAAAATCGCGCTTCCAAGAATCAAAGAAACCCCACCAAGGAGTGATGTAGCCTTAAACCCTATTTTTAACAAGAGTCTACCAGCAAAAACCGAAGCAATTGGCCAACCAATGGACATGGCAGTCAGTGTAAAACCTGCAACTGTCGGTGAGCGTTCCATTACTCCTTGAACAAACGTTGGCAGGAAACTCGACAACCCAATCATCATCACCCCTGTTGTCAGGGAAACAAGGTTCGCTATTAAAATTGAGCGCTCTTTCCATATTTCAAATGGCATCATTGGCTCGGAAGCCCTTTTTTCCTGAACGATGAATAAAATAAACGAAACGACGGCAATTCCAACAAGTGAAATGGCTGGAGTAGAAGCCCAGGACCATTTTACTCCACCTTGGACAAGGACCACCATCAAGGTGGATATCGATAAAGTTAACAACGCCGCCCCTATATAGTCAATATCACGTTTTTTCTTTTCAATATTTTCATGAAGGAACATCCAGATTCCAACAAATGATAGTAAACCCAGGGGAATGTTGATCCAGAATACAAGTCTCCAAGAAAGAGACTCGACAATCAACCCGCCCAATGCCGGTCCCATGACAGCAGAAATACCCCATACGCTTGAGAGGTATCCTTGGATGCGGGCCCTCTCTTCATTCTTATAAATGTCCCCGACAATGGTTGAGGCTACTGGCGCGACCGCCCCGGCACCAAACCCCTGCAGAAATCGATAAAATATGAGCTCCGTCATCGAGTCAGCAAAGCCACATAGAACCGAACCAATCAGGAAGACGATAATGCCAAATAAAAGAACAGGCTTTCGACCGACTATGTCGGATAACTTTCCATATATCAAGACCGTCACGGCATTCATAAGTAAATAGCCGGAAAAAACCCAGCTATATAATGAAAAGCCACCCAGGTCACTGACAATGGCAGGCATGGCCGTCGACACAATGGTACCTTCAATTGCATTCATGAACATCGCCATCATGATCGCCGCAAGGATGAATGGCCGCTTTAATTTTAAGTTTTGACCGTTCGAAGTATTTATTGCTTGTACCAAGTTACGCATCCTCTCAACTAATATGATATCTATGGTTAACCCATTTTTAGTGATTTATGTAGAATAAGAAAACTCGCCACTTGGCGAGTCTGAGGTAAACTGTTCATTTACTATGGATATTTCCTCATTCAGGCAACAATTGTTCTTTAAAGACTTTCTTCAAAATCGCCCTTCTCGTAAGAATGCCTTCAAATAGATGTTCGTCATTCTCAACACAGACAAATGGATGATCAATTAACATTTCTACCCCTTTTATCAATGGATCGTCTATATTCAGACGAGGTATATCTATATTCATAATTTCGGAAACTTTTTTATTCTCCAGATTATCAAATTCAATTCTCTCAAGTCCCAAGATAGAGTCGAGAATGACTGGTGTGCTGATTAAGCCATGCAGTTTGTACATTGGATCTAACACAGGAATGGCCGTATAACCGCTCTTCGTTAATACCAATAGCGCATGTTCTAAATTATTGGTTACCTGCACGTGGGCCACGCGTTCAGAAGAAATCATTAAGTCTTTCACGCTGGATTCCAATAAATCCCCATCATGAGTACCGATCATGTTAAAACCCCTTACCATATGTTTTTATATATATATCCCTTATTCTAGTTTAACATAAACACGCAGAAAAGGCCCAATCAAACACCCCTTCAATTCCAAAAAAAGGGACCTTTTAAAAGGTCGATTACCCCTTGCTTGTTTTGATATCACCTTTTTCATAACCACATTCAGGGCATCGATAAATAACATTTTGATTGGACTGGGCGGTTAAAACATCCTCTAATATCCTCTCATCGGAACAAACAGGGCATATCGCTTTTGGTTTTTTCATCTTCATCCCTCCTCTTTATAATGTGTCATAAAGTCATTGTATTCATTCAAACCACCTGGCTCCCTAAATCACACTAATAAACAAAATAAAAAAGCTGCTTTCCTAATGGAATGCAGCTTTTACAAATTAAATTAAGATTGAAGAAGATCAAAGATTTCAATGGTAATCATATCAACATTATCGAATTGATATTTTGATGATTTCCCTTTATCACTGTATACTTCAAGCTCGAACATTTCTGTTTTGCTGAAATATGTAACCTGGCATTTTTTCACACCATCTATTTCAAAAAAACGCTGAGCAGATTCAGATTCCTTTGCTTGCTCTTGAAGACTTTTCAATCTGGTAAGAATGCCCTGTAATTGAGACATACTCCCTCTCCTTTCTGAATAAAACCTTTTCGATAGGTTTCACTATACCATACTTTTCTATACAGTAGCCACGCTGAAATAAATTCAGAATAATTAAAACCTTCATTCTTTACATGCTACTATTATCAGAATAAAATAAGGAATGAATTTTGTACACAAAAAATTTTCCGGAGGTGCATTTTATTGGTTAAGGTTAGTGATCTCGGTTATCGTGTTTCTCTCATTGACGGTTTTGATCTAGGTAGGGAGAACCGAACTGGTACGTATGTAATGGCCGATAGGGACATTACTTTAGTTGAGACATCTGCCAGCCCCTCCATCCCTCATGTACTCAAGGGGTTGCAAGCGCTGGGGATTGCTTTAGAAGACATTACATATATCATTCTAACCCATATTCATTTGGACCATGCAGGGGGGGTTGGCCTTTTTTTACAGCATTGCCCGAACGCAAAAGTGGTTGTCCATCCAAAAGGTGCGCGCCATCTTGAAGATCCAACGCGATTGGTTGCAGGGGCAAAAGAGGTCTACGGTGCGGATTTCGACAAACTTTTCAACCCCATCCTTCCAGTTCCGCACGAAAAAATCATCATTAAGGGAAACAAGGAATCCCTTGAAACGAGCGACAACTGTACCTTGACCTTGTATGATACCCCAGGCCACGCAAACCACCATCTCAGCATATACGATTCAGTTTCAAAAGGAATGTTTTCCGGTGATACGGTCGGTGTGTACTATCGTGAACTTGAACCAGATGGCATCGAATTATATTTACCTTCTACATCACCTAATCAATTTAATCCCATAGCGATGCTTGCCGCTGCGGATTTGTATGAAAGTTTGGATGTGAATCGGATATATTTTGGCCATTACGGCGTTTCGGATAATCCAACGGAAGTATATAAACAATTGCGTTACTGGTTGCCCATTTTCGTTCAAACAGCTGAAACTGCCTTCAACGAATACAAAACGTTCAAGGAACAAGTCGATGCAACTATAGAAATGATTTTCGATAAAGTCACCACCCACCTTGCATCAATGGGCATAACGGGGGACCATCCCGTGTTCGAGATTATTAGGATGGACCTGGAAGTCTGTTCCATGGGGTTAATCGACTATTTGGTCAAACGTGATAACCCAGGATATAATCCTATCCAAAAGTAGTGCCATTCTTTATAATGAATAAGAACTCAATTAAAGATTATTTGGAGGAAATCATGAAAGACATTACCCTATATACACAACCCGAATGCCCTCCCTGCAAGATAACGAAATTGTTTCTGGATGATAACAATATCGAATATAAGGAAAAAGATATTAAAGCAGATGGGCATGCCCGCAAAGAATTAACTAATAAATATGGATCATATTCCACACCTACAGTAGTCATCGATGGAAAAGCCATCATTGGTTTTAATATCGATGCCATTGAAAAGGAATTGAATCTTTAATTTTAAAAAAGTCTAAAGAAGATCATCCTTCTTTAGACTTTTTTCATGCTGGATATTCGATTATCCAATCAACTATATTACTTATCTGCCTGTTCTTTTTGATTTGCGCTTTCATATGAAACGTCGGCAACCTTCCAGACGTCATTTTCTTTTTTCAAGGTAACTGTCTCTACATGTTTCCCGGAAGTGACAGGGCCCCCTTCTGATGCCTCAAATGACTCTTGTACATACATGTAGTCCAAGTTTTCCCCATAGATTACTTCTGTATGATCATCATAGCTAAAGAAAGGAATATAATAGGGTGCGAAATCCGAACCGAAGGCCATATAACCTCCCTCGACTTGCACGACATTGGCTTTATAAAACTTATCTATGAACTCTTCCGTGAAGTGATCATTCAGTTTTCCTTTAATGTCTTTCTCCGTTCTTATTTCCTCACTGAGTGAACCTTGATCATTTAATGCTTCCTGCATTAACGAAAATACTTGTTCCCTATGTATGCCTTCTTCTGCAGTAACAGGTAAGCCTCCGATTAAAAGAAGAGCACTAACGACGCAAGCAACTAAATATTTTTTCATAGTTTCATCTCCTAGGTAGTATAATATCCGAATCATACCGGTTTTTGTCTATACTTTTCCTTACCCGCCATGGATAAGACCAAACTGAAAAAAAATACCATATTGGAAAACTACCCGAATATTGGTAGTTTTCTTCTCGCTATTCCATAAAAAAAGAAGATTTCATAATTTCCGAAATCTTCCTTCTTATGAATTATTTAAATGCATAATAAAAAATGAAACCAGCAATCAAGACCGTTGCAACCAATAAAGAAATAAAAATCGGATTCCACAAATATGGATGCTCTTTTACTGAATCATCGAGAGACGAATCGTACTTCCCTTTGACCGCTTTCTGCCCTTTTGCAACAGAATAGGTATAAAAGAGTAAATATATCGACATGATGATTACGACAATGAGTAGAATCCAAATATATGTACTCAAAATATGTCTCCTCCAAGCATTATTTTTGCTTATCGTTACACATTTTGAACAATATTATACCTGCATCCGCTTTTATAACAAGGCTTCGTTTTCATAGAGGAAGCTATAGGACAAATCAAAGAAAATATATTCTTTATTATTCAGCGGATATGAAAAGGTTCTAATCGTCTCCCCCGTTTCGATATCACTGTACAGATCAGATAAAATGCCTTTTTTTTCATTGCGCATTTTAACGATATTTTCAAGGAAATAAGGGCGCCAGCTCCAATTATGATTCATATATTTAGGTTGGACCACCCATTGTCCGTCTTTATGAAGAATATTAGGCGATTTCTGATACCCTTCTTCATCACAAATATATAACCGAAAACATACTGAATCCAATTTTTTCGCCAGGATTCCGAGGAATTCCTCATGCGAACCTTTTCCTTTTTGTTGTTTGATGAAATCTTGCATCCCTTCATTAAACTGCAGGGTTTTTTGATAAACGGCTTCCATCTTTTTTGTTTCCAGAGATATGAAAGATTGGCATTCCTGATGAAATTTTTCTCGAAGTAAATCTTTATCAATAAATTCCCCGTCAGGTTTTGCTAAGAAATACCCCTGATAATAACGCCCCCCATTCTTCCAAGCAAAACGGAGCTGGTACTCAGACTCGATATTTTCAAACAGTAAATTGGCCCCTATCCTACGTGCTAGCATACTGAGCGAGAAGAGAATGACCTGGTATGCGTCTCCCCCTGATATTCGAAGTTGATTCAAATTCACTTTTAAAATATTCGGAGAAATCTGAGCAATATGATCGAGTTGACTATCTTCCCCAAGATGATCAAATGCTATTTTAATGCCGTATGTTTTAAAATAGGCGAGTACATGTTGTAATGGTTCGTAGTTTTCCGGGCTGATCGTATCCGATAGTTCAAGAACGATTCTATTCATTTCCTCCGGTTGAAAGTGACGATGGAGAATTTCCATAAATTCTTCGCCATGATCGAGCATAAGCAAATTGGGATCGCGATTAATAAAAATGAGAAAATCCTCACCATAATCCCTTATTCGTTCGAGAGCTATTTCCAACACATAATTATCCACTTCTATCCGATATTCTTCAGGCACGGAAGAATCGTGAAAAAAAGTACCAAGACTTTCATATTCGCCCTTTTCCTCATAGCGCCCTAGTATTTCATACCCGATGACCTGATGTTGATCTGCACTGAAAATGGGTTGAAAAAAAGGTGTTACCCTGTCTAAATTCTTTAATATTTTTTCTGCATCCATGATGTATTCCCCCTAATTACGAAACATCAATATGCAAAAATTATACCATTAGTTGTTGGCGTTGATAATACTAACTTTCGCAATCCTCCCTTTTCACCCTTTATATGGGTAAAAATATAGGAAGGAATCTCTATTATTTTACTCGGATATAGTAAAAGGCCATTGTTCTAAAATCGAACAATGGCCTTTTTAATGCACGATTAAAATGGGAAGAACAATGGAATCGTTATGACCACGATGACACCGATGAAGATTTGTGTCGCAATGCCTATGACGGTGAAATCTTCATATTTATAATCGCCCGCAGTCATGACCAACGCATTTGTAGTCGCCACTCTTGGTGTCGCCAAGGCCAGGCTTCCTGCAACCGCCAGTGAGAGGAAAACCGGAACGGGATCGATTCCCTGATTGACTGCCGAGGTTAATGCCAGGGGCGTCATAACGACTGTAGCTGCCCCATACGGGATGAATTGGCTCAGGATCAGGGTCAAGAGATAAAAGACCGCCAATAATCCATGTGCACCAATATTATTGAATAATAAAGCCATCCAATCACTTATCATCCTGACACCACCTGTATCATCAAAAGCAGCGGTCAGCCCCAGCATGGCCGCAATTAATAGGATAGGTTCCCAATTTATCTTTTGATAGGCATCTTCCATGGAACGGACACAGCCAGTTACGATCATCAGCAAGGCAGCGGTAAGGACCGACAAAGCAGGAGGAATCGAATCAATCGATAATAGAACGATCATGATGCCCATTATGGTCAAGGCAATCCACGTTTTGGATTTTGAATCCACAGCGGAACTTTCTTCTGAGGTTGTACCTATCACTATCACATCCTCTAGATCGGAAGAAATCCTCTCGATATTCTCCCACTCCCCGTGAATCAATATCGCATCGCCAGGTTTCAAACGCTCTGTTCCGACATCCGCCTGGATATATTCACCATTCCTATTGATTGCAAGCACGTTACATTGGTATTTTTCACGAAAATGAACATCAATAAGAGTTTGATTTTCATAGTCCGAGTTCGGGACGATCAATATTTCCGTCAAACCAAATTTACTGCTAAGGAAATGTTTCTTAATTTGTTCCGTATTAAAGTGTTTGAATTCCAATTCATAGTGCTCCGCTAATCTCTGAACCGCGTCTTCTTCACCAAAAACCAAAATGATGTCATCCGGATGCAGTACCTCATTGGCCCTGGCAGATATCGTTTGTTGCTTTTGAAGCAACGGCAACTGCTTGTCTTTGGATTTCCGTTGAATTTCAATTAATGTCAATTCATATTGAATGGGAAGCTGAAGGTCGGATAGCCTTTCTCCGACAATATCCGATGAAGCAGGAATGTGTAGGTAATGCAAAAGATCATACACTTTGTACATTCCAGCCAGTTCCCCCGCGGATAAGCCCTTTACACTATTATTGGCTGCAATTGTTTTTTCCGGTAATAGCAAACGTCCCAGTGTGAGCATGAAGAAAAGCCCAGCTATAAATGCAATCAAACCGATTGGTGCGAAATCAAAGAAAGAAAATGTCTCTAACCCATTTTCCCTCAATACATTGGCTACAATCATATTTGACGGGGTACCGGTTAGTGTAATGAGTCCGCCAATACTGCATGCATAGGCCAGTGGCAATAAATAACGGGTCGGACTTGTTTTTTGTTGCAAAGCCATGCTCATTACAAGTGGAAGCAAAATGGCAACAATACCGGTACCGCTTAATAGTGCACTTAATAGGCCTGCCGTTACCATGACGATCAATAGTGACTTCCACTCATTCCCACCACAATAGTTAAGCAATTTGTTTCCTATCTTTTCTATGATTCCAGTATTGAATAATCCTGCCCCGACGATATATAGGGCCGCTAGCATAATCACTACGGGATTGGCAAACCCCGCCACCAGTTCATTAAATGTAAGTATGCCAGTCAGCCCCAGAACAGCAAGGGCACAAAGAGCGATTAAATCCGCACGAAATTTACCTTGTATAAAAAGCGCGAACGCGCATAGAAGTATAATCAGTGTAATAAACATTGGTTCGGTCATCATGCTACCTCCGTGTAAATGTCAGTTTTAAACTGGATATTAACCATTCGACTCCAATAAACTAGGTTTCCCTTTGCCTATAGAAGAGATTTCTTCTAATTATGTACATTGTTTGTTAATATGAGGAAGTAACATTCTTAATGTAGATAGGTTGATTAATTTGAGTAAAAGTATTTCCCGAAGAACATTTATAAAAAATGGCCTGCGTACGCTGGCGACTGTAACTGGTTTAAGCGTTGGGGGCGGATATTACGCCCATAACTTAGAGCCAAAGTGGTTAGAAATAAAGCACAATTTTATCAGCCACCCTCTTATTCCTAAAGGTTTTGATGGTATGAAAATGATACAGTTCAGCGATACCCACTTAGGCTTTCAATTTCAGCTTAGTGACTTGCAAGCGATTGTCGAGAAGATAAACCAAATGGATCCGGATATTGTTTTATTTACCGGTGATTTGATGGACGAGCCCAATAAATATAATGCTCAAAATGAAATCCCACCTGTGTTGAATCAACTTAAAGCGCCCTTGGGCAAGTTCAGCATTTTCGGTAACCATGATCACGGTGGGTATGGCTCCGAGATATATCGAGATATCATGGAAAAATCGAATTTCACCATGTTGCAAAATAATTCCGCCCGGGTTTCATTACTTTCAGCAGAAGAAATATTCCTAACTGGTGTGGATGATGCGATGCTCGGAAAACCTGACTTTGAAAAGGCTCTCTCAGGTATACCAAAAGGGGGGTTCGCCATTATGCTCTCCCATGCTCCAGACCTGGCAGATATATCTAGCACTTATGATATCCACTATCAGATTAGCGGGCACAGTCACGGCGGGCAAGTTCAAATTCCTTTGATTGGTGCCCTTGTCACTCCCCCATATGCCGAAAAGTATACGGAGGGGACCTTTGATCTTGGTTCCTTGACTCTACATGTTAACCGAGGTCTTGGCACAACCCGACTTCCTTATCGCTTTTTATCGCGCCCTGAATTGACCATTTATGAACTAAGAGCAGAATAACAAGAAATACAGGGGAAAATCGCCAGACTCATTAACAAAGCCTGTGCGTGAAAATTCCTATGTAGTGAATTATAGCATTAGATGGTGAATGGAAACACCTCGATAATTTTACCATCCTGCAAAAGTGTTAATGGATAAGACCTTTAAAGCATATAACCATATAGGAACGCCAAGATGCCACCAATAACCGATACCGTTATGTAGATAAGACATTCTATGTAGCGGTGTTTTTTCATAAGGTCAAGAGCTTCCATACTGAAAGTGGAGAAAGTCGTAAAAGCACCGAAAAATCCCATTGAAAGCATCAACTGCATAGAAAGTTCCCATTCTTCCTTTCTTGGAAAGATCCATCCTAACCCGAAACACCCAATTAGATTAATTAGCAAAATACTAAATGGTATGGGCTTCGAAGGCAGAAGCTTATTAAATAAAGTCTGAAACATATATCTGAAGGCTGCACCGAAAAACCCTCCAATCAAAACGGAGAAAACATGAATCACAAGGTCTCACCTCTTTTGTCAGTAAAAGGACGCAGCCCTATAAAACCAGCAAACAGTCCCATTACAAGCGTAGCTCCTAGATAAATCGCTGCTTGAATCATGGAATGCCGCATAAGCGTTACCATTTCCTGAGAAAATGTAGACATCGTGGTAAACCCTCCGCAAAACCCACTACCAAGAGCTAAAAAAACGAGTGACTTTTTTTTAGAGGCGAAATACCCATTTATCGTTCCAAGCAAAAAACACCCTACTATATTTATAAGGAGCGTCCCAAATGGAAAGAAAAAAACGGATGTCGAGGCACTAATTGAATAGCGTACTAATGCTCCACCCGCACCTCCAAAACCTACGGCCAAAACCTTCTTAAACGGCTCCATAAAACCACCTCAACTATTTGAAAAACGAATAGATTCATTATAACAGATTCAGCTGGAACAGGCTCTTTTCATAAAATAAACCATACTATGTAAAGACATAGAGAAAAGGAGGCCAACCATGCAAACACAATATTATTATCCTTTCTATCCCTACCAACAATATCCACATCCGCAAAATGTATATCGTAACGGATACGGGGATGAAATGGGAATTGAATATGGGAACGATGAACGCTTCTTTCCATTCTTTCCTTTATTGCTCCCTTTATCATTTGTGGCTGGATTAGCAGTAGGTCCGTTATTATTCAACAACCGTCCACCATACCCGCCGCCGTATCCGCCGTATCCTCCCTATCCGCCCGCTTACCCTCCTTATCCTGCCCCTCCCTATCCAGGCAATCAGGGATATCCGGGGTACCAAGGTTTTCAGGGCTACCCACAACAATTCGGCGCACAAGCCGCAGTCAATGAAAATATTAATATCTACACCCAATAAGGGTTGCACAGAAGGCGGAATGAACCGCCTTCTTTTCTTAATGGATACAAGTTCTTTACCTTATAGTTTTTCACAAATTAAAGCGTCACAGTATTAGAATTTGCTTCCTTATATATTTTGTAGTGGTATAATATGAAATGCATAGATGGTAAAGTGTTGGGAATAACTTTGAATTATAAATTTTTGAACTATTTTCCATCCGACTCTACCTTACAAGCCTAATATCACACCAATATAAATAAACGGTAGACTTGATTGAAGAAATCTATTTCAATAGCATTACTTCTAAACCTATGATGAAAAGGAGTTTCTACTATGAATCAAACGAAAGGACATTCTGAAATGGATGAGTTTTCGATAAACTCCCTTGCCCAAGCCGTGTTTATAGTAAATAAACATGCTAAGACTGCATTGGAGCCTAAAAATCTGTACAATTTAAAGAAGCTCGCATTAAATAAGCTCATGCAAGAAGGAAAAGCGAAGAAGATGGGACTCCATTTTTCTGACAACCCTCGCTTTGCCGCGCAACAATCCGATGTCATTGTTGAATGTGGATCATACGTCTTTCACCTACCGCCTACGAAGGAAGACTTAAAAACCCTCCCCCATCTCGGCAGTCGCGCAGCGTCCATACGAAATCCTAAAGCTGCCTTGTCACTATCAAAAGCAAAGCAAATTTTACAAACTTACGTTGGACAAGCTGGCGAAAAACAAACCAGCCCTGTAAAGGCCGAAAAAAAGTCATATGGACGGAGTCAAGTTAAACAGCCCTTTCATAATCCATTCCCCTCTTCTTTTTTAGGAAAAGGTTCAAAGTATTAAAAGAAAAAAACGGGACGAGGATCTAATATCCTCGTCCCATTTTCATAGGTTATAAAACAAATTGATCGATCAATCTTATCAGTTCCGCAATCTCCGGTTTGCTGATCTGTGCATCCGCACCGACTACCTGCCCTTTATGGCGTAGGCTATCTGTAATCAACGATGAAAATATAATGACCGGCAATTCAGCGAGTTTGCCATTCTCCTTAATTCTTCTAGTAAGATGATGCCCGTCCATTTGAGGCATCTCAATATCCGTAATCACCAGTTGGATTTCCTCCACAATCGTTTTGCCGGCTTCTACGAGCCCTTCCAAATAATTGATGGCATCCTGACCATTTTCGTAGAACTCCAATTGCTTAAATCCGGCTTCAGTCAATGTATCGAACAGCAACTTACGCAGTAATGGCGAGTCCTCAGCAATCAAGATTCTCTTTTCGGAATTTTGACGTTGACCAAGTTTTCTAACCTGCTGAACATTGATTCCTGACTCAGGATTGATTTCGACGACGATTTTCTCAAAATCCAGCAATAATATCATTTCACTGTTTAGTTTGATAACGCCGATAATCTGGCTTTCCAAGCCTTGATACATATCCGAAGGCTTTTCGATTTGTGTCCATGAGATACGATGGATCTGTGTCACCGTATGGACATGGAAGACGACTTTTTGCTGATTGAATTCAGCGACTATGAATTTATCCTGTTCTGGATTTTCCGATGCAGGAAACCCTAAGGCATCAGCTACATTAACGACAGGAAGCACTTCACCACGAAGCTCAATGATCCCCTCCACATTCGGATGGGAGTGAGGCACAAGGGTAATATGTACAGGATTTATGATTTCCTTCACTTTAATTACATTTATGCCGAATTTATTCTTTCCAATCCCGAATTCGACGATTTCAAGTTCATTCGTACCGCTTTCAAGTAATATTCCTTTATTGGCTTCCATTTATTTATCTCGCCCTTCCCTTACATCTATCATTTATTTATTCAATATACTACTTTTCTAGATTGAAAAATAATACATTTTAGCAAAAAAAACCTTTACCTTATAGATAAATGACTTCTACCTAATAATTCGGTTATTTACGCCGATTGTTTAGAATCCTGGGCAAAAAATAATATTGTGAAAATGAATTACCGAGGCACACGAAAAAAAGAAGGCCCACCTTTGAGCCTCCCTACTTTGATTCATTTACTTTTTTACGACAAGCGTTCCGACTATCATATCGTGGAGCGCTTGTTTCTTTTCCGTGAACCCGGCCATGATATAGCCGATATAAAGGATGACTCCTGAAATAATCGTAGCGAAATAGCGGCCCGCAGCCTTGCCGAAACCGATACGATTTCCATTTAAATCCACCACTTTAATATTAAGCAGTTTTTTCCCGACAGTCCCCTGCCATTTCGAAGAGTGTAATAGAGTATAATATAGAAAGCTAATAAGTATAGCTAAAAATAAGGTGATGAAAGTCCCGCCCATGAAGGCCAAGATTTCTCCGCCTCCCGGCTCATAATTGGGATCAAGCATGTCTTCCTGAACGCTTGACATGCTGCCGAGCCAAATTAGATTCACGATGGTCATCAGGATTCCTGTGGGGATACCGATTATGATTCCATCAATGATATTGGCACCAAATCGTATCCAAAAACCTGCATACTCTCTTCCTTCATCTGGATAAACCTCTACTAATCTTTCCATAATAAACTACCTCTCTTTCACATTTTTGGAAATTAATGATAACCTATCCATTATAACAAAGACTTTTATCATTGTTCCATCAATATGGCAGATCGCTTAATCGATTTTACCTATTACGAGACTTTTTACCTATTTCCAACCAGCCTTTTTTGACGAAATATAAAAACATCATAAAAGCAATGCCACCCATCATCCCAAGGATTACATAATAGCCATAGTGCCAATTCAATTCAGGCATATACTTAAAGTTCATACCATACACGCCCACTATGAAAGTGAGTGGCATGAAAATGGTCGTAATGACAGTCAAAGTCATCATCGTAGAATTCATATTATTCGAATTGACCGACAGATAACTATCGCGAATATCTGAAGAAAAATCCCGATAGGATTCAAGCATCTCCGTTAGCTTAATAAGGTGATCATATACATCATGGAAATATAGATGCTGATCCTTTAAATAGTTCAACCTATCAGAAGTAATCATCCTATACAATAAGTCACGCATGGGCAAGATTGTACGCCGAAGCTTCGACAAATCCGTTCTCAAATCGAATAGCTGATTCATCAATTCCGATATCGTTTCATTCTCCGTGTTATCCTCGATACTGTTAAGCTCGCTTTCCATTTTATAAACAGGAGGAAAGAATTCATCGACGACCCGGTCAATCAGTCTATGCATCAAGAAGAACGGCCCTTGCTTTAAGGTTTCCAACTCAGGGATTTCCCTCCAAACCTCTTCTAGTTCCTGGAGTTCTTCCTTATGAAATGTGACCAACCATTTTTCCCCGATAAAAAGACCCAATTCGACAGCCTTGAAGATTTTCTGCCTTATGGCATGTATCACGAGGAATTGATAGCCTTCATAAAAATCCATTTTTGGCCGCTGGTTATAGTCATCAAGGCAATCTTCGATGGCTAAATGGTGAAAGTGGAAATGGCTCGATAGCACCTTTATTTCCTCTACAGTAGGTTTTGAAAAGTCCACCCAATACCATTCAATATAATCATCACTTAATTTTTTTAGCTCTAAATCAAAAATGACCTCTTTTTCTTTTGTTATGGCACAGGTTCTAATCATTTATATCAATCCTCAAAATTTTCTTGATCTTGAACTTCATTATACCTTCAATACATTAATCACAAAAAGTATTTTTTCCTCTCCCCTTACAAAATGATAAAATAGAATGGATTTGATACATTCATATAACCATTCACAAACTGATAAGAACAAGGAGGATATTCAAATGGAACATTTAGTAAACCCGCTTGTAAAAGAGGTTCAAATATCTGGAATCCGAAAATTCTATAATCTAGTCGCCGATATTAAAGGGACCATTTCTTTAACGATAGGTCAGCCCGACTTCCCTACACCCCGACATATTAAGGAAGCCGCAAAACAGGCGATTGATGATGATTATACGGTTTACACCCATAATGCCGGATATTTGGAATTAAGGGAAGCCGCGAGCGCTTATGTAAAAGATAAATACCAGCTTTCATACAATCCAGTCAATGAAGTCATCGTAACTTCGGGAGCAAGCGAAGGAATCGACATTACATTTCGGACCATCCTCACCCCTGGAAATGAAGTGATCCTCCCGGGCCCCGTCTATCCAGGCTACGAGCCGATCATTAAAATGAGCGGGGCCGAGCCTGTTTACGCTGACACGACTAAGAACGGTTTTCGTTTGACCGCTGATATCCTAAAAACATACATAACCGAAAAAACCCGTTGCATCGTTTTGCCTTACCCTTCAAATCCAACCGGGGTCACACTAACGGCAGAAGAGCTACAGGACATCGCAGAGCTCGTGCGTGGCAAGGATATTTTCATTTTAGCCGATGAAATATATAGCGAGTTGGTTTTCGACCAGGATCATGTTTCAATCGCCACTTTTTTAAGGGAACAAACCATTGTGTTAAATGGTTTATCAAAATCCCATTCAATGACTGGTTGGAGGATTGGTCTGTTATTTGCTCCCGAGTCGATTTCTAAACATTTGTTAAAGGTCCATCAGTATAACGTAACTTGTGCCTCCTCCATCTCGCAACGTGCTGCCTTAGCTGCGTTAACAGTTGGAAAAGACGATAGCATGTCCATGAAAACGGAATATGCTAGTAGGAGGGACTACGTGTACAACCGATTACAAGCAATGGATCTGGATGTGGTCAAACCGGATGGTGCCTTTTACTTTTTCGTAAAACTGCCTGAAGGCTACCCATCCTCCTTGGAGTTCTGCCTGGAACTAGTAAAACAGGAAAAGGTAGCTGTCGTTCCTGGAGATGCCTTCTCGCCACTGGGGGAAGGATACTTCCGGATTTCCTATGCCTATTCCATGGAAACACTTAAAGAAGGATTGGATCGTATCGCAGCCTTTTTAAAATAACTGTGAGTATAGTATGCACAAAAAAATGGCCATCAACAGTAGGAACCGTTGAGGCCATTTTCTTTGTAAAAAAGAGAGTATGGCAATATTAATACAACCTTCGTAAGAATCGCACTTCGCGATAGCCTTCTTCCTTATTGGTTGTCGTAAGGCTGACCTCGACTATTGAACCCAATAGATCCGTCATCACCTCTTCAAATTCCCTGGCGTTTCGCGGTTTCGAATGCCCTAGGTTTTTTAACTCCCTCATTAATATTTGAAAACCAGCATCGGTCTCGATATGACTGAATTTCACCGGTAAGATCAAGGGGCTCTCATTCATCAATTTCAATTCCCAACGAATGGGCTTTGTTTGGTGAATCGTTTTTTCCCGTTTATACCCCTCGATTCGGACAATATATATGCCATCTTCAAGTTCCTGGAACTTCATGTGGATATCGTCAAAGTCACCCATACGTATCTCTCCTTTTTGTAAAGGCTGTCGCTTACAGCTTATTCAAAAAAGGAGCGGATAGCACTTTTAATTATAGTGTTTATATAAAGCCTGGGTGCCGCTGTTCTCCTCACCAGCCTCTGCAAGCCCATCATACAGAGATTTGCTCAAAGTTAATCCAGGCGCATCCCACCCCATTTTCTCCACTTCATCAAGTGCAATTTTCATATCTTTAATAAAATGCTTGATATAAAACCCTGGTTCAAAATCACCTTTGACCATTCGTGGGACAAGATTGGATAGGGACCAACTGCCGGCAGAGCCCGAGGAAATGCTTTGGAGGACTTTTTCCGGATCAAGCCCTGCCCTTGTAGCGTATGAGATGGCTTCCGTAACCCCGATCATGTTGGAGGCAATCGCTATTTGGTTGCACATTTTCGTATGCTGACCTGAACCCTCAGGGCCTTGATGAACAATATTGCTTCCCATGCACTCAAGAATTGGGCGTACTGTTTCAAATGCAGCAGGATCTCCGCCCACCATGATGGTTAGATTGCCATCACGGGCACCCACATCTCCTCCGGAAACTGGGGCATCAAGAGCTTCCAGCCCCTTTTTCCGTGCTTCTCCCGCTATCTTCATGGCCAAGGAGGGTGTGGAGGTTGTCATATCTATTAAAAGTGTCCCTTCTTTTGCACATTCAATAAGGCCCTGTTCCCCCAGATAAATTTCCTCGACATCACTCGGATACCCGACCATGGAAATGATCACATTCGTTTGTTGGGCAATCTCCCTAGGTGTTGCTGCCCACTTTGCCCCCTTACCAATCAACTCTTCTGCCTTTTCCTTGGACCTGGTATAAACATGTACCTCGTAACCTGCTTTAAGCAAGTTTCCCGCCATGCTCTTTCCCATAACCCCTGTACCAATAAATCCGATTACTGTGTTTTTCTCTTTCATGTTCATTCTCCCTTCGAATCATCTGTGAATTAATGCAAACTAGATGGATTTAACCATCCCTCCATCTACCAAATAAGATTGGCCGGTTAAATATGTATTGGCCCCAGAAACGAGGAAGGTTACGAACTTCGCAAATTCCTCTGGTTCGCCATAACGCCCAAGCGGGATGTTACTAAGGGCTTTCCCTGTGATATCTGCAGTTGAGACACCCTGTTTCTCGGCATTGAATTGATCCAGATGTTGAATGCGCTCGGTTGCGATTCGACCCGGTCCAACCGTATTGATCAATATCTTGTCTGGTGCTAGCTCTGTAGCCAATGTTTTCGCCAATCCCACGATTGCCGTGCGGAAAGTATTCGATAGCAATAGGCCGGGTATTGGCTCTTTAATAGAAGACGATGCAATGTTAACGATCTTGCCGCCTTGTTTTTTTAGAAGCGGTAAGCTTTCACGAATGGTTCGGATAAAGCTCAATAAATTCAGTTCAAATGAATGTTGCCAGTCTGCATCACTAAAATCATTAAATGTCCCCCCTGGAGGACCTCCGGCATTATTGATAAGGATATCTAGCCCGCCAAATTCTTCAGCCACTTTCTCCAACAACGACTTAATATCATCAGGTTTTGTAATATCCGTCACTTTATACGACACTTTCCCCTTGCCGATCTTTGATAATTCCTTTTGAACTGCCACCAATTTTTCTTCACTTCTCGCAGCGAGCATGACGTTGGCACCTTCTTTAACAAGCTCTTCCGCTATTGCCTTTCCCAACCCTTGGCTCGAGGCCAGAATCAAGGCATTTTTCTTTTGTAAATATAAATCCACTGTACTTCCCCCTTTTTCATAAAAAATACCAAACATGATTTTATTATATCCTTTATTGTATAAAGTGAAAAATCTGAATTATCAATATCCCAATTCCCCGGAGAGTTTTATCCTATTCCCCCAAAAAAATCGCCGGCTGGGAAACCCAGCCGGCTTTAAAAGGGGGAAATGAGAATGTCAGTTGCTCATATCGAGCTAAACAACTGTGCTTGTCCTTTATTTACCCATGTATAACGTTGTTAAACATCTTTTGGAAGATTTCAAAAAAATAAACACGGTGCTTTCATCCATTGAAGTTTCATTGGATGAAAGCGCCGTTTGTCATGCTATTTATTCACTTTTTCAAGTACAGCTTCTTTCACTTGTTCGTTTGTATCCATCACCAAGACATCTTGTGATAGTTTTTTCATTTCTTCAAGTGAAAGTTTCCTGATTAGAGATCGAGCTTTTAAGATAGAGGTGGCACTCATCGAGAATTCATCAAGGCCCAACCCAATTAAAATAGGGACAGCCACTTCATCTCCCGCCATCTCGCCGCACATTCCTGCCCATTTTCCTTCTTTATGGGCAGCATCAATTACCATTTTAACAAGTCGTAATATTGCCGGGTTATATGGTTGATATAAATACGAGACTCTCTCATTCATCCGGTCCGCTGCCATTGTATATTGAATCAAGTCATTCGTACCAATGCTGAAGAAATCGACCTCTTTGGCAAAAATATCTGCCATGACCGCAGTGGAAGGAATCTCAACCATGATGCCGATTTCAATCTTTTCTGCCACCGGGATATCCTTTTCAAGTAATTCCTGCCGCACTTCTTCCAACACAGCTTTGGCTTCGCGGAATTCCGTTAAGGTCGCAATCATTGGGAACATGATTTTCAAGTTTCCGTAAATGCTTGCCCGTAGCAACGCCCGTAACTGGATACGGAAAATTTCTTGCTCATTTAAGCATAAACGAATTGCCCGATAGCCAAGGAATGGGTTCATTTCCTTAGGTAACTGCAAGTAGGGTAACTCTTTGTCCCCGCCTATATCAAGTGTTCTGACGACAACCGACTTTCCGGCCATCCCTTCCAGCACCGTCTTATAGGCTTCAAACTGCTCTTCTTCACTAGGCATTTCATTTCGTCCCATGTAGAGGAATTCTGTCCGGTACAAACCGATTCCTTCCCCACCATTTTTGTGAACACCTTCTAAATCCTTCGGTGTCCCAATATTGGCTGCCAGCTCTACTTGGTGCCCATCTTTTGTAACCGTTTGTTCATGGACCAACTTTGCCCATTCAGCCTTCTGCAAGGCATATTTTTTCTGCATTTCCTCGTACCGTTGCACAAGTTCAGGGGTCGGGTTAATATGCACTTCGCCATTAAGCCCGTCTATGATGACCAAGTCCCCATTTTCGATGGAAGCGGTCACCGTTTTAGTTCCTACAACTGCCGGAATCTCTAATGAACGAGCCATAATGGCTGAATGTGATGTTCTGCCACCGATATCAGTCGTGAACCCTTTAACATACATCGGATTTAACTGGGCCGTATCAGAAGGCGTCAAATCCTCGGCAATGATGATCACTTCTTCTGCAATCATGCTTGGATTCGGAATATGTATACCCAAAAGATGAGATAGGACACGTTTTGTTACATCACGGATATCAGCGGCTCTTTCCTTCATGTACTCATTATCCATTTGTTCAAACATCGTAATGAACATGCTTGCAACTTCATGTAAAGAAGATTCAGCATTTATGTTTTCGGACTTGATTTTATCCTGTACAGGGTTCAAAAGTTCCGGATCGGAAAGTACTAGTAAATGGGCATCAAAAATGGCTGCCTTATCGGCCCCCAAATCCTGCTCGGCCTTGTTCCTGATGATTTCCAATTCTGAAGTAGATTTTTGGATGGCTTCCTTGAAACGGGTTACTTCAGCCTCAACATCCTCAATACTCCTTTTTTCAACCGACAATTCCGGTTCGATAAGACGATAGGCTTTCGCGATGGCTATGCCGCTTGACGCTGCGATTCCACTTATCAGCGTGGACATTATTCTGCCAAACCTTCTCTGCTCAATGTGTCAGAAAGTGTTTTTAGAGCATCATTTTCATCGCTGCCTTCTGCAGTAATCGTGATTTCTGCACCTTTACCGATTCCAAGAGACATAACACCCATAATGGATTTAAGATTCACTTTTTTCTCTTTATATGCAAGGTTAATTTCTGAATCAAATTTACCAGCTGCTTGTACAAGCAATGTAGCGGGACGAGCATGAATTCCTGTTTCTGCAGTTACTGTAAACGTTTTTTCTACCATATAAATCATTCTCCTTTAATATAAAATAAACTAACAAGAATAGGATATGTAAGGTTTTTCCCTATTCATTTAAGAAAGATACGAAAATCTACGATTTCCTTTTCAGAATATCATTATCATTCTCAACAAACAAACCATAACTATCCTGTTTCTAAAGAATCGTACAAAAATTAGGATAAAACTGCAACAATTAATTTATTTCCTTTAAAAAGTTTTAGATGGACAGTTGTGCAGACTTTGTGAAAAACGCCTTAAAACTCAGCAAGATAAAGAGGATGACCGTTATGGAGACACTACCAAGAATCCCAATAAGTATGGCAATTTGATATTCTATGGCGATGAGCGGACTGATTCCCGAAAGAATTTGCCCAGTCATCATTCCCGGAAGGAAAATGATCCCCATACCCAACATATTATTCAAAGTCGGCAGCACTGCCGAATCGAAAGCGGCATCCACATATTTTTTGACGGCTTTCTGCGGCGTGGCGCCAAGCATCAACATCGCCTCCACCTTATCGCGGTTACTTGTGATGCCTTCGTGCAGGTTCTTTAAAGCTAACGTAACGCCGGTCATCGCATTCCCCACAATCATACCAGCAATCGGGATAAAGTAACGTGGTTCATACCATGGCGTGAAATGGATGACGACCAAGTTAAAATAAAGCAAAGCGGCCATCGGACCTGTGAGCATACTCAAAATGACCATTCGTTTGATTTTCTTGCTGAGCGTAAAGGGTATTTGTTTAAAAATATTTCGGATAGAGAACCAGGCTATCAAACATAAAAAATCCTATTGAAAGCAAGGGATGGGGATTCTCGAATATATACGTCAATACATACCCTGCAAGAATAAGTTGGACCGTCATGCGTACTGTAGCGAGCAAAATTTGTTTTTCCCTCGATATCCCTCGCCATTTTACAATGATAAGCAGGAGAACCACGAATACATAGGCCGCACATAAACGCCAAAGCTCAATATTTATTATCCCACTACTCTCCATTAATAGTCCCCCTCCTTTGACTTTTTAAGAACGATCCTTTCCTCAGCATATTCATCCACAAGTTGCCTGGAATGAGTAATCATGACCACGGTTCCCATTTCCTGTTTCACTTTAGTTAAAAACCGGTTCATGACATCCAACTCTGACTCTTCATCAAGAGCGGATGTTGGCTCATCCAATAAATATACGTCAGGCTTCAATAGAAGCAATCTTGCCAATGCCAACCTTTACTTCTCCCCACCCGACAATTTCTCTACATCAGCTGATAATGGCTTCTTTAACAATACCGTTTCAAGTACGTTTAGTAGCTCGTCCTTTGATTCCTTTTCTCTTTCGGTCAACTCTAATCCAAATTGGAGGTTTTCTTCAATGGTTCCAGGTAAGGTGAGTGCTGTTTGAGATAGCATCGTAACTTGGCGACGGAGCTCTATCGGGTTAAATGTTCCAAGGAGTTGCTCTTGATAAAAAATCGACCCGGTGTCCGGCTCATTCATTCTATTTAATAGTCTAAGCAGTGACGTTTTCCCAGCTCCGCTCTCCCCAGTCAAACAAGTTATTTTCCTTGCCGGGATTTCAAGATGGTCAATATTTAGAATCCCTTTAAACGTTATGTTTTCTAACCTGAACATATTTCCGGTTCCTACCTTTCTTGCTTCACGATTTCTTAATAAGAATAAACCATCAGAGAGGACAGTGGATATGGTGAAAATAGAATATTTTTCATTTTCTTTCATCATTTTATAAGGTAGTATTATTTGCGACCCTTACTTATCCATGACACCATGGAAAACAACTTGAATGGAGGATTTATGGTGACTACACCGACATATAGTACTTTTTTTAAATATGTATTTTTACTGATTTCGTTATGTGCGTTTACATTAACAGGTTGCCAGGAAATAACCGACGATTTGTCAGAAGAAAAGTCCACAGAAGAAACGAATACTTCCACCAAGGAAAACTCCCTTTCTACAGACCAAGTCTCCAATGAATCAAAAGGAAAAACCTTCACAGCTCAAATAGTTCGCGTGGTCGATGGCGACACGGTGAAAATTAAGACGTCTAATGGAAAGCAAGAAACGGTCAGGCTTCTTTTAATCGATACCCCCGAAACCGTCCATCCTTCCAAGCCCGTACAACCCTTTGGTCCTGAAGCTAGCAAGTTTTCAAAAGAGCTAATGCCTGCCGGTTCGGAAGTGGAAGTGGAGACAGGAATCGGTGAACGAGACAAATATGGCCGTCTGCTGGCCTATTTTTATGTAGATGGAAAAATGGTAAATAAGCTTCTGCTAGAAAAAGGGCTCGCACGGGTCGCATACGTATATGCACCCAATACAAAATATCTTGACGAACTGGAAGCCATCCAGAAACAAGCTCAAAAAGAGGAAATCGGCATTTGGTCGATTGAAAACTATGCCACTTCGAAAGGATACGATGATTCGAAAACGGATAAAGGAACAACAGAAAAAACCACCGAAAAATCATCGTGCTCCAATCCGAACATTAAAGGAAATATCAATTCAAAAGGTGATAAGATCTACCACATACCAAGTGGACAATACTATGATATAACAAAAGAAGAAGAAATGTTTTGTACAGAACAGGATGCAGTGAAGGCCGGCTTCCGGAAATCACAGAGTTAAGGTCATACACGTATCCATCCGTTCATTCTTGTAAATGGATAAAATAGAAAACGGAAAAGATACTGAATTTCCAGGGGGACATATTGTGAAATATAACAGGGATGAAGCATTTCGTTTTATTTTCGATCGTCCGCTTTCTGGTTTTTTTAGCATCATTAGAGTAAACAACTTGGAAAATAAAAGCCGAAATGGGGCCATGTCCGTTCTGGACATCAGTGCCGGAGGGCTCAAGTTCCAGTCCAATCTTGACCTTCCGGAGCAAGCGGACCTCGAGCTTTTGCTAACTTTCATCATAAATGCAGACGAGATTGATTTACGTGGACGAATTCTCTGGAAAAAGAAAAGTGGATCCGCTTATATGTACGGTTTCATTATGAATGAAAATGAAAGTTTGAAAGAAACGATAATCAAGGAACTGAAAATCTATCGGAAAAATAATCAATAGTTTCATTAGGCACACCCGGCAAGCCGGGTGTGCCTTTATTTATTTTGTCTAACCCAATCAAAACTTCGAAATATCGATAATGGATGGTGCTTTTTTACGTTTTTCCGTCGCAAAATTCAATTTTCTCCCCTTTATTTTATGCATTTTTCCATTTCGATATATTCCATGAAATTATTTAAGGTGAAAGCACCCGGGAATATACGAAAAGTGCACTTTTTAAAAAGGCGTAGAAAATGGACGGTTTTACAAGTTTATCAGAACAATTCACTCCGATGATTCATCATGTTATCCGCTCACTATCCATTTATAAAAACAAAGAGGATTTCTTTCAAATTGGATTAATTGCATTATGGGAAGCTCAAGGCAAGTACAAGGAAGCAAACGGACAATTCTCCAACTTCGCATATACAGTCATAAAAGGGAGAATCATCAATGAATTAAAACGCCTCCATAAATACGACACGCATATCCAGCCAGTTGACGCAGCGGTTCTTGAAATAGAAGATCCCTTTTCTATGCACACAGAGGCCCTCGTGACAGAGAACCTCTTAGCCTACACAGAAAACTTGACATTGAACCAGCAACGCTGGCTCATCTTTACTTTCATCGGAAATAAAAATCAAAATGAAATCGCCAATACATTCAATGTCTCGATTGCAGCCGTGAAATCATGGCGAAAAACCACCCTTCTTAAATTGAGGAAGGAGATGGATATTCCATAAAAAAATAGGAAAAGGACGGTTCATCGATTCGAACCGTCCTTTTCCTATTTTAACTTCTTGCTTCCTCTAAATACGTATAAATGACTTCCCCATTATGTTGGGCATTTCCTCGGAAATGTTTGAAATCCGCTCTTTGAACAAGCACTTCACGAAAACTCAAAAATTCTTCCTTATTGATCCTGAACTCTTCCATTTCCCGATTAGCCAGTTTATTCAGGACTAGTTTTGCTTCTTCGGAATCCATTCTATTTCCTCCTTATTAGTTGTTTCTGTTCCTTACCTGTATAGGAGAAATTCCGTTTCTATTTTAACATAACCTTAACGCTTATTATCAATCAGAACTTTTTGTGGTCTCTTGACTATATTATTCTTTACGAATACATAAAAATAGTGCAAACTGTAAAGTAAAATATCACATTGTAAATTGATTGGTATTTTTCGTACATAAGTATCATCCAGACTCATACAAGTAAGAGTAAGTGTGCTTATATTGATTTCCATAATATGTAAAAAACACATACCTGTACTTTCTAACCAGTCATTATAACTACTCTATATCTTTTTACTTGCACTTCCCAGGTCAAAATCTAAACAGCAAGGTGTTCGAATAATCCATTTATTCATAGTTACTGATTATCATTGAAAACGAGATGGGAAAGGATGATTACCATGAAGAAAGCGGAAGTTGGAAATATCATTGAATTTAGAGAAGGCTTACAAGGAATCGTCGAGAAAGTGAATGAGAACTCTGTAATCGTGGACGTCACGTATATGGAAAATTACCTTGACTTGGAGCTTGAACAGAAGACAGTTGTCAATCATAAAAATTATAAGATCATCGGATGAAGGTACTGAACGACGGAATGGTTTTTGACCATTCCGTTTTCCTATGCAGGAACTTTATGGTTCATTTGGTTACCATGATATCATTTGTAACTTTTTTCTTTTTCATTCGTCTATATATAAAAGGGATGATTCTCTCCAGAGCGTCGATAGGTCATGCCTTTCTACACATATGAGAAATTCAACAGAAAGTTGAGGGAAAACGATGAAAAAATGGACGCAATATTTAGGCGGAGCGACAATGGCGGCCCTATTGCTGAGCGGATGTGGGACAACCACGGACGACAAGACGGCTGAACCACAAGAAGATACGGTAAAAGAAGAGAATACAGCAGGCTCAACAAATGGAGCTACTGATAGTTCTGAAGGGACAAAAAAGGTTAGGCTTATGGAACAGAATTTGCAATATACAAGTAATGGGGAAGCAAAAGAAGAAACAGCCTTCCTGAAAAATAGTGATAATCAACCATTTAGCCTATACGTCTTACAACAGTTCGAGTTGACTGCCGAGGAGCCTGGAAAGGATGTCCTTTTCCTGACCGATGACGACTCTGTATCCATGAGGATTGAATTATTAACGGGCGATGTCAAATGGGACGAAGTAGAGGAAAATGTCCAAACCCAACTGAAAAGCATTTCAGAGAAGATAGAGGACCCGGCACTTAACATAGATAATGGTTCCGGCTATGAAGTCGTGAACGGCGATGATGTGGTTACTTCTGTCTTACTCAAAGATGAGAAGTCCCCTGTCCGCTTAACCATGTTTACAAAGAAGGACAAAGATTACCGGGATGCCTTTCTAGAGATGGCTAAAACAATCATGAAAGAATCCTGATATCAAATAAAGGGAAAGGGCACGTAAGCCCTTTCCCTCGTTTTATATTTTTTTGCCTGCATCACTTTTCCAGACGAGGATTAAAAACAGTAAACTTATGTATCCAAATACCGGATAGAGATAACCCAGGAGTCTTCCATATCCGTACGTGCCGATAATCAACGCCACAATAAAGCTGAAGGCGATGATGAATATGCCAGGCACTTTAATATAGTTGCTGATTTGCCTCTGCAATCCGTAAATATTTCCGATGACTGAAGTGAAGATTTCGCCGTATATCACCAAGATGAACATCCAATGTAAATGACCGCCCACCATTTTCATAAGGACCGCCGATGGAATTTCATAGCTCATCACATCCGGAAGGGTCATAAGTGATAAATGCCCAGTGAGTAGAATAATCGTAAGGAATACCCCACCCAAAATAGCACCTTGCTTTATAATTCTTTCATCCTTAACCTCATACGCCACCGGAACAAGCACCGCCTGCGCTAAAGCCAGGTTAAAAGCGGTATAGGCAAACGGGGAGAATATCATCTTCAAGCTGATCCGTTCTTCTGGGAATTGCGTTAGAGAAGATAAAAATTCACCCGTCCCTAAAGTCGAGAAGAACAGAATCAAGCTAAATAGAATCATGATGGGAACAACAAAAGAATTCACTGTAAAAAGCCCACGCATTCCTAGCATCAAAACCAATGAAGCCAGAAGGGCCGTTGTCCAGCTCCCAACGTTTTTCGAGATGCCAAGCTGTTCCTCGAAAACGGCACCTGATCCCGAAATCATGACCGCTGTAACACCTAGCAGCATGATAAGGAAAAAAACATTGATGACGCCCGCTAATTTCTTCCCAAATAAAAATTGATTGAATTCTTCATAGGAAGCTGCCTTGATCCTTGAGGAAATCAACATGATCTTCGTACCACTGAAAATGAAAATATAGCCTGCTATTAAAATCCCGATAAAGCCATAAAAGCCATAACGGGTAAAGAACTCAACAACCTCCTTTCCAGTTGCAAAACCCGCTCCGACAACTGTACCTACATAAACGGCTGCAACCTGAAAGATTCCTGACCACCTAGAAAGCATGTACACCCCTCCTCCCTACATCTATATGTAAGAGGGAGAATTTTAAGACAGTCCAAGTCAGTTTAACCTAAATTAATGGGAAAGCTTCGGTCCTCCCATTTTAAAAACGCTCCCTCTAAAGGGAGCGCCAGACTGTAGACAAACTCGATGAAAATCGACTTTGCCTACAGTCTTTTTTATTTTAAAATAAAAGTATTAAAACTTGAGGTGATAAAGATGCTTT